>JBCCTV010000202.1:0-5805 GCA_039197915.1 Pseudomonadota bacterium | reverse complement strand
GAAATTGTAAAGCTGGCGCGCCGAGCCATAGCGTCTAAAATCCGACGTGGCGACATTGTGAAGACCAGCGCCATCTAACAACGCCCGAAGTATTTCCGTGTGCTCGGCGTCGAGCTCTTTCTCAATACAGTCTGCACCCAGACTTTTCACTGATCCGCGAACAAATAAATTGGCCTCATATATGGAGTCGCCCAAGGCGTCGCCAGCGTCGCCAAGAACCACTAGGTTGCCAGCTTGCGCCATGAAAGCTGACATATGGCCAATATTACCTTTTACGACGATGTCGACGCCTTTCATCGAAATGCCGCATCGCGCCGCCGCGGATCCCTCAATAACGATAAGTCCGCCGCGCCCGGTCGCGCCGGCCGATTGGCTAACATCGCCGTTAACGAGGATGGTTCCGGACATGATGTTTTCACCAACCCCAACGCCGGCGGAACCATTGACCGTTATACGCGCTTGTTTGTTCATCCCGCCGCAATAATAACCAACGTGTCCATCGATTTCGATGTCAACGGGCGCGTCAACACCGACTGCAATCGCGTGCCGGCCTTTCGGATTCGCTATCGACCACGGGTCTCCAGGCGCCGTCGGATCAAGCTCATGGAGCGCCGCGTTTAATTCTCTGAGAGGCTGCTCGGCCAAATCAAAACGTGCCACGCTCATCGCTCCCAGAAGTAAACGGTGGCTGGTTCCGGCTCCCAAACGCGCGCCTTACCAATTCCCGGCAACTCGGCTAGCGCCCGATATTCAGATCCGAAAGCGACATATTGGTCCGTTTCCGCCATCACAGCGGGCTTGCAGGCGATCGGATCACGGAGCACGCCAAAACCAGACGCTGTCCCGACCACGAACGTGAAAAAGCCGTCTAGGGCGTCTAAGGATTTCTCAAGCGCCGCGTCCAGCGTATCGCCCTTCATGAGCCGGGAACTAATATATCCGGCAGCGGCCTCGGAGTCATTTTCGGTTCTCAGTAAGACCCCATCCTTGGCTAAGCGACGTCGTAGGTCATGGTGGTTGCTCAGCGACCCGTTATGGACAAGGCATTGATCCGTAGACGTTGTGAATGGATGGGCGCCAGCCGTTGTGACAGCCGATTCTGTCGCCATGCGCGTGTGGCCGATCCCGTGCGTGCCCGACATCTTTGAAAGCCCAAAGCGATCGGAAACGTCACTCGGCAAGCCCACGTCTTTATAAATCTCCATATGCTCACCTATGGAGACAAGCTCGAGACCATCTGTGTTATTTATATAATCTTGAACGATGCTTACCTGATCTACAGGTGTAGCAACAACGACGTGTGTGTTTCTGATTGTAACAGAGGATTTTTCGCCGGTTAGGTCGGATAAAGCCCCTGCATGCCGATCGCGCTCCTCCGGGTCGTCAATCCGTACGGTGACTTTTAACGTCCCTTGATCACCATGGGTGTAAACGGCGAACCCCGCGCTATCCGGCCCACGGTCGGTCATCGTGGTCAGCATAGCGGACATCAACGACCCGAATTCAGGCTCTAAGGACGGATCGCGCACAAATAACCCAACAATGCCGCACATGTTGTTTTCGCTCTCTCCAACGTCGCAACGCTAGTTTGCTCAACAAAAAGCGCCTGTCAACAATGCGAAAATTTTTTTCTCCTCAAGAAACATACAATGAGCGCTTTCAAGCTGCAGAAACCGCCATAAATCCGAGAATCGATGTCCTTTGAGAGCGGCCGCGAAACTTTATGCCGGCAGTAGAGGCACGAGACGCTTAAAGTACGCGCCGCATCATTTCGTCTTAAGAGTCAGGTAAACACGACCGTACTGTCGCCATTTAAGAAGACGCGCCCCTCTAAATGCCAACGGACAGCGCGGGCCAGCACGCGGCATTCCGTATCTCGTCCAATGCGCACAAGCTCGTCGGCCGTATCGGAGTGTTTCACCCGTGTGACTTCCTGCTCAATTATTGGGCCCTCGTCCAAATCCGATGTCACATAATGGGCCGTCGCGCCGATAAGTTTCACGCCCCGTCGCCGCGCCTGGTGATACGGCCTTGCACCTTTGAAGCTCGGCAGAAATGAGTGATGGATGTTGATGACCTTACCTGACAAGCGCCTCGAAACGTCATCGGACAAGATCTGCATGTAGCGCGCTAGAACAACCAAATCGACCTGTCGATCTTCAATGATCTGCATCAATTTTTGTTCTTGTTCGGCCTTATTCTCTTTGGTCACCGGCAACACGTCATAGGGAACGTCGTAAAGCTCCGCCAACTGGCGTGTCGTTTCATGGTTCGACACAATTCCAACAACATCCATATCAAGATTATCTTTACGCCAACGATAAAGAAGATCTTGCAGACAGTGGTCCATTTTCGAGACCATCATCAAAACGTTTTGTTTTTTGTGCTCTTCAACGAGTTCGCTCGTCACACCAAAGCGTTCAAAAGTCGAACCAAACGCAGCTTTCAGTTCGCTGCCTTGGGTCGTTGAGAAGCGGATGCGCATCAAGAACTTCCCGGTTTCCGCATCATCAAACTGTTGGCATTCCAAAATGTCGCCGCCGTGATCCGCGATGACACGAGAAATCGCGGCGACTATTCCTGGCTGGTTCGTGCACGTAAGTTTTAAGATGTAGGTTTCTGCTTCGCTCATCACGTCATTCCTCTCGATAGACTTTTAGTCCGAGCTCTTCGCCCGCCTCAACAAACCAATTCCAGAAACTATCCGCATACCCGGAATAGCAGTAAAGGTCATAGCAAGGAGCATCAGAGATCTGGTGAACGAGAACCCCGATGCCAGCCATTGTGGTCGTCGCGCAGGAGCCTTCGTAAAATTTGGACGGGTGAAGATCAATCGCACACTCTTTTTGCATAAGACCGCGCGCGCTGGCGCCGCGCAGGCGAAGCGACATCCGTCCATGGCTTTGATCAGAAACGTAAGCAAGACCATCGAGGGTTTGGCGTAAGGCCGCCAGCTTTAACTCAGCTTCGGCGCCATCACACAAGACCGCCCACTCGCCCGGCGCCGTCGGTAGAACGATACCATGCTCGCACACTGCGGCGCGGCCGGGCGCACGCGCATCGCCGAGCTTGTGCGCGGTCTCGAGCGCGCCGGCTTGGCGCGCCATCACGTGGAAGAACCCGACCCTATGGCGGGCGACCAGCGTCGTATCCGTTTCATTGCCGTCCGAAGGAAACGCAGCAAGGGACAGATGCGCCAGAGGAGAAGTCAAAGTAGCGTCAACCACGCACACGCTCCCCTTCTGGATCAACAAATACCGGTGAGCAAATTTCGACTTCAACAATTTCGTCTTTAAGCGGATAAGCTGTATAGAGACGTTCACCAAGTCGATCGGCGCCGTGGCTCAAAAAGCCAAGACCAATCCAACCGCCGACCGCCGGACTATCTGCAACCGAGCTTAGCCAGCCGAGACTTTCTTGCTGGGGCACCGCCGGGCCCGCAACGAAATGAGCGCCACCACGCAATCTGTCATTTGCCGACACCGGCTTAACCCCCACAAGGGTCGAGCGCGTTTCGGCTGTAAGACCCGGCCGACCCGCTAATTTCTTCCCGATAAAGTCTTTCTTAGCCATCATTTTACCGAGACCGACATCGGCGGCCGTGGTGCGGCCATCGATTTCAGGACCAGCGACATGCCCCTTTTCAACGCGCAAGACGCCGAGCGCTTCTGTGCCATAGGGCGTGATATCAAACGGCGCGCCAGCATCCATCACTTTCCGCCACATCATCTCGCCGGCGCCCCAGGGCACATTTATTTCGTAGGCAAGCTCGCCAGAAAAACTAATTCGAAAAACCCTCGCCGGAACGCCATCAATGGTCGTTTCAATAACGCCGAGATAAGGCAGAGCATCGTTTGAAACATCTGTATCGACCACATTTTCAAGGGCTTTTCGGCTCATCGGGCCCGCGAGGGCAACACCACACCATTGCTCTGTCGCTGAACAAAAAACCACATCAAGCTCGGGGAACAGCACCTGCGCTGCGTACTCCATATGCGCCAGCACCCGGCCAGCGTTTGCTGTCGTGCAAGTCATGAAGAAATGATCATCCGCCAAGCGCGACGTTGTTCCGTCATCAAACAGGTGCCCGTCTTCACGTAACATCACACCGTAGCGCGCTTTCCCAACAGGCAGCTTTAGCCAATTGTTTATATAAAGACGGTTCAGAAACTTTCCTGCATCCGGTCCGTACACATCTATTTTGCCAAGCGTTGAGACGTCGCAAACGCCCAGGGAGGCGCGGACAGCCGAAGCCTCCCGTTTTATCGCCGCTAACATGCCCTCGCCTGGGCGCGCATAATATCGCGGGCGCAACCATTGCCCGGCTTCTACAAATGTTGCGCCGGCTTGTTCGTGACAGTGATGCATGGCCGTGCGTCGCACCGGCTGAAATGTTTTTCCGCGATGATGACCCGCAAATGCGCCGATGGCCGCTGGCGTGTAGGGTGGCCGGAAACGCGTTACGCCAACGTCCGGAATGTTCTTTTCATGAGCTTGTGCTAGAATTGCCAATCCGTTTACGGATGAAATCTTGCCTTGGTCCGTCGCCATGCCGAGCGTCGTATAGCGCTTGACATGTTCGACTGAGGTGTAGCCTTCACGAACCGCGAGCTTGATATCGCTCGCGACAACGTCATTCTGGAAGTCGACGAACGCTTTGCCGCGTTTTCCGGTCTTAGGGGTTTCAGTCGCTAGCGTGATATCGATTGGTTTGATTTCAGGGCGCGCCGACGCCGCGCTATTGTTTGCAGCCCCAAGGCGCATCGCCGCTTCCGACGCCGCGGCTTCGCCACTTTGAAGACAAGCGCTCAGCTCAAAAAGGCCGCTGCACGCGCCTGCGGTCTGTACGCCTGACCGTGGCGCGTCAGCCACAAACGCTTGGATTTCGCTGACCCATTTCGGCGGGGCGCCGCCCTGGCTCAGCAACTGGACGCACGGGTTGAGGCCGCCCGCCATAGCAATGACGTCACAAGCCCGATCAAACGTTGTTTCGCCCGCCAAATTTTGAAAGCGCACACCGGCGACCTCAACACCGCCAAGCGCGCGTTGCGGGGTGACGCCATGGTGAACCTCTATCCCAACCTCACGCGCCCGCTGCGAAGCCGCGCTTGGTTGCGGGCGCTGATCCGCAACGCACACGATATCTAAGCCAGCGGTTTTTAGATCAAGCGCCGCCTCGAAACCTTCGTCGTTATTTGTCGCAATTGCGATGCGTCGACCAGCAGCAACGCCATAACGGTGAGCGAACCCTCTGACCGCAGAGGAAAGCATCACACCGGGCTTATCGTTATCGCCGAAAGTGATTGGCCGCTCAATTGCCCCAGCTGCAATAATAATCTGCCGTGGACGAATGATCCAAAGCCTCTGGCGCGGCGCTCCGTTACCGGGTTGCGCTAGATGATCGCTAACACGCTCAAGTGCGAGCACTACATTGTCATCATAAAGACCAAGTGCTGTTGTTCGCGTTAGAAGCTGAACCGTTTCCGCTGATTCCAAGGCGGACGTCTCGTTTTGAATCCATTCGTCGTGCGATCGCGCGTTAATCTCGCCGGGAACATGGCGAAGCCAGCCGCCCAATTCAGCGTTTTCTTCGAGCAGAACCACCCGCAGACCCGCTTGCGCCGCCCGGTTCGCCGCCCGCAAACCCGCCGCTCCCGCTCCAATTATAAGAACATCCGTATGTAAATGGCTATGCTCGTAGCGATCGGGATCAGGCGCATCGGCGGCGCGTCCAAGTCCGGCCGCCCGTCTAATCATCTTTTCATAGACAGGCTCCCAAAAAGACGCCGGCCACATAAAAGTCTT
>JBCCTV010000201.1:0-5832 GCA_039197915.1 Pseudomonadota bacterium | reverse complement strand
GGCCACAGCAGCGCCCTGTTCGGCCTGCCTCAGCGCGAACGTAATCTACTCGTTAGTGTATTTCTTTCTCGGCATCTCATGCTCTATTCCAAGGTCCAAGATGCCCGAAAAATTGCAATCAAACTGGGGGAGAAAAACACCGGAAGACCAAAGCCTGGAAGGTTGCATTGCACCTCGTCTTCAAACCACGGGAAGACCGCTGGATACAAAATCCATATCTGATTTGCGTTCCAGCTCTGAGGGTCTAAGACACTCTACGTATAACGACGATATCTAGGCTGATATTTTGTCAAATATTCGATAATCTACTTTTCGTCCAACTAATTGTTCCATTACTAGCGAATACTAAATCGTTCTACTACTAGACGGCCTCGGCGAACGACTTTAAAGCCGATTTCACCGAGGCCGGCCATGCCAGGGAAGTGATAGCGCCGTTTTGCACACAAACGATGGTAAGGGCCGTCTCGATTACCCTCTTATCCTCCTTGAACGTAATGATATCCAACGTCGCAGACCGCGAACCGATCTCTTTTGCGGTAACTTCAAACTTGACTGAGTCACCAAAGCGAAGTGGAACCCTGAAAGAAGTTTCTATATGCACAACGGGCGTGCTGCATCCAAAGTCTTGCATGAGGCGTCGGAAGCCAAAGCCAAGACTTTGCAACCAATCATCCACCACATCATTCAACATCGCGAAGTAGCACGGATAAAAAATTATCCCCGCGACATCAACATCGCCAAACCTTATCTCGCGGGAAGTAAAAAACACGTCTTTGCCTCTCCTTCGATGACGCGAGCAATACTCGCAAACGAAAAAAATTCTTTATGGAAGATGCCTTTCTCATCATACGGCTACTTATCCGAAAACTACTTCGCGGATAATCTTCGAAATATGACCAAATATAGGCTGACTTATTATCGTTAAAAAGCAACTGGGCAGGGCGTGAAATAATCACTCGCACAACGGCTGGAGTTAGGCAAATAGCAGCTTGAACCGAACCAAAGGTTATGCACAGAGACGAATAAGGTCAACGAAACTTTTCATCTTAAAATACTGCATGCCATCAGAAATAGGTGGTTTTCGAGACGTAGCTTCGAGGCAATGGGCGCGCCCACGGCCGCAGGCCACCGACGCGATCCCTTCGTCTGTAGGAGCTGGATCAGCCGGCGCGGACGCGGCATGGCTGCGACGCGAAACATGCGAGGAGCAAAGCGGATAGCCGACGCCTAACACGTCAACATTCCAAAAAGTTATGAAGCCGCGCAGCAAAGTGTTTAGGAATTCTGCGCCAACTGCCTCTCAATAGAGGTTCTTACTGCAGACATTGGAAGTCTCTGCATGGGCGTAAGCTTATCGCCAACAAAGCGCAAGCTGGGGACTTTAAAGCGAGGGAGGGGATTTTGAGGCATTCTAAAAAACTGGGTGCAATCACTCTGGCAACCTTGATGACGGGGGTCAGCGCGCCGGTATTGGCGCAAGTGGACGAAATTACGGTGACCGCTCGGCGGCAGGAAGAATCGCTGCAAGACGTACCAGTTTCCGTGACGGCGCTGGCCGGTGAAGCGATTGAGGCTCGCTCGCTGGACGACATCGTCGAATTCGCAAGCAGCACGCCGAATTTGGTCGCGACCAACGGACCGCAAGGCTCGACCGACGCTAACTTTTTCATTCGCGGCATCGGGCAATTTGACTTCACGAGCACGAACGACCCCGGCGTTGGCGTTTATGTGGACGGTGTTTATCTCGGGCGCACCATCGGTGCGCTTTTGGACGTTGAGGATGTTGAGCGCGTCGAAGTCCTGCGCGGCCCTCAGGGCACGTTGTTCGGCCGGAACACGCTCGGCGGCGCTGTCAGTGTGGTAACTAAAAAACCTCAGCTGGACGAGTACGCCGTGTCGGCCGAAGTAACGGGCGGGAGCAGGAACCGCATCGACGCCCTCGCGACCGTTAACGTTCCGCTTGGCGAAACAGCGGCATTTCGCGTTTCGGCGCTTACCGAAAACCAGGACGGACCGTCGCAGCGCGTCACCGATGGAACGACCTTTGGCGATATCGAGCGAGTTGGCGTCAAGGGAACGCTTCTGTGGGCCCCCACGGATCGACTTGAAGTGGTGGTGCGCGGCGACTACGCACGCGATCGCGGGTCGCCAAACCCCGTTCTCAATGTGGGTCTTAACCCCAATGCGTTTGGGATAGCTCCGGGCAGCATCAATCCGGACGCCGCAAATGATCGTTCAGACGATATCTATGACTCATTCCAGTCCGTTCCGGCGATAAACGATCTCGACACATGGGGCGGCTCGATCACAGCGGACTATGACGCCGGCGCGGTCACGCTTAAATCGATCTCCGCCTATCGGGGGCTTGACGCCAACAATTGGCAAGACTTCGATGGAACTCTGTTTTCCTACTACGACGTCAATGTTCAGTTCGAGCAGGAACAATTCAGCCAGGAATTCCAGGTGCTCGGCGCATCGCTCGACGATCGTCTCGACTGGATTTTCGGGCTGTATTATTTCTACGAAAATTCGGTTGAAGCTCAGGATCTGTGTAACCCAACCCTCCCGCCGATCGTGCGCGGAGAATTCCGCTGCGCCGTTTGGGACCAGGACCGCGAACAGGACGTCAACGCCTACGCCGCCTTCGGTCAGTTTAGTTTCAACTTGACAGATCGGCTGAGCCTTACCGGCGGCCTGCGCTATACCTACGAAGAAAAGGACTTCGACACGACACAAACGCCGCCATTTCCGTTCGCACAGCCTTTTTCGGTTAGCGCCTCGGCGGACTTCGACGATATTTCGCCGCGCGCCGGTATTGAATATCAGGCGGCCGAAGATGTCCTTGTTTACTTCTCCTACTCGCAGGGCTTCCGCAGCGGCGGCTTCAACGGGCGATTGCTGACGCCCGCGGGGTTGGACACGTACGAGCCGGATATCAACAACACATATGAAATTGGGGCCAAGACGGAGCTTTTCGACCGCCGTCTCCGCTTAAACGCGGCGGCCTTTTACACGAAGTACAAGGATATCCAGCAAAGCGTCACGGACCCAGAGGTCTTCTTTAGGATCACGAACGCCGCCGAAGCTGAAATCAAGGGTTTCGAAATCGAAGCGACAGCGGCCCCGACCGATAATCTGCTGTTCGATCTCGGCGTCGGTTTCACGGACAGTGAATTTACTGAAGTCGATCCCGGTCTGGCCGTCAGCGGCGTCTTCGAAGGCAACGAACTCGCTTTTGCGCCAAATTGGACCGTGAATGCGGGCGGGCAGTACACTGTTCCCCTCGGCGAGATCGGCAACCTTAGGATGCGCGCCGACTATTTCTATATATCGGAGCACTTCTTCGCGCCCGTGAATTCGCCGCTCGAGCGTCAAGGAGGATACGGCCTCCTGAACCTTCAAGTGACATGGGACTCGCCGGATGACCGGTACTCGATTTCCGCATTCGGAACGAATGTAACTGACGAAGAGTACTTCGTATTTGGACAGGATGCGACGGTCACGCAAGGCGTCGCGTATGTCCATGTCGGAGATCCGGCCGAATGGGGTCTTCGCGGGGCCGTTCGCTTCTAACGACCCTATCGCCTACCGCCGGAGACGGCCCGAGACGACGCACCTGATCGCGGCGTTGAACGCAAGGGGCGGCGCGGACACCAAATCCGCGCCGTTTTCCATAGAGGCGGCTGAGCGCCCCGGCAGAATGTGATCGTCTCTAGCGCTGCGGTCTCCGGACTTTCTGTTATCGGATGGGATTTGGAATATCGGCGCTGTAACAAAGGAAGATCGTTCGTCATGGCCCTCGAAGACATAAAGACCGTTCGGGTGCCCCCAGCGCCGGAGATCGCGGTCGATGTTGCCGGCTCGGGAGAGGTCATCCTTTTTATTCACGGGATCGGGGGCGATCGCTCGAATTGGAGCGATCAGCTGCTTGCCTGCCCTGTAGGATACCAGGGCGTTTCGGTAGATCTGCGCGGCTACGGAGCGAGCGACGATTTCGACGGTCCTTTCCGGTATAGCGACGTATGCGGCGATCTTCTCCGCGTGCTTGAATACTTATCCGCCGAACAGGCTCACATCGTCGGCCTTTCTATGGGCGGCGTCGTCGCCATGGAGTTTTGGAAAAAGGCGCCGGAGCGTCTCAAATCTCTCGTCTTGTGCGATACAGGTCCCGGCGTCGCCAACGACCGGACGCCCGAAGACGCACAAGCCTTCTTAGACGCCCGCCAGAAGCCGCTGCTTGACGGCCTTTCTCCGAGCGACATCGCACCGAAATTGGCGAAATCTCTCGTTTCCCCCAAAGCTCCGGACCGTGCGTATCAGAGGTTGGTGCAAAGCATGTCCTCGCTTCGCAAAGACACCTATTTGAAGTCGCTTGAAGCGATGGTGATGTATCGATCACCGCCCGACTTTACCAAAATTCGTACGCCTACCTTGATCATCGTCGGCGAGGACGACATGCTGACGCCGCCCGCAGTCTCCGAGAGGATGGCTGAAAAGATCCCAAATGCGAAGCTAGTGATCGTCCCGGAAGCCGGGCACCTCTCAAATATCGAACAACCCGAGGCGTTTAACGCCGCGCTGTTCGCCTTCTTGCAAGCGACAGACGACTTGTCAGCCTAAAAACTCTATCAAATCTGGGACGAGAGCTTCAATCGCAATCGCCGCAAACGCTTCTGTGAGAGCCTTCGCTGCAAGCGGACTTCGGGAGGCCTCGGGGACGAGCGCTCAATGACCTTCCTCCTTCCATTAGAGCCGTTTGCGTCTGATCTGGGTTAGTTTAGAGGCCGCAAACGGCTTTAAGTCTTTGTTCGCGCGACTTGCGGACGCGAAACCGGTCAGCTGCTTTCGCTGCAACTCGCTCTAGCAAAAACGCTCGCCAGAAACGGGTATGGACCCTGCCCTCCGCGATCGAGACGTCTTTCGTTGCGTCAGCCGGCGCAGCTTTCGACGGCTGCTCCCGCCTCCAGCGACAGGGACGCGCGACGCTCATCGATGTCCTTGATTTCGAGGGCCTCGATCAGTTCGTCCAAAACGCCGGCGCCCTCCCCGTTCGTCTCCAAGCAAGCGCAAACGGTTGCGCCGTCTCCATAACCCGCGGCCTGCGCGTCCGCCTTGCAAGCATCCATGAATTCACTGGCCATCGCTGGCCCAGCCATGATGACCGCGCCAAAAAATCCCACCACCCGTTTTTTCATCGCACCTCTCCAACTTATAGTATTGCGATTAACCACAACGCTTTAGAAAATAGACTTAAGAACGCCTACTGATAATATAGTATTTATGGTGATGCGGGCTCTTCAGTCAGCTGATCTCGAAGCCGCCAGAACTCCTCCACATGCCAAATGTCGGTGATCTTTCCGTCGACGCCGAATTTTGACACATCCATGCCGCTGATCCGAAAAGCACGACCCGAGGCCGGCACTCCCATAAGCGGCGCGCCGGTATGCGTGCCCGTCATGGTCCACCGATCCGCGATGTAGGGCGGGTCAACGACATATTGGTCCACGCGCATTGAGAGGTCTGGAACGGCTTCGCGTAACCAGCGTAGAACATCGAGTATACCAGCGAGCCCAGGTCGTTGATCGGGCGCCGGATTGTGATCGCGAACGTCATCGGCATACAGAGTTGACGCGAGGTCTTCTCGTCCCGCGCCCCACATCTCCTCGATGTGCATCCGGCCGCGGGCGCGGATGTTGAAGGCCTCTCCATCCATCATCTATCCCCCCCTCTAACCGGGCGCCCGAAAGCGGTGACGCCTCCTTGCATCTGGTCGAGCATCTTTAGAAGCTCCTCCACATGCCAGATGTCGGAAATCTTTCCGTCCCGAATGCG
>JBCCTV010000200.1:0-5855 GCA_039197915.1 Pseudomonadota bacterium | reverse complement strand
GTAATTGTAACGCCTAAGAGACCCGTCATGCAGATCAAAAGCGCGCTGTAAAAGTTCGAGGACTGACGGGCGTCAATCTCCGAGGCGACGCTTTCATAGGCGAACGGAAAGACGGCCGATGCAATGCCGGAAACCAAGCAGAGAACCAAGGCGTTCGCGAGATCAACGCGGTATTCAATGCCGACGGGGGGCGCCCAATCCCCCAGCGCGTAGCTGATTAACCCGACGTCGCGAACGTCGAGGAGCAAGGCGATGCACAAGCCAAACGTCGCCCACGCGACAAGCGTCGCCGCCACCCAGGGCGCACGCCCTTTTGGCAACAGGGCCACGATCGGCGCGCTGACAAGCGGTACAATAACGGGCAAGACCGGCAGCTGAGAGACGGCGCTCATGTCTCTGCGCCCCCAATCTCAGGGCCCGCATCGCCAAATTGCGCGTAGTGGTCGTCGACGATAAGCTCGTCCTCTTCAATTGTTCCGTAGGCTTCCCGAATGCGCACGGCGAGAGAAAGCCCCACGGCAGTTGTGGCGACGCCAACAACAATTGCAGTGAGGATTAAGACATGCGGCAAGGGGTTCGTGTAGCAGGCTTCGTCGACGCCGCCGGCGCACCGTGCAGCGTGCATCGCAGCGTCAATTGCAACGTTGGAAATTGGTTCGGCTGACGACGGCGCCTCAGCCGTCAACGCAGCCAGATCAGCGGCTATCTCAGCCGTTGGCGCGCCTTCGCTCGACCCGTGGGTTAGCGCTCCTTCGGCTCCATGGCTTGGTTCACCATCATTATGCGGAGCACTCGCTTGGTGCGGCGCATCGGCGCTGTGTGCAGCACCGTAACCAGCGCTTTCCGGAGCCGCGCTGTGGCCATCGCCCTGATCCATGTGGTGGTCAGCGCCATGACCATCCGTATGACTGTCACCGTGCCCGTGGTCGTCGCTATGACTGTGGTCGTCACCGTGACCGCCAATAAGGATAGGCGCTGTGCCGCCGACAATTTTGCCGATGGAGATATAATATACAAAGACAGAGGTTTGAAAAAGATTGAGGCCGATTAACTTCTTCACGAGGTTGCCGCGGCTGATGACGATATACAGCCCGACCATCATCAGAACGATGAAGATCCAATAATTATACCGCTCAAAGACAAAGTCGATCATCGAGGCCCGCCTACCAATCCTTCGGGTCGATTTCCGGCTCACGCCCGGCGAAATTGTAAAAGATCGTCAGCATGGTCGCCGCGACGGCGATGCCAACACCCAATTCGACAACCAATATTCCGTAGTGCTGGCCCGCATGGTGCGTCGAGTCCGGTGCAATTGTGTCGTAGCTCAAGTAATTCCCGCCAAGCGCCATCGTAACAACGCCAGTGCCCGCATAGAGCAAGACGCCAACGACCATCAAGATTTTCAAGGCTTCTTCGGGGAGCGCGCTCTTGGTGGCGTCGAGACCAAAGCTCAACGCGTGAAGAATAAACGCGACCGCGAAAATAACGCCCGCTTGGAATCCGCCACCGGGGCCGTAGTCGCCGTGGAACTGGACGTAAAGCGCAAACAAAATAATAGGTGCAAAGAGCACTTTTGTCATGACGCGGAGAACGAGGTGTTCCATTTACTCCTCCGTCTCATTGTCAGATTTATCGACCACGGCCCGGCCGCCGCGGGCGCTTCCTTTGCCCAAAAGCAACATCACCGCGAGCCCCGCGGTAAAGACAACGGTTGTTTCTCCCAGCGTATCGAAGCCGCGATAGCTCGCTAAGACCGCCGTCACAATGTTGGGTACAGCGATTTCGTTTGGCGTGCGCTCAACATAAGCTTGCCCGACATAGGCGTTTGCTGGCGCCGTTGCGTCACCAAAAGCGGGCATGTCGATCGTCGCGTAGATCAAGGCCGCGCCAACCAAAATGACGAGCGCGGTCGCAACACCAGTTCGGCCTTGCGTTAAAGGCTTTTCCCGGCGCGCAGTGAGCAGCATACCCGCCAACATCAACACCGTTGATACGCCAGCGCCCACGGCCGCTTCAGTAAACGCGACATCGACCGCGTCTAGGGAGACGAAGAATGATGCGCATAGCAACGAATAAATTCCGGACAGCATAACGACGGCAAACAGATGCCTCGACTTCAGCATGCCGTAAGCGACCCGCAGCATGAGCGTCAGGATAATAACGTCAAGGACGACGCTCGGCGTGAGCGATACGTGAAATCCGGGATCTGACATTAGTCGGTCTCCTCGCGCTTCAATTCTGGCCCAAGGAGAGGCCGAATACCGCCGACCCAAGCCGCGTGAGCGATCGCGTGGGTCGCAACAGGGCTTGTCATGAATAGGAAAAAGCCGATGAAAGCAAGCTTGGCGACAACAATCCAACTTGGCGCTTGAAGAGCCATCCCGATAAGGATGAGTTCAGCGCCCGCCGTATCAGTGACGCCCGCTGCATGCACGCGCGTGTAAAAGTCAGGGAAGCGCAAAATGCCAATCGCCCCTGCAACAACGCCGATACCGCCGACGACGAAAAAAGCCCATGAGATGAGGTCAACAATCAGGTCAAGCATCGTCAGCCCTCAGAGGACCGGCGTCGGCCGTTGGCGCGCCTTCGGGTTGTTCAAAGACCGGCTGGTCTGTCGCCGCGCCTAACATGGAAACCGACAGTGTCCGGTAACGGAAAAACTTCAGGATCGCGATTAAGGCCGCAAAATTAATCAGCGCATAGAGAAGGGCGATATCAAGGAAGTCTGGACGACCGGTGAGATATCCCATAACGCCAATTAAAATCACCGTTTTTGTACCGAAGCTGTTGCCGGCCAGAACCCGGTCATAGAGAGAAGGCCCGGCGATCGCACGCGCCAGCACAACAGTCATCGCCATGATGATCGCGAAGGCCGCAACAGCAAACATCTAAGCGTCTCGCTTCTTTTCAAACGAAGCGATATGGCGACCCATCTCCGCCATGCCGGACGGGTCAGCTAGTTCTTCGGTAAGCGCGTGAACGAGAATATGATCGTCTTCAAGATTGACGCTGACGGTGCCCGGGGTCAGCGTTATCGAATTCGCAAATGTCGCAATCCCAGCGTTTGTTTTTGCTGCAATTGGCACTTGAACAACTTTTGGGGAAAGGCGGGGTTTAACCGCAAGAGCCTCGCGCGCAACCATAATGTTGGCTTTGCCGATTTCTCCGGTAAGCCAGACCCAATACGCGAAAATGCCCGGCATCAAACCTGACGGCACGCCTTCTTCATCCAAAACGCCAGAGCGCGCAGCGAGATAGACGCAGAGCAAGATCGATAACGCGCCGAAAATTAGGAGCAGCGGTTTATCGAAATAGCCTGAAAGCAGCAGCCACAGGATCGCCAAAGCGGCTGCAAGGATAAGCTGTCGCCCCATCTCGGTGAAATTTCCCTGTCGGTCTTACGCACGAACGCGCGTTAACGACACATAAGCGGCGCGACGGAAATAAATCAACTCTCCCGCATCGCAACAGAGCAGTTCAATGCTGACGCATCGGACGAGCGGACCGGGTCGGTTCGATATTCATGGGCCGGCGCTAGCGCGCCTAAGCCGACTTTTTTCATCCGAACATTCCGGACGCGTGGGCACGGGCGCAAAGGGAGTTTTAGGATCGGTTCTGCACTTCGTGCGAAAGCCAACAAAAAACGCCGGGTAAAACCCGGCGTTTTCCAATTCGGTCTTTTAAGAAGACCCTAGAGCACGCGCTCTTTAAGGTCCTTCGCCGCGCGGAACGCCACTTTTTTACTGGCTTTGATCCGAATGGATTCGCCAGTCGCTGGGTTCCGACCCATCCGGGCGGCGCGCTTGCGCACTTCCAAGATGCCAAGCCCAACGATGCGAACCTTCTTGCCTTTTTTCAGGTTGGCGCCGATCGAATCGATGAACTCCGCCAACAGGTCTTCCGTTTGGCGCTTTGGCATATCATGCGCTTCTGCAAGATCTGCGGCAAAGTGTTTAAGGGTTAACACCTCCGGTGCTGCGCGTTTTACTGCTTTACGCGCAGGCGCCTTTTTCGCTGCAGTCGTTTTCCTCGCCGCCGTTTTTTTCGCCGGCGCGCGTTTCGTCGTCTTCTTCGTTGCTGTTTTCCGTTTCACGGCCATCGCTAAATTCCTCATCATCCAGAATAAGGGTTGCGCACAACGCTAGACCATTAAACGCATTGCGCGCTGGCGCCGGCACACCATTTTCCACATCTACAGATTCGCAAGCCCGACGCAATGCGCTCCACAGTTCGAAGACGAATTATCCGCGATAATCTTCAAAAAAAGCCTGTAAATCGGGATTAAAATGAAAGCGGCTTCGCTTTAACCACGTGTTCCAGGGCTAAAACGTCGTCAACGAGCCCCGATGCAACGGGCCCATCGACCGCAATGACGGCGATTGCATCACCGCCCGTGTTTTTGCGGCCCAAGTTAAATGTCGCGATATTGACGCCCGCATCGCCCAAGACACCGCCCAAAGCGCCTATAAAACCGGGCTTATCGCGGTTCGTGACGTATAACATATGCGGGGCAAATCCTGCTTCCATCTGTACGCCGTCAATTTCGACGACACGCGGCGCGTCGCCAAACAACGTGCCCGCGACGGATCGATCGGCACGCTCGGTCACAAGTCGCAAACGAATAACGTCGTCAAACGTCTCAGCGGCGTCGCGGTATGTTTCCGCAATCGCAACGCCACGCTCTTTTGCGATCAAAGGCGCGTTGACCACGTTCACTTCCGCCAACATCGGCTTTAAGACCGCGGCGACGGCCGCGGACGTTAGGGGTTGCGTGTTGAGTTTTGCGACACCGCCCGAATACACAATCTCAATCGCTTTGATGCTGGTCTCAGTTAATTGACCAGCGAAGGCGCCGAGATGCTCCGCAAGCGCAATAAAAGGTTTTAGGCGCGGCGCTTCTTCAGCGGTGACGGACGGCATGTTCAGCGCATTTGTAACGGCGCCGCGCACCAGATAATCCGCCATCTGCTCGGCAACCTGTAGCGCCACATTTTCCTGGGCCTCGCGCGTCGACGCGCCCAGGTGGGGCGTGGCGACGACATTCTCGTGCCCGAACAACGGATGTTTCGTCGCCGGCTCTTCTAAGAAAACGTCAAGCGCCGCCCCAGCCACATGGCCCGCATCTAAGGCGTCTTTAAGGGCTGCTTCGTCTACAAGGCCGCCACGCGCGCAATTGACGATAAAAACGCCTTTCTTTGTGCGCTCTATATTTTCTTTTGATAAAATGTTGCGCGTTTTATCAGTGAGCGGTGTATGCAGCGTAATAATTTCCGCCCGCCCCAATAGGGTTTCGAGGTCAACTTTCTCAACCCCGATTTCCGTCGCGCGCTGTTCGGTTAGATACGGATCAAAGGCGATGACCCGCATTTTTAGCCCCACCGCGCGGTCAGCAACGATTGAGCCGATATTGCCGCAACCAATGACGCCGAGGGTTTTCCCGTAGAGCTCGGCGCCCATGAACCGGGATTTTTCCCATTTGCCCGCGTGGGTCGATTCATTCGCCTGCGGAATGGATCGAGCGAGCGAAAACATCATGGCGATCGCGTGTTCCGCCGTCGTAATCGCGTTGCCGTAGGGCGTGTTCATAACCACGACGCCGGCCGCGGTTGCAGCCTTGATATCGATGTTATCAACGCCAATCCCTGCGCGGCCTATAACCTTTAGCTTCGGCGCCCGTTTGATAAGGTCTGCGCGCGCTTTGGTTGCTGATCGAACGGCGAGCCCATCGAAGTCGCCGATTACCTCAGCGAGCTTTTCCGGTTCTTTGCCAAGCTTCGGCTGGTAGTCGACGTCAACGCCGCGATCTTTAAAGATGCTAACCGCGGTTTCGCTGAGCGCGTCTGAAATTAAGACTT
>JBCCTV010000199.1:0-5922 GCA_039197915.1 Pseudomonadota bacterium | reverse complement strand
GGATTGCTCGGCGGCGGCGGCGGTTTCCGCGTTGATCTGCGCGATTGCATAAAGCGCTCTCATCAATATCTCCGCAATACCGGCGTTCTTGAAACGACGCTTGAGAGCGCTGACGGATCCGCCGTCCGCATCATCGATTTCGCGCCGCGTTTTGTTGATAAGGGACGCATGTTTCGACCAGCGTCCGTGTGCCGCGTAATCGAACCGCTGAAGGGGCTGCCAACCCTGACGATTGAAATTCAAGGCGCGGCGAAAAGCGGTGCGGAACCGATGCCGACGCGACGCGGCGTCTCCCATATTCGGTTTTTTGATGATGCCGCAGGCTTTCGCTTAACCACCGATGCGCCGATTGCTTACCTGGTCGAGCGGCGTCCCTTTGTGCTAGATGGGCCAATCTCCTTTGTTCTCGGCCCTGATGAACCGCTCTCTAACAATGTTGGCGATCTCGTCCGTGATTGGCGGGAGCGCACTTCGGAACGATGGCGCGAGTGGGCACGGCGGTTAGCGACACCGCCCGATTGGCAGGATGCGGTTATCAGGGCTGCAATAACCCTAAAAATGTGTGTGTACGAAGAAACAGGCGGCATAGTCGCCGCCCTGACCACAAGCATCCCGGAACACGCCGGTTCTGAACGTAACTGGGACTATCGCTATTGCTGGTTGCGCGACGCTTATTTTACGGTCTCCGCCTTAAACCGTCTATCCGCGGTCGGGACGCTAGAGCGCTATCTCGGATATTTGCGCAACACCATCGCGCAAACGGATGGCGGTCATATTCAGCCGGTCTATGGTGTCGCGTTAGAGGAAAACTTAAGCGAAACAATCGCTGATACGCTACCTGGATACCGTGGTCATCGGCCCGTTCGCATCGGCAATCAGGCAGCGGAGCATATACAGCACGATGTCTATGGTCATGTTGTCTTAGGGGCGTCGCAGGCCTTCTTTGATGAGAGGCTTCTCGCGCGCGCAGGCGAAATTGAATTCGAACACTTCGAGCGGGTCGGCGAGCGCGCTTATAGTCTTTATTTGACGCCAGACGCGGGTATTTGGGAGTATCGTGGGCGTGCTGATGTTCACACATCATCGGCGATTATGTGCTGGGCCGCTTGTGACCGTCTCGCTAAGATCGCAGCCCACATTGGGCGCAATGATCGCGTTGGCCATTGGCGTTCGCGTGCGGACGAGATGCGCTCAGAAATATTAGAGCGCGCGTGGAACAATGAACGGAACGCTTTTACCGGGGCCTTTGGCGGAGACGCTCTCGATGCGTCGGTTTTGCTGATGGCGGAAATTGGTTTTATTGAGGCGCAGGATCCGCGTTACATCGCAACCGTTGAGCGGGTGGATGAAGAACTGCGCGATGGGTCTCACGTATTCCGGTACCGCAGCCCAGACGACTTTGGCGCTCCGACGACGGCGTTTACGGCGTGTACGTTCTGGCATATCGACGCGCTCGCGCGTATCGGCCGTCGTGATGAGGCGCGCGCGCTCTTCGACGGTGTTTTAAATGCGCGCACTGCTCTCGGGCTTTTGTCAGAAGACGTTGATCCATCGTCAGGCGAGCTTTGGGGGAATTTCCCGCAGACTTATTCCATGGTCGGTATCATAAATGCGGCCTCCCGGCTGAGCCGACGCTGGGAAGATATCGTTTAAACGCGACATGAGTCTGCAGCTCGCGTTGCTTCTGCGGGGGGCTTTTCGCCTTGCGTTGGCTGCGCCGCTTCAAAAGGGCGCGGGCAAAGCTTTCGGTGTCCCTAAAATTCCCGTTTAGGCTGGAGCCCGCGTATTTTAGCAGGACCGTGGCCATGACGATCTTCGAAAACAAACCATTTGACGAAATCGCCATAGGCGACACTGCGGACTTAACCCGTGTTCTGACGAAAGAAGACATTGCACTCTTTGCTGCGATGTCCGGCAATGTGAACCCGACTAATCTTGACCCCGATTATGCAAATGCTTCTCCGTTCGAGGACGTGATCGGGCATGGCATGTGGAGCGGCTCTTTGATCTCAACGGTCTTGGGCACCCGCTTGCCGGGGGCTGGCACCGTTTATCTTGGCCAGACCTTGCGCTTTAAACGTCCGGTGCGCCTGGGCGACACCGTAACCGCGCGCGTCGCGGTAAAAGAAAAACGAGAACGCGGTCGCGTCGTCTTAAACTGCGAGGTGGTGAATGCTGACGGCGAGCAGGTCATTGACGGCGAAGCCTTCGTCATGGCGCCGATGGAAAAACTTACCGTCGACCTCGCTGCGGCGCCAAAGGCCGTATTGCACGAGCAGGGCGACCGGCTGCGGGCGCTGATTTCAAAGGCTGAACCCGGAGCGCCGCTTAAGACTGGTGTTGTCCATCCGGTAAACGCGATTTCCATTGAGGGCGCCCTTGCTGCAAGAGACGCAAACCTGATCGCGCCGGTTTTCTACGGGCCGAAAGCGAAAATTGAAGCCGCTGCTAGACAGGGCGACTACAGTCTCTCCGATATTGAAATTGTTGATTGTTCGCACTCCCACGCAGCTGCGGAAACCGCAGCGAAAGACGCTGCCGCCGGGCGCATCAGTGCTTTGATGAAAGGCGCATTGCATACGGATGAAATCATGTCCCAGGTTGTCTCACGGGCGGTTGGCTTACGGACGGAGCGAAGGGTCAGCCATGTCTTCGTCATCGATACGCCGGCCTATGACCGGCTTCTTATGATCAGTGATGCTGCGATAAACATCGCGCCTGATCTAAGCGCCAAACGCGATATTGTTCAAAATGCGATTGATCTCTGCATCGCGCTCGGTGTTGCTACGCCTAAAGTCGCTGTCCTGTCGGCCGTTGAGACGGTTTATCCGAAAATGACGTCAACGCTCGATGCGGCGGCGCTTTGTAAAATGAGTGACCGCGGACAAATTACTGGTGGTGTCGTTGATGGGCCCTTGGCGTTCGATAACGCGATATCAAGCGACGCTGCGAAAGCAAAAGGGATTTCATCGCCCGTTGCTGGCGTCGCTGACATTCTGGTCGCGCCCGATATTGAGGCCGGTAACATGATGGCGAAACAGCTTGATTATTTGGGTGGCGCTGTCGCGGCGGGCGTTGTTCTGGGCGCGCGTGTTCCGGTCATCCTCACAAGCAGGGCTGAAGGTGCGCTGCCGCGGTTGGCGTCTAGCGCCGTCGCCAAGCTTTATGCGTTAGGCGACAAAAGCTTAAAACTATGAGCTCGGCGATCCTGACACTGAATGTCGGCTCATCGAGCGTAAAAGCCCGGCTCTTCGATGCGGGGCAAGTGAACCATTCAAGCGAAGCAATCGGGGTTGCGCATATCTCTGGTATCGGTGGCGAGGCGGCAGCGCTGCATTTCGAAGGCCCGCCTGAGCAGCGTATTTCCAAGACGCTTCCAAAAACTGACCGTAGCGAGGCATTGGCGCTTGCCCTTAAGCTATTTGAAGGCGCGTTCAAAAGCATGGAAATTATCTGTGCATCCCATCGCGTCGTGCATGGCGGCCAGAAATTCTCGGAACCTGTTATTTTAGATGACGCCGCCTTATCTGAAATCGAAAGCCTGGCGCCGTTGGCCCCAGGGCACCAACCGTTCAATGTTGCCGGCGTCCACGCAGTATCCAAAAAGTTGCCCGGTATCCCGCAAATCGCATCGTTCGATACTGCATTCCACCGGACGCAATCGGCAATTGCTCAACAATACGCCCTACCAAGAGAAATTCGGGATACAGGCGTCATCCGATACGGGTTCCATGGCCTGTCCTACGCTTATATCGCAAGCGTTGCAGGCGACGTTTTAGGCCGACGCCCTGGACGAAAACTAATCGTGGCGCATCTCGGTTCGGGTGCGAGCATGTGCGCGATCGAAGATGGCCGTAGCGTCGCCACGACGATGGGTTTTACCGCGCTTGATGGTCTGCCGATGTCGACGCGCTGTGGCGACCTCGATCCGGGTGCGGTATTACATTTGATCGGTGAGCGTCGGATGCCTATCGCTGAGCTTTCGACGATACTGAACCAACAATCCGGCCTATTGGGCCTATCTGGCGTCAGCGGCGATATGCGGGATCTGCTGCGGTCGGATAATCCGGCAGCAAGTCAGGCAATCGACTATTTTATTTTGCGGTGTGTTCAACAGATTGGCTCTCTGGCTGCCGCCATGGAAGGTCTTGACGCACTAATTTTCACCGCAGGTATTGGCGAAAATTCACCAGAAATCCGGGAGCGGATCGTCAACAAACTTTCCTGGCTTGGCGTAGAGCTTGATCAAGAGGCAAATCAAACTGGAAAGCCTCATATCTCTACGCCATTGTCAAGACTAAGCGCATGGGTCATCCCAACGAACGAAGAACTCATGCTAGCGATCAACGCTTTTTCTTTATTGCAACAATGACAGAAGCAAATCGTGAGGAGGAGCAGGCGGCGACATTATCTTTCCTGCGCGCATTGCCAGGCGATCATGGCGGTCGAGCAAGAGAAATTGAAACGTCCTTAAACAGGCTCTTTTTAAGTGGATCAAAAGTTTACAAACTAAAGCGCGCCCTTGCCCACGACTACTGCAATTTCCTCTCACGGGAGAGCCGTCGTGCTGCGTGTGAGCGTGAGATGGCGGTTAACAGGCGCTTTGCCCCCGATTTATATCGCGGTGTACGCGAGATAAAGGTCTCTGCAGGTGTCGCTAGTTTCGACGGACCAGGCCAGGTGCTCGACGCCGTTGTTGAAATGGAGCGTTTTAATCGCGATGACCAGCTCGATAGGCTTCTTCAGCGCGGGCAACTGACCAACGCGATAATTGATGCGCTTGGCGATCGTATCGCAGGCGATCATCTGTCCGCCGAAGTTGTTAAAGACGCCGACTTCAGTAGCGATATTTCAAGCGTCATCGCTAACCTTTCAAAGGATCGCCTGCGCGCTGAACCGCCGGAGCATAGGGTCGAGGAATGGTCGCTGGCGGCGGCTCGCTTGGCGGGGGCGAACACAAAGCACTTTGTTGATCGTCGGGAAACGGGCTTCGTCCGACGGTGTCATGGAGACCTCCATCTTGCGAACCTTGTACTGATTAATGGAGCGCCAACGCCATTTGACGCCCTTGAATTTGACGAGCGGATGGCCACGATTGATATTCTTTATGATCTCGCCTTCCTGCTGATGGATTTATACCGCTTCAATAAACGGGGAGAGGCGGCGAGGACCCTAAGCCGGTATTTGAGCGCCACGGGCGATTACGGTGGCGTGAAAGCGCTGCCGCTTTTCATTTCCGTGCGGGCCGCAATTCGCGCAATGGCGACGGGCTTTAATGGAGAGAGGGCGCAAAGCGCGGAGTTTGCAGAGCTTGCGCTGTCAGCGAAAGACGGCTCAGAAAAACCCGCCCTCATCGCTATTGGCGGATTTTCCGGTTCCGGAAAGTCGACCCTTGCCTATGC
Source organism: Pseudomonadota bacterium (assembly GCA_039197915.1). Taxonomy (GTDB): domain Bacteria; phylum Pseudomonadota; class Alphaproteobacteria; order Caulobacterales; family Parvularculaceae; genus JAJFFW01. The sequence goes on along the minus strand of JBCCTV010000199.1, from coordinate 520 downwards.
GCTGAATGCTGAAGCGCCAGGCTACGGTTCTGTTGTTTCCTTACATAGCGATATTGTACGCAAGCGGTTGCTCGCTCTTGACCCGGAAGAAAATGCGCCCCTAGCTGCTTATAAGGACGAAATATCCGAGCGGACATATGCGGCAATGGCCTCTTCGGCGAACAAGGCTCTTCGCGCCGACGCAACGGTCATTCTGGATGCAACATTTGGAAGCACAGCCCAACGCGAGGCGGTGCGCAACCTTGCAGCGGAGGCGAATGCTCCATTCATCGGGCTTTGGCTAGACGCGCCAACAGAGGTTCTGACCCGTCGTATCGTAGAGCGGAAAAATGATCCGTCGGATGCAACGCCAGAGGTTTTGCTGCGTCAGCGGGAGCGATTTACGGAACCAACTGACCGGGAAGGGTGGATCAAACCCAAGGCTGCTGCTGACATGGAAGAAATACTTCAATCGCTGACGGCAAAAGGCATCAATTGGGGTTAGGCGAAACGCCATTTGTCGGAGAGACATGTACTCCGT
>JBCCTV010000198.1:0-5949 GCA_039197915.1 Pseudomonadota bacterium | reverse complement strand
AGAGTGGTCGTGCGACCTTGAAAGACGCCATGAACGAGGCTCTGCGCGACTGGGTCACCAATGTCGCTGACACATTTTACATTATCGGGACGGCCGCCGGGCCCCATCCCTACCCGGCTATGGTGCGTGATTTTCAGAGCGTTATCGGCAGTGAGGCGAAAGAACAGATTTTGGAGGCCGAGGGCCGCCTGCCTGATATGATCATGGCTTGCATTGGCGGCGGCTCGAACGCCATAGGGCTTTTTCATCCGTTCTTGGACGACGCGTCGGTTGAAATTGTCGGCGTCGAGGCGGCGGGCAAAGGTTTATCAAGCGGCGCCCACGCGGCGTCGATCGCCGGCGGCGAGCCAGGCGTTCTGCATGGGAACCAAACCTATCTCCTGCAAGACGACGATGGGCAAATTCTTGACGCCCATTCAATTTCTGCGGGTCTTGATTATCCAGGCATCGGGCCAGAACACGCCTGGTTGCACGAGGTCGGCAGGGTTCGATATTTGAGCGCGACCGACGAGGAGGCGCTGGCCGCATTTCAGCTTTGCGCGAAACTGGAAGGGATTATCCCGGCTTTAGAACCGTCCCACGCGCTCGCCCGGGCTCTGGAGGAAGCGGCCAAAATGCCGATGGACGCCATCCTGATACTGAATATGTGCGGGCGTGGGGATAAAGACCTCGCAAGCGTTTTTGATCTTCTACAGCGCCCCCTCTCAGAGGTTTAGGACAAAGAGGTGACGGACGAAGCCTTTACGATCGTTATCACAAGCTGCGGTCGGTTTGATCTGTTGCGGACGACCCTCGCCAGCCTTTTCAGAACGATTGATGAGGCGCCGGCGCGCACGATTTTAATCGAAGACTCAGGCGATAAAGGCGTCGTTGACGCCGTTGGCGATCTTGGCAAATTTATTGAAGTGATCGTCAATGAGCGCAAGCTCGGCCAGATGGCGTCGATTGACCGCGCCTATGCGATGGTTTCTACACCGCTTATTTTTCACTGTGAGGACGATTGGGAGTTTTACGGCGCGGACTATATCGCCCACTCCCGCAAGCTCTTAAGCGCGCACCGCAATGTGAGCATGGTGGGATTGCGCGAAAGGGGAACGCTAAACCCATTGCTCCATGACCTCCCGACCCGCGCGCTCGACGGCATCGAATACTATCTAACAGACCCGTCCCGGCACCCGGAATATTTCAGCTACTCATTTAATCCAGGTTTGCGCCGCCGGGGGGATTACACCCGGCTTGGGCCGTTCCAGTCCCTGGGCCATGAAGCCGACGTCTCATACGCCTTCAAGAAGGCGCGCTACGCAATGGCCTATTTGGAAAATGGGGTTGTGCGCCACATTGGCGACGGGCGCCATGTCGATGATCCCCAAGGGCCTATGCGCCCGCGAAATCCATTTCAAAAAATGCAGCGATCCGCCTCAAAACGCCTTAAACGCCTCGTACGCCGTATGACCGCATAGGGCGTTTGGGAGCGGAATGCCGAACACCACCGTGACAGCCAACGAGCCTTCACAGAAAAAGCAAAGCCAAAAGCCGACGCCGTCATCAAAAAGTCCCATAGGGCTTCTCGACTGGCTATCGAGCCGGCCGTGGCGAGGATTGGTCTTCGCCGTCTTTTTTTGCAGCCTCGCGCCGCTGGTGACGTTTGTCTTTCGCGGGTTTGCGCCTGCATTGCTGTTTCTCCTGCTCGCCGTTCCGTGGACAGAGCTTCGCTCGCGATTGCCTGCGATCAACGGGGCGTTTTTTTCAAGGCCCGTAACACAATTTTGGGTCGCGACCGCCGGGTTCTTTTTGTGGGCGGCGTTGAGCGGCGCATGGTCTGCGGCGCCGGAGAGATGGCCCTGGGGGTTGCGCCTTGGGGGCGCGATGGCCCTTGCCGGTCTGAGCCTGCAGGCAGCCCTTGCTTTGCCCCGGCGTGACCGGGCGCTCGCAGAAAAAGTGTTGGTGTACGCGGTGTTCGCCGCCGCGGCGCTCGCCGCCGTTGAAACGGCAAGCGGGTTGAAGTTGCGCGCAATATTGCCGCCGTTCGAACCGCCCATTCGCGACAATATTCAGCTCGGTCGCGGCGTTCTTGTCCTTATGGTGATCATTTGGCCAGCGGTAGTCGTCGCGCTTCGGCGCCGAAGGTTAGCGCCGTTTGCGTTCGGGGCCGTCGCCTTGGCGGCGGTTCCGGCTTTCGGCCTCGTTATTCAAGCAAACGCGGTGATGCTCGTTCTTGGGGCAGGCGCCTTTCTGGTCGGGCTAAAAGCGCCGCGCGCGGGCCTCGCCGCGGTCTTTGCTGCGATGGTTTTCATGCTCTGGGCGTCGCCCGCGCTTGTCGGCTCGTTGCCGCTCAGCGAGACCGCTGATACGTGGACGGAGGGTCCAGCCTCCTGGCGCCAACGCTTATATATTTGGGAGCGCGCAGGCGGCGAGATTTATAGCCAGCCCCTTTTCGGCGGCGGTATTGGCTATGCTCGTGTTTTGAGCCGGTCCGGCCCGACGGTTCCGATTGACGGTTTTGACCTCAGCACCATGCCCATGCATCCCCATAGTCTTTTCCTGCATATTTGGCTTGAGCTTGGTCTCGTCGGCGCGGTGTTATTCACGAGCGTTCTGGTTTCATTATACCGCATCTGCCGACGCTATTTCGCAACGAGGGACAGCGCGCCCGCGGCGGTCGCAATTGCAATGGCGTTTCTTGTCTCTGCACTTGCCGAGTGGGAGCTGTGGCAGGTCTGGCGACTGGGGGCGGTATGGGTCGCGGCGATCGCTGTCATTGTCTGCTCGGCGCCGCTTGGAACCGGCGACCGTCGGCGGTAAACCATCGTCGGGATGGGAGCATATGTTATGACTAGTTTTCAGCGAGCAATCTGGATTTTTGGGGCGGCAATAGTCTTTGCGGCGTGTTCCAGGGCGCCATCGACGCCGCCAACGCCCGAGGCTGCAGAACAAACGCGCACGTTGACCGCCTATGGCGAGGTCGAGGGCTTCGTCGCCGATAATGGGGCCCATGTCTGGCGCGGCGTGCCATTTGCGGCGTCAACGGCGGGCGACAATCGCTGGCGCGCCCCGCGCCCACCGCAGCCCTGGAGCGGCGTTCGCCCCGCGCAGGAATTTGGCGAGCGTTGCCCTCAGTACACAAATGCTTTTAGTGCGGCGGAGGGGTTTGAACCCGGATTAATCATTGGCTCTGAAGACTGCTTATTTCTTGATGTTTATGCGAAGCCCAGCGCGGCAAAATCCCCAGTTATGGTCTGGATCCATGGCGGCGGTAATGTCTGGGGGACAAGCAAACATTATGACGCATCGGCGCTCGTCATGAATGAGAATGTTGTCGTCGTTGCGGTCCAATACCGCTTAGGCCCGCTTGGTTGGTTCGCACACGATGCATTGCGCGAAAGCGCTGAAACGGAAGAGGACAAGGGCGCTAACTTCGGAACGCTAGATCTCATCGCTGCGCTGAAATGGGTGCGCGAAAATGTGGAGAACTTTGGCGGGGATCCGGAAAATGTTACGGTTTTTGGGGAAAGCGCCGGTGGGCAAAATGTGGCGACGCTCTTAGCGTCGCCCCTGGCGGCGGGCCTATTTCAAAAAGCGATCATCCAATCGGGTCTGCTCGACAGCGTTTCCATTGAGGAGGCGTCAGGCGTCGTTGGTGATGAAGAGAACGCCGCTCAAACAATTGTCGAGCGCCTCGGCGTCGATACGGCTGAAGGTTTGCGGGCGCTCAGTGTCGAGACGTTTTTTATGGCCTATGACGGGGCTGAAACCGGCGCGGTTGATATGCCGAAGATTATCTCTGACGGGGTGGTGCTGCCGGAAACGCCCCTTAGGGAAGCCTTTCGTTCTCGCGACACGTTTAATGCGGTCCCGACAATCTCTGGCGTCAATCGAGATGAGATGAAGCTCTTTTATCTGCTCGACCCGCGCTATGTGCGGACATTTTTCGGCACACTGATTACGCCGCGCGACCAGGACCTCTACGATGCGGCGTCTGAATATGCGAGCCGAATCTGGCGCGTGCGGTCCGTTGATGATCTCGGCGCCAAGCTCAAAGAGGCCGATCACGGAGACTATTACGCCTACCGTTTTGATTGGGACGAGGGCGGACGGTTTTTAATTATGGACCTGGGCTCGCTCTTGGGCGCGGGGCATGCGGTTGAAATCCCCTTCATTTTCAATCGGTTTCAATTGCTTGGCGCCGCCGATCGCATCCTCTTCCACAAAAAAACAAGTGAGAGCCGAGAGCGGCTGAGCCGGAATATGGGGCGCTATTGGGCGTCGTTTGCGCGAACGGGGACACCAGAATTCACCGGAGCGCCGAGCCCGTGGCCCGCTTATAACAGCGCGGCAGGCGGCGTGCGTCTTTTGCGGTTTGATAGCGATAGCGACGGTGGGATCTCCGTCCTTGAGGGTGTCGACAGCATTGCGTTAATCGCGCAAGACCTCGCTGCCGATAGCCGGTTGGAGACGGACGCTGAGCGTTGCCTGATTGCCGCCGCCTTGATCGAATGGGTCGAAAGCGCCGGTGAGGCGGTGGCGGGCAAGTTATCTTGCCCGGCGGTGACGGCGGCAAGCGCTGGCTAAGAGCGCACTTTAGGCTTTGCATCCTATTTGGGCTTCCCATTCGGGTTCAGTCTTTGCGCTTGCCTCTTTTAGGATGAGCGCCTACCCCAACGCCCAAGAGTGTTCGTCCAGCTAGAGCCTCATGCGTTCCTTTGGTAATTCGCTGAACGCGCTAGCCTTTTGTTTTGTTTGCGCTTCTTTGGCGGCGTTGACGGTCGGCAACCATCAACGCCTCGGTTTATCCTCGAAGCGCCCTAGAAAGATGCGGTCGCGATGCCTTCTAAACGGATCGCCGAGAAATTTGCGGCGCTAAAAAAGGAAAACCGCGCCGCTTTTATCCCCTTCATCATGGCGGGCGACCCAAACGCCGAGACGTCCCTGGAAATCGCCAAGGGTTTGCCGGCGGCGGGGGCGGACCTCATCGAGTTGGGCGTATGTTTCACTGATCCCATGGCCGATGGCCCATCGATCGAGGCGGCCGGGCTACGCGCCCTAAAGGCCGGTCAAACGCTTGCAAAAACAATCGGTCTGGCGCGCGCATTCCGCAGTCACGACGCGGATACGCCGTTGATTTTGATGGGCTATTATAATCCGTTTCGGCGATACGGGCTTGAGGCTTTTGCGCAAGACGCCGCCTCCGCCGGCGTCGATGGCGTTATCATTGTCGACTTGCCTCCAGAAGAAGACGCAAAAATGCGCGAGGCCTTAGACACATCGGGGATCGACTTTGTGCGCTTGGCGACGCCCACAACCGACGATGACCGACTCGCCCGGGTGGTCGATGGCGCTAGCGGCTTCGTATATTATGTGTCTGTCGCTGGTGTTACCGGCGCAAAATCCGGCGATGCGAGTGATGTTGCGGCGGCCGTGGGCCGGGTTCGCGAGGCAAGCGGTCTTCCGGTGGCGGTCGGGTTCGGCGTAAAGACCACACAGCGGGCGGCAGAGATTGCGCAAATCGCCGACGGTGTGGTTGTTGGCTCAGCGATTGTTGAAAAGATTGCTGGGAAGATTGATTTAAGCTCCGCCAATCAGCCGAACGGCGGCGCAAATGAAGAAGGTGCGGACCGGGAAATCGTCAACGAAGCGCTCAGTTTTGCGCGCGATATTGCGATGGCGGTGCGGGGAGCCTCCCGTTGATCCGAGATTTTAAGGCGCAAAAACAGAAAAACAGGCGCATGAAACGGCGTAACGGCGAAAGGAACGGGCATCTATGAACTGGCTATCAAACATCACGCCGCCCGGCATCAAAAAGCTCCTCAAGCAAGAAGAAGACAGCGCCGATACGCTTTGGGAAAAGTGCAAAAATTGCGGTGAAATGATCTTTACGAGTGATTTGGAGGCCGCTCACCGCGTCTGCTCCGCATGTGATTTCCACATGGCGCTCTCCGTCGAGGAACGTTT
>JBCCTV010000197.1:0-6003 GCA_039197915.1 Pseudomonadota bacterium | reverse complement strand
GTTAAAAACCGGCGACATAGGCGTTCAGGATGCGCGCGGTTATCTGAAAATCACCGACCGCAAAAAAGACATGTTCATTGTCGGCGGCTTCAATTGTTACCCGGCCGAAATCGAAAAAATCCTGCTTCAACATCCAGAGATTGCGGACGTCGCTGTTATCGGCGCGCCCGACCAGCGCCTCGGCGAAGTCGCGCATGCTTACGTCGTTCGCACGCCGGGCTCGTCCTTAACCGACGCGGTCTTAATTGCGTGGGCGCGGGATGCGATGGCCAACTACAAAGCGCCCCGCAAAGTAATCTTTAAAGACACGCTGCCGAGAAACGCCTCTGGCAAAGTTCAGAAATTTCTGCTCGCCCCGTAAACCTATGTGAGACGCGTTCCAGCTGTAAATGTGGGCGCCGCCTGCGTTAGCCTGACGCGCCATTTCCGCAATTTTATCGAAAATTTTTGCGAAATCGACGAAAATAACATGATTTGCTATCGAAATTCGGTGTGAAACCCTTCTCACGCTACGAAAAAGATATTACGGTTATTGGGCTGAAAAGGAGCGTTTTCATGAGCCAAGCTGCTATCCGACCTGTTGAATCGGCTTCGGGAATTAACATTGCGCCGTTTCTCTCGGGCATTGAGGAGCGCGCTCCAGAGGGCACGAAAGCCCGCAAGCTGCCCTCTCAAACGATCGCCGATTTTAAAGAGGCAGGTATCTTTTTGTCCTTCCTCCCGAAGTCGCTAGGCGGGCTTGGGCTGGAGCCGCAGCACTTTTTCAAAGCGCAAATTGAGATCGCCGAAGCGGATATGAGCTCCGGCTGGGTGGCTGGCATTATCGCATGCCACGCCTACCAATTGGCGCTAATGGACCCGCAAGCACAGCAAGACGTGTATTCGAGCGACCCCAATACTCGGATCTCGAGCTCTTACAATCCTGTGGGCGGCCGCGTTGAAGACGCGCCTGGCAAAGACGGCTTGATGCTGAGCGGTCGTTGGGCCTGGAGTTCAGGAAGCGACCATTGCGCATGGGCGCTCCTCGGCGGCATCGTTCCTGGCGAGGGTTACCGCACGTTCCTCGTGCCCCGCGAAGATTACGTGATCGAAGACACGTGGTTTTCGATGGGGTTGCAGGGGACGGGCTCGAACGATGTCGTGATCGAGAAGCCCGTGTTTGTGCCCCATTACAGGACGCACAAGCAGCTCGACGGTTTCAACTGCCTGCACAACGCGGACGATCCGCTCTACTCAATTCCGTGGGCGCAGATCTTTATCCGGATCGTTTCAACGCCGGCGATCGGCGCGGTAAAAAAAGCGCTGAAACTTTTTACTGAGAACGCCAGCAAGAGCAGTACGGATCCGACCAAGCTTCAATCAGATCCGGACATTCTGCGGCGGGTTGCAGAAGTTGAGAATGCCGTCGACGTTGCGGAGACAATTCTCTACAGAAACTTTGACGCGCTTGTTGATAATGCGCGCGCCGGTCGCGAGACACCAATGGTTGACCGGATCAAGTTCCGCTATCAGGCGTCAATTGTGATCGACAATATGATCAAGGCGATCGACACGCTGTACGAAGTCGCCGGAGGCAGAAGCGTTTATGATGGCTCGCCAATTCAGAAGCTTTGGCACGATGTGCACATCACGCGCGCGCATGTCGCTAATAATCCGGTTCCATTTGCGCGGAATTTCGGAAACGTAAAAATGGGCGGCGAGAGCACAGACTACTTCGTGTAGCTCTTTTACGCGGGCGTTGAGCCCGCGGTCACCGCCATCCATAAGTGGATAAAAGAATGCGCCGGGAAAACGGGCCGCCTGAGGGAGAGTATGTGGACGCCAATGGCGTCCGCCTTCACTTTCAAGTCTTTGGTGAGGGCGAGGACGTTGTCTTCCTCCACGGGTCTGGCCCCGGCAACAGCGCTTGGGCGAATTTTCGGTTCAATTATCAAGCTTTAGTTGACGCCGGATATCGGGTCTGGCTCCTGGATATGATCGGCTTCGGGTACTCCGATAAGCCGACTGATAAAGGCGATTACACGCTCGATCTGTTCTGCGACACTGTTGCGGCGGCGATGTCGGCTTGGGGTGTCGGGAGCGCTCATTTTATCGGCAATTCGCTCGGCGGCGGCGTCGCGATCCAGCTTGCGTTGCGTGATCCGAAAATTGCGAAAAAGCTTGTTTTGATGGGGCCAGGATGCCTTGAGCCGCAGGCGGATTATTTCTCGATGCCCGGCATTGCTAAGATGATGGCGGCGATGGGCGCTGGCGTCACGGCCGATAATTTAAAAGACGTCCTTTTGAGTTTTGTGTTCGATCCAAAACACATCACAGACGAGCTCGTTGCGATGCGTTGGGCAATTGCTGAAAGTCAGCCTAAAGAAGTGTTGACCACCATGAAGACGCCAGCGCTCGGCGAGCAAATGTCCGCTCTCACATGCCCTATACTGACGTTTTGGGGCGCTGATGACGCCTTTATGCCGCCCCAAGGCAAGGAGACATGCATACGCGCTAATGCGCATTCGCGTCTTGTTGAGATCAACGCTTGCGGCCATTGGGTAATGATTGAGCAGGCGCGGCTCTTTAACGCGCTGACAATCGACTTCCTGGCGCACGGTTAGGCGACGGAGGCGCGCCATGGACCGACATGAAATTGAAGCCTGTGGGGCGGAGTTGTTTGCCGCGCTCCGTGAGAAGTCGACGATTACACCGCTTACGGAACGCTACCCGACAATTTCGATTGATCATGCGTATGACATCTCAAGAATTTTCCTTGAGAAGCGCCTGGCTCAAAATTCTGAAAAGGTCGTTGGCAAGAAAATCGGCGTTACATCAAAGCCGGTCCAGGATATGCTGGATGTGCGTCAGCCGGACTTTGGCTTTCTAACGGACGCAATGTTTGTCCACGACGGCAAGGTGCGGATCTCTGATCTCATTCAACCGCGAGCCGAAGCAGAAATTGCTTTTGTTTTGAAGGCGCCGCTAAAAGGGCCTGGCGTGACGCCGCAAATGGTCATTGACGCGACGGAATACATCGCGCCGTGTTTTGAAATCGTTGACTCGCGCATCTCAGACTGGAAAATCAAAATCCAGGACACCGTCGCCGACAACGCCTCCTGTGGGGTTTTCGTGATTGGCGACGCGAAATGCGATCCACGCGATTACGATCTCTCATCGCTAGAAGTGAGCGTTGAGAAAAACGGTGCCCCGTTGAGCAGGGGCGTGGGCGCAGCGGTTCAAGGGGCGCCGGAAAACGCTGTTGCGTGGTTGGCGAATACGCTGGGCGCCTACGGTATTCCTTTTGAGGCTGGCGAGATCATTCTTTCTGGGTCGCTTGTTCCGCTGGAGCCGGTCGTCGCTGGCGATGAGATGATAATGCGGATACCGGGCGTCGGTGACTGCGCCGTATCATTTGTATAAGGATAGTCACAATGGCGAAAATAAAAGCGGCGATTTTCGGATCCGGCAACATTGGCACGGATTTGCTCATGAAAATCCGTGAAACATCGGACCGAATCGAACCCGCTTTGATGGTTGGTATTGATCCCGACTCGGAAGGGTTGGCGCGGGCGCGATCCTTGGGCGTTGAGACGACCCATGGCGGGCTCAGCGACGCGCAAAGCCTCTCCGTATGGTCAGAGATTAAGATTGCGTTTGACGCAACGTCCGCCGGGGCGCACGCCTCCCACAGCGAAGCGTGTCTCGCGTCAGGCAAACAGATGATCGATTTGACGCCGGCCGCCATCGGTCCCTATTGTGTGCCGGTCGTGAACCTGGAAGAGCATTTGGGCGAAGCCAACGTCAATATGGTGACATGCGGTGGGCAGGCGACAATCCCCATGGTGTACGCGGTTCGACGGGCGTCAGCGAGCGTTCCTTATGCTGAAATTGTTGCGTCTGTGTCGTCGCGCTCGGCTGGCCCTGGAACACGCGCCAACATTGATGAGTTTACGCAAACGACAGCCCGCGGCATCGAAGTGGTTGGCGGCGCAGATCGCGGAAAGGCGATCATCATCTTAAACCCCGCTGAACCGCCCATGATTATGCGCGATACGGTTTACGCTTTTTCGGTCGGTGGTGAAGAAAAAGAGATTGAACAATCCGTACACGATATGGTCGCCGCCGTGCAGGACTATGTTCCGGGGTATCGCTTGAAGCAAAAGGTTCAGTTTGAGCGTTTCGGCGGCAACCGAAAGCTAAAAATCCCAGGCCAGGGCGAGTATGAGGGTGTTAAAACAACGATTTTCCTCGAGGTTGAAGGCGCTGGGCACTATCTCCCGAAATACGCTGGAAATCTCGATATCATGACCTCCGCGGGGCTTGGCGCGGCTGAGCGCATTGCGGTCCAAAAATTTGGAGCCGCCGCGTGAGTGGGCGTTTAAACGATCCTCAGTCTGAGGAACTGTATATTCAAGACGTGACGCTGCGCGATGGCATGCACGCCATTCGCCACCTATACGGCGTTGACCATGTGGCGCAAATCGCGAAAGCGCTTGACGCGGCCGGCGTCGACGCTATCGAAATTGCACACGGTGATGGCCTTAAGGGCTCGAGCTTTAATTATGGCTTTGGTGCGCATACGGACTGGGAATGGATCGAAGCCGTCGCCGACGCCGTTGAAAACGCCGTTGTTACGACGCTGATACTCCCGGGCATCGCGACGGTTGACGACTTAAAAGAAGCCTATCGCTTGGGCGTTCGGTCCGTGCGCGTTGCAACCCATTGCACAGAGGCCGACGTTTCTAAGCAGCATATCGGGATGGCCCGCGATCTCGGTATGGACACCATAGGCTTTTTGATGATGAGCCACATGATCGAGGCGGAGCCATTGGCGGAGCAGGCGAAGCTGATGGAGAGTTATGGCGCCCAATGCGTCTATGTTACGGACTCTGGTGGCGCGTTGGACATGGACGGTTATGCTGCAAGGCTTGACGCCTATGACAGCGTCCTCGAGCCGACCACAGAGCGCGGCGTCCATGCGCATCACAATTTATCCTTAGGCGTTGCAAACTCCATTGTCGCCGTGCAACGGGGCGCCCGGCGGGTCGACGCTTCGTTGGCCGGCATGGGGGCCGGCGCCGGAAATGCGCCTTTGGAAGTCTTTGTTGCAGCGGCCGACCGTAAAGGATGGAAGCACGGTTGCGATGTCTTCAAACTTATGGATGCAGCCGAAGAGCTAGTCCGCCCGTTGCAAGACCGTCCCGTTCGTGTAGACCGGGAAACGCTGTCGCTCGGCTATGCAGGCGTCTACTCGTCGTTTCTGCGGCATGCGGAGAAAGCCGCCGAGGACTACGGGCTTGATGTTCGGGAAATTCTGGTGGAACTAGGCGCACGGCGGATGGTCGGCGGTCAGGAAGACATGATCGTTGATGTCGCCCTCGACATATTAAAAAAGCGCGACGGGGAAGGATAGTCACTATGGCTGTAAAGGAGTTGGGATACGCGATCCTAAAGATGCAGGATCCGCCTGCCTGGGGCGCCTTTGCGGAAAACGTGCTCGGTTTAAAGGCCGCACCACAAGTCGGCGCTGACCTTCGATACCGGATGGATGAAGCGCCGTTCCGCTATTTGATTGAAAAGTCGGATGCGGATGGTCTGTTTTCTGTGGGTTGGGATTTGGGCACGGAGCAAGCCTTCAATGCCTTAATCGACAAGCTAAATGGATCGGGCGTGCCCGCGACGCTTGGTGACGCGAGCGAGGCGGAGCGTCGTGCAGTCGCGGCTTTCGCCTTCTTTTCCGATCCCGCTGGCAACCGGGTGGAGGTTTTCCATTCGCGCGCGACGGGCGATGCTTTTACGCCCGCACGTGGTATCAGCAAATTCATCACCCAGAATATGGGCCTCGGCCATGTGGTCTTACCGGCGCCTGACATTCAGGCCGTGCGGGAGTTCTACGTCGAGCATCTGGGCTTTGGCGATAGTGACGACTTGACGTTGCCGCCTTTTGCGGAGGGTGCGCCGGATCAACGTATTATATTTCTGCATGCCGATAATCCGCGTCATCACAGTTTAGGGCTTTAC
>JBCCTV010000196.1:0-6020 GCA_039197915.1 Pseudomonadota bacterium | reverse complement strand
TGATCGTGTCGCCCAATGAAGACGCCTGCAACGCGTTAAGGTCATCCGCTGACGTTAGACGATCGACGGGCTCCTCGACCGTTGTTTTATTCGCAACCGTTTCTCGCCCCTGGTCTGCATTAGCAGCCTTTTGCGGTTCACTTGTCTGTGCAGGCTCCAGCGCATCCGCCCGCACTGCTGGCGGCAAGGTTGCTGTTTTGATCGTACGCTGACGATCCGTTTCAGTGCGTTTCCGCTTGCTTTTTCGCGTCGCAGATTTTGGTGTTTCGTTTTCGTTTTCAGCGATCCCGCCGTTAAGGGTTTCGTCTTTCTTTACTTCGCCGACGCTGGCTGAACGTGCAGTTTTGTCAGCTGTCTTAGCGACAATTTCTTCAGTGCTCTGCGCATCTTTGGCGGTCTCTTGCCAAGCGGCAATTGGGCTTGTCTGCACGGCGTCAGTTGCTGAGGCTGGCGGCGTCAGGGTCACAGCGCTCGCATATTGCATGGTGCGTTCGGGCAGGGCGGCGAAAGCGTTCGCCGTTCTTGGCATTGGTTCGATGGCGCCGGCGCGCCCTCGGCCTCCGCCACGCTCAAGATCGTTCGCTAAGAGGCCAGCGATCGGCCCTTCGTTTAAGCGGCTGCGATATATCTGGGTGTTTTCCAGAACGCGCTGCACATAGTTTCGCGTTTCGGAGAAGGGGATCTGTTCAACCCAATCAATAGGATCGACGTTTCGCGACCGCGGATCGCCGTAACGGTCCACCCACTGATCAACCCGGTGGGGCCCCGCATTATAGCCCGCAAAGGTCATGATCCAGGACCCATCAAATCGCTCAAAAAGGTGAGAAAGATGGGCGGAGCCAATCACCATATTGTAAAGCGGGTCCGATAATAGTCTTGACCGGGAATAAAGGATGCCTTCTTTTTTGGCGGTGAGTTGCGCTGTCGACGGCAGAAGCTGCATCATGCCGCGGGCGCCGGCGCGCGAATAGGCGCGAGGGTTGAACTCAGATTCTTGCCGCGACAAGCCGAGGATGACTTCTGCCGGCGTGTACCGCGTCGCCGTGCGTGGAACATAAACCAGCGGGTACGAGACGTCCGGTGCAAAGGCGTTCCGACGTACAGAGACTTTCCCGGCTCTAACGGCAATATGCGGCGCATTCTCACCGACGGCCAGTTCCGCTAACGCCTTATATTCCCCCGCTGTCTCCAGGCGGTCATCAAGGTGATAGGCGAAAACAAGAAAAGCCTGGGGGTTGTCGATCTCAGAAAGAATGCGCAAAGCGGCAGCGATGGGTCGCGAGGAAAAAAGCGCGGCCTCAGCAGGCGCTGGGGGCTGTGCTTCGAGAAACCGTTTAACGAGTGCGTCACCGCCGATGCGTTCGGCCGCTAATTGTCCGTAATAGGTATAAATATATTCAGCCGCGTTCAAATAAGCGATTTCCGCATCCAGCTCCCGGCCCATGTCTTCTAGGGCTCTGCCAAGCCAATAGTACCCGCGCCCTAAGGAGATCGGCGCACTGACGGTGCTGATGAGCGCTTTGAAATGCGCCTCGGCCCGCTCTGGCGCGCCTAAAAACCGGAGGGCGATCCAACCTGCATTGAACTCGGCTTCTGAGAAATCAGTACCCGGCTCAAGGCCATGCCCGGCGGCCATATCGTAAGCATCGCTATACCGCTTTTCCTTTAGCGCCCAGCGCATCAAGAGTTGGCGCTCGTCCCACCACCGCGCGGGGTTGCGCAGAACATTCGGAGACGTGGGGGCTAACCGCGCAATGGCGACGGCGCGAGGTTCCTCGCCATTTCGTCGCAAGTATCGAACGGCCGCATGCATAAGGCCCGGGTCTTCGCGGTCTGACTTTGCTAACCGATCAAACGCGGAAGAGGCGCGTGACGCGCGGACGAGCAAGCTAGCGCGGACCTCTGCGCGATTGCGTTCTTGGGGGGATAAACGGCTAAAGACACGCCGAGCCGCGGTGACTTTTCGGCTCCATAATAATCGATCGACCCGCGCGGCATGGTCCGCTGGTGTGAGCCTGGCGCCGTAGCGCGCTAGCAAGGCTTTTTCATCTTCAAGTTTGAAGTCTTGGTTCACCCAGGCTTGGCGCAATTGAAATGTCGCCGCTGTGTCATCGCCGACCGCAAACAGCGCGCGCGCGAGGTGCAGCCTGCCGCGGCTAGACACGGGATCACGCGTATCAAAAAGCTCGGTAACGACATCAACCGGCGTTTGGAAATCAAGTTGGCGCTCGACGTGTCCCTGGATGCGGCCCACCGCCGGCCAATCGGGGTGGAGATCTAAAAAGCGGTCAGCTTCAATGATCGATAGGTTTGGATCGTTTGCATACAGATAAAGCCATTCGCCAAGGGCTTGCGCGATAGGATTTTCAATCCGAGCCGCAGTCTCGCGAGCGAGTGTATAATTCCGCTTTTTGAGGGCGTTGGTGATTATCTCGAGACGCGCTTGGTCTCCGCGCGATGAATACTGCGGCCCCGGCGCTGGCGGTTTTAGGCGCGGCGTCGGCGTTCCGGCGTAGGCGAAATCGCCAAAAACAAAGGCCGCAATGGTTGTAACGGCTAAAGCGGCGCTAACGCAACGCTGAACCCAAGAATGCCGCTTGAACTCACGACTCATTTCGTGCACCCCTCGCGGCCACTACCCAAACACATACAATGTGTAGGCTAGACCATTTTGCTGGGCCCACCAATAACAGTGATAAAAAAGCGAATGTCTGCTGGCCCACACGAACGCCCCGAATTAAGCGAATTATCGAAGTAACACGTTAAAATGACAAAGATTTCAGGCTCAATCACCGCCCTCATAACGCCGTTTCTGGACGAGCCCGGTAAGCCGCCTGGCGCCGTGTTGGACGAAGATCGATATCGCTCGCTGATCGAACGACAATTGAAGGCGGGGACGCACGGGCTTGTGGCGGTTGGCACAACCGGCGAGTCGGCGACGCTTTCGCACCGCGAACACAAGCACCTGATCTCGATTTGCGTCGAGACCGTCGCAGGTCGTGCGCCAGTCATCGCCGGGGCTGGCTCGAACGCGACAAGCGAAGCCATCGAAATCGCCCAACACGCAGAAGACGCTGGCGCGGATGCGCTTTTAACCGTGACGGGGTATTACAATAAACCAAGCCAAGCTGGGCTCATTGCGCATTACCGAGCGCTCCACGAAAACACGACCCTGCCGATCATTCTTTATAACGTTCCCGGGCGGACGCGATCGGAGTTGTCGATTGAAACGATTGCTGAATTATCGACCTTAGAGCGGATCGTCGGGGTCAAGGACGCGACCGGCGACCTCGCGCGCGTCGCCTTGCAACGTGTGGCGAGCGGTCCAGATTTCATCCAGCTCTCAGGTGAAGACATGACTGCAGTCGGCTTTAACGCCATGGGCGGCCGCGGGTGCATCGGCGTGACCGCGAATGTCGCCCCGGCGTTATGCGCAGAAATGCACGAAGCGTGCGCCCGCGGCGATTATTCAAGCGCGATCGAAATACAAGACCAGCTTGCCCCGCTGCACGACGCCCTCTTTGCTGACACGAGTCCTGGTCCTGTAAAATATGCGATGTCGGTTCTTGGGCTTTGCGAGCCAACGACGCGCTTGCCTTTGGTCGAGCCGCCGGAGGATGTAAAAGCGCAGCTCCGGCGCGCGTTGAAACATGCTGGCTTAATCGATTAGAGGCGCGCGAACGGCCACTCGGAGCACCGCCGGGGATAGCGCAGCGATAAAACAATGGCGAAGGATAATTCAAACGCGAAGACCGTTGCAGAGAACCGACGCGCCCGCCGGGATTACTCAATCGAGGAGACTTTTGAAGCGGGCGTCATGCTGCAAGGAACCGAAGTGAAGGCGCTTCGGGAAGGGCAGGCGACGATCGCTGAGTCTTATGCATCACCAGAAAAAGACGGCCTTTATCTGATCAATGCAACGATCCCTGAATATTCGGCAGGCAATCGAGAAAACCACGCGCCAAAGCGCCCGCGTAAACTACTGTTGAAGGCGCGCGAGATTGCGCGTCTTTCAGAAGCGGTTGAGCGGAAGGGGTATACCATTGTGCCCCTGAAGCTTTATTTTAATGCGCGTGGACTGGCCAAATTAGAGCTCGGGCTTGCGGTCGGAAAAAAGGCTCACGATAAGCGTGACACGGTCAAAGAACGCGATTGGGCGCGGCAGAAGCAGCGGCTATTAAGGGATAGAGGATGACTGATCAGACAGCGCAGTTTGGTGCGGACGAAGACCGCCCGAATACTATACTTCATCCGCCTACGGTTATTTTTACAGCGCTTATCATTGGGTATGTCATGCGCGTCGCCTTTGGCGGGCTGTTGCCATTGCCACGGGCGTTCGCCGAAGGCGTTGGTGAACTGCTCGTCATCGCTTCTGTCGGCGTGATGATGTTCTCGGTTTCAAAATTCGCCGAGGACGGAGAAATCTTGTCGCCAAACACGCCGTCGCGGATGCTCATCAAGGACGGGCCTTTTCGCTATTCGCGCAACCCCATCTATCTTTCAATGGTGACTTTCGGCGTCGGCCTCGGCATTGCCACGTCTAACCTATGGACGGTCGTCACGACGGTGGTTGCGGGCGTTCTCTTCCATTACGTCGTCATCCCTGCGGAAGAACGATATCTGGAGGACAAGTTTGGACCGGCCTTTGAAGAGTACAAGAATTCAGTCAGACGCTGGATGTAGGTCCTCCGCGCAGCTCGCGGGCGTTACTGGACTTCGTAGGCGGGCACAAACGTCAAAACAGTTTGAAAGGCGGCTGCACAGCCAGCGCCGCCAGCCGCGCACAAGATCATTCCTGTCGCCGTTGAGCCAATGGACGGCGCGATATACCTGCCGATGCAAAGGGTAACGAGCAGCGCCAAGGCCGCGCGGGCGTAAAACCGCAAAAGGTCTGAAAAGGCGTCACCGCCACGGCTGAAGTGCGCCGCAAACCTCGGCCTGGCTATCCACACATAGGTCCAACATCCAAAGCCCGCTGCAAGGACCGCGGCGACCAGCGAAGGGCCATGAAACAAAGCGTCTAATGTCGAGCGCGCTTCGTTAAAGCTGATAGCGGCAACCGCGGCTCCAATGACACCAAACACAGCGGAGATACAGAGCGTCATCACGGGACGAGCATCTCGCGCCCGGTGAAAGCGGTCCGCGTCGCCTTTTGGAGGAAGTCCGTAGTGGCGGCTCATCGCAACGCAGGCTCCTGGATGCAAAATGCATCGGTGGTGTCTTCTGCCGGTGTGTTGCCCCTTATACGGTGCATTTCACTGTTATGTCGTCTTAAAATTGAGGCGCTCGCCAATCTTTCAAGACCGCCCGCAGGCTAGAACGATTTCCGACCAAGTCGTGACCGGTTGGGGGCCAAAAAAACGCGACAAAACAGAAATTTAGAGCAACGAAGACGTTAAGATTGTCGCGAAGTTTCTTTCGGTCGCCTAACGTGCCTAAGCGCTGTCGTTGATGGCCTTACCCATCGAGATGCTCGCGTATCGCCTCAAAAACCTCAAAGAACATCTCTTCGGTGAGACGGCGCGTGTTCGTATTGTAGCGCGAGCAGTGGTAGCTATCAAAAATGGCGATGCCGGGATCCACATCAACTCTCGCGCCATGGCCAAACGGGGCGTGCGCCGCCTTCAGACCAAAAACGGTCCTAACGCTTTCATGTGAAATTCGTCCAAGACATAATATTGCCGATAAATTCTCAAGTGCAGCAATGGTTTGGGCAAGAAAATTACGGCATGTTTTTATTTCGGCGCCCGTCGGTTTGTTTTGCGGCGGAACGCATCGGACAGCGTTTGTAATAATGGCGTCGGTTAGTAAAAGCCCATCGTCCGGACGAGCGTCATAGCGACCAATGCAGAATCCGTATTTTTCAAGCGCGCCGTAAAGAAGATCGCCCGCATAGTCGCCCGTAAAAGGGCGGCCAGTCCTGTTCGCGCCCTGCAGGCCGGGGGCCAGTCCAACGATTAAAAGGCGGGCGTTAGGATCGCCAAACGATGGCACGGCGCCGTTAAACCAATCCGGATACT
>JBCCTV010000195.1:0-6089 GCA_039197915.1 Pseudomonadota bacterium | reverse complement strand
GACGAGCCGCTTGGTGCGCTTGATCCGATTTTAAGGCACCACATGCAACGAGAATTAAAGAGCTTGCAGGCGCAAACCGACACTACATTTATCTATGTCGCCCATCACCAAGATGAAGCATTTGGTCTGGCGGACAGGGTCTGTGTTATGTCAGGCGGCAAGGTGGTTCAGCTTGACACCCCGGAAAATATTTACCGTCAGCCTACTGATAGCTTTGTTGCGTCCTTCATTGGCCAGATCAATCGATTACCCTCTATCGAAGGCGCTATGCTTGACCTGGGCGATGAGGGGTGTGTTCGCGTGACGCGACCAGGCGTGAATTCAAAAACTGGTTTCGGAGTTCGCCCAGAAGCCGTTCGCCTTGGGAAACCGCAAAACGATGAGACTGCGTCGTGGCTTTCGGGCACAGTGTCAGACATTATTTTTAGAGGGCCAGCTTTTGAAGTCGAAGTTGAGACGGCCAAGGCCGGTCGGCACATGGTCGTTGGACTGCAGTGCGATCTTTGCCCGCCAAATAAGGGCGACAGCGTCGTCATCCATTGGCCTCACGATCAAACAATGCAATTCCAGGAGCTAGATCATGACGAAGCCTAAGGCGGATCTTGAAACATGCCGCAAAGCTGTTGCGGAGTTTTGGCGACGAACAGCGTTAAATGATACGGATCTATTGCTTCAGCACTTTGAACCCGACGCAGTCAGCCACGACCCTGTTGGCGAACCACCGATTACAACCGTCGAAGGACACCGCGCGCTCTTCGACGAAGTCGGTCAAATGTTCAAAGAAATTACGTTCGATACTGAAAATGTTTATGAGGCCGCGCCTAAGATAGGTGTGCGTTGGCACGCGACCGGCACACTTCAAGACGGGACCGTCTCAAAATTTGGCGGCCTTGACGTGTTTGAAATCTCGCCTGCGGGAAAAATTGCGATCCATTGGGGCTTCTGGGACCCCGATGCGGTTGAATAGCCTTAGGTTTTGCGTGGACGCATATGTAAGAATGCAGTCATAGTTTAACTATGCTCCGTTTCCGTCATTCTTGAATTTGGAAACCCAATAAATCCATCTTAGAAGTATCGCGTTTGCAAACAGTATTGGTACTTGTCACTGCGGTACTTCGAATGTCGCCATCCAAAGCTCAAACCCGCGAGATCTACTCAGCCGAAAAGCCGACCATTCATCCAATTCCTCGCGACTAGAGGAACGTCGCAACTCCCTAGAGCATCGGGCGATTAGCTTGAATCAACCCGATGCTCTAGAGTCTTTGTTTTGAGCGCCTGAGACGATCTTCGCGTGATCCAATGAGATCATCCGGCGCTCCAGATCGCTCCGTTGCCCTATTTTTTAGTATTGACGCGTTTAAGCCTTAGAAAAGCTTTCGGCGTCCTCGGAACCGCCTGTCGCGTTACCTTCCGTATAGGACTTGGCGCCAACTCCCGCTAACTTGCCTTTGTCAACGATTAGGTATTCGTCGCGTATCGGGCGGTTTTCGAAAAAACACTCGAGAATTTCGCGAACGCCAGCCGAATAGCGCGCTTGGGCTGACAACGATGTCCCTGAGATATGGGGGGTCATCCCATGATGCGGCATGGATCGCCAGGGGTGGTCTCGTTCCGGCGGTTGCGGAAACCAAACGTCGCCAGCGTAACCGGCCAACTGCCCGGATTCGAGCGCTTCAACAATCGCGTGCCGATCACAAATCTTTCCGCGTGCTGTATTTACAATATAGCTGCCGCGCTTCATGCGACTAAGCATTTTTGAATTAAACAAGTGTTCCGTTTCAGGATGAAGAGGACAGTTGATCGTGACAACGTCGCAAACGGAAACCATATCTTCAACTGTTTCGTGCCAGTGAAGGCCGAGTTCTTTTTCGACATCTTCGCTTAATCTGTGTCGATCAAAATAGTGTAGATGAACATCAAACGGCTTTAACCGTTTTAGAACCGCAAGACCGATGCGCCCAGCGGCTACCGTACCGACATGCATGCCCTCAAGGTCGTAAGACCGCGAAACACAATCAGCAATATTCCAGCCGCCTTTGGTCACCCATTGGTAGGAAGGAATATAGTTTCGAACCAAACTAAGGATTTGCATAACGACGTGTTCGGCCACGCTGATAGAATTGGAGAACGTGACTTCTGCCACAGTGACGTCGTTCTTTATTGCTGCCTCTAAATCAACATGGTCAGAGCCGATGCCGGCAGTAATCGCAAGTTTAAGATTGGGCGCTTTAGCGATGCGCTCAGATGTCAGGTAAGCCGGCCAAAACGGCTGTGAAATAACGACGTCAGCATCGGCGATCTCTTTTTCCAAAACTGAATCTGGACCGTCCTTACTCGCGGTTACAACGAACGTATGGCCGTTTTCTTCGAGGTACTTCCGCAAACCGAGTTCGCCGCTAACGCTTCCCAGTAGTTGCCCAGGGATAAAGTCCACATTTTTTGGCGTAGGCGCTGTTTGACCGTCCGGATACCTCGTTATTTCCGGCACCGCATCGCGCGCATATTGGTTTGGGTATCCGTCTACAGGATCGTCATATAAAACACACACTACTTTCGCCATAGCTATATCCTCCATCTTCAAATATTGTTAGGCTACAATTTATGCAAAATACTGCACGATTAACCAGTATATTTGGCAGCTAAACAACCGAATTTATCAGAAATCAAATACACTACGCGTGGAACTGCTTGATTGCTAAAAACGCGCATACGCAAAACTAAAATGCCATGGGAAGCGACGTGTTTAGCGGACGCTTAACCGTCCAATTTGAAAATTAGAGCTGTAGATCTCGGCGTTAACATCCGAACAAACAGCACAACAACTATCGATCATTATCGAACTACCCGCTCGGAAGAGTTTAGCAGTCTAAGGTAGTTGAGCTACACGGATCATCTTGACACAAATCTATCTTGTTTCGCGCTCCTTTCTCATTTGAAAAAAGACCATAATCGTAAGTTAAAAAAATCTCTTTGTCGTCCCGATATTTAGAGCCGAACTTCTGGCCGACCGTGCCATTCGCCTCGTATTGGCGCCCAAACATGGTCTGTTACTTACCCTTGTTGAAATCAGCTGGCGCGCCGAGCCACGTCGCAATCGCTGTATGGTCACGACCCGATAGATCAGGTTGCGCGCGCTTCCATGTTTCACGCGTTGCAGAAGTCACAGAAGCCTCCGTACCCGCCCGACGCATGATGCTATTCGCCAAATCTAAATCTTTCACCATTAAGTCCAGCGCAAAACCAGAACCATAGGTTCCAGAGTATACGAATTGTCTTATTTTTGTCTCGGTACTGTTGTTTCGTCCTGATGAGGCGTTCAAGACGTCGAGCATTAATTCTGGATCGATGCCCGCCGCAGCGCCTGCTGCCAGAACCTCGGCGCTCGCCGCGAGCGTCGTTGCCGAAAGCAAATTGTTCAGCGCCTTCATGGTGTGACCAGAACCTAATGCGCCAACTTTTAAAATGGGATCGCCAACGTTCGTCAGCAAGGCCGCGGCGCGATCTACATTTTCATCAGCATCCCCACCAACGAGAACGGCAAGAGTTCCGGCGACTGCCCGGCGCACGCCGCCTGAAACCGGCGCGTCAACTAAGCCAACCCCAACAGATTGCAAGTCCTTCCCAAGTTCTTTTGTGTCGGCTGGGTCGGAAGAACTCATATCGATGACGAGTTGCCCGGCCTTGAGCGCGGATCGGCAAGCGCGCTGCCCTGACCAGATAGCGTCGCGAACAATGGCGCTTGTTGGCAACATCGTGATGATAACATCAACGCGCGCAGCAAGATCGGTCGGATCTTCCGCGGCTTGCGCGCCGTTCTCGGAAGCGAAGGACGCCGTGCGTTGTGCGTCAATGTCATAAACAACTAAAGACTGACCAGCCGCAAGCCGCGTCGCTACCGGCGCCCCCATCTGGCCAAGCCCAAGAAAACCGATAGCCGTCATCAATTTGCTCCTGGTTGCGAAGCGCCGGCGCGACAAGCGTTGACCGCATCATGGACAATTTGCGGCGCGGGCTTCATGTCGAGCGCCAAATCAAGCGCCCGGTTCGCGCGCGCCAACCCTGACCAGAGGCCAATCGTAAAGATAAGCTCTGAGGTAGCGGCGTCGCCCAATTCCGCTTTCGCGCCGCTGATGCATTCGTTCGTACGCCCATCATCATTAGCAAGCTCGGCGTTTACAAGATCCGTTACAAGCCGATCGATCGGCGCACACGACGCCAAATCGCTAATGGCGACAGCGGTTGCACGGTCAGTGTCGATATCGGCCGCCATAGCGGCCGTCCATCGGTGGGAAGCGGTATAATGACAACCGGTTACGACGACACTGCGAAGCGCCGCTAAGAGCTTAAGATCTTGAACAAGCGGTCCCGGCTCAAAGGTCGAAAATAAAAAAGAAAAATACCGTTCGAGGACGGAGGGGCGATGACCAATAGCCAACCACGCGTTTAATGGCCGTCCATAGCGCGCCACCCCGTTCGCCATAATCGCCGCCAGCTCAGCATCGTCCGGATCCGCAAGTTTTATCCTCGTCACAGCCTAAACCTCACCAATTCGTCCCAACATATTTCGGTTCAATAAATTCCATCAGCCCTTCATAGCCGCCTTCACGACCGATCCCGCTTTGCTTGGTGCCGCCGAACGGCGCAGCCGGATCGGAAATGAACCCACGATTAAGCCCCACCATTCCGGCGTCTAGGCGCTCGGCCAAGTTAAGTCCCGTACGGAGGTTTTCGGTAAAGGCGTAGGCGATAAGGCCCATATCGGTGTCGTTGGCGAGCGCAACCGCCTCGTCCAGATCGTCAAAGACAACGATCGGCGCCACTGGCCCGAATATTTCTTCCCGCAGAAGCGGATCATCAGATTTCACGTCCGCAAGCACGGTTGGAGAATAGTACCAGCCCGTCCGGTTCAACCGCTCGCCTCCCGTTGTGACGGTTACGCCGCGACTGACCGCGCCGTCGACGAGATCAGCGACGCGGTCGCGTTCGCGTTCATTTACAAGAGGACCCACCTGGGCGTCAGGATCGGTAGCGGGACCAACGCGTAACTCGGCCATCGCCTTAGTGAAGCGGTCGACGAACTCATCATGGGCTTTTCGTTGAACATAGAAGCGGTTTGCAGAGACGCAGGCTGCCCCGCTGCTTCGCATCTTCGCTTGAATGGCGCCGGTGACAGTCGCCTCCATGTCGGCGTCATTCATGACGACGAATGGCGCGTTGCCGCCAAGTTCCATCGAGTTGTTGACCACACGGCGAGCGGCCAGCGCCAAAAGATCCTTGCCGACTTCAGTTGATCCCGTGAAGGATAATTTGCGGACGCGGTCGTCGGCCAACACCCGCTCTGCAAAGGGGCCCGACCGTCGCGACGGAGTGACGTTTACGACGCCTGGAGGCGCGCCGCATTCGTGGAAGAGGTCCGCCAGCCAAAGAGCCGTTAAGGGCGTGTCTGAGGCTGGTTTGACAACCACGGTGCATCCGGCGGCGAGCGCTGGACCGACCTTGCGCGTCATCATCGCTGCCGGGAAGTTCCACGGCGTGATGAGGAGTGACACTCCCACCGGTTGGTTCATCACAACAATTTTACCAAGACCAGAGGGCGTATCCCCGACCCGGCCAAAACCGCGCACCGCTTCTTCAGAAAACCAACGAAGGAATTCAGCCGCGTAGCGCACCTCGCCAATGGCGTCAGCTGTAACTTTGCCATTTTCAAGCGAGATCAAACGCGCGACTTCGTCCGTCCTTTCAATCATCTTTTCAAACACCGCGCGGAGTAACTCTCCACGTTCGCGCATGGGCGTTGCGGCCCAGCCCGGGAAGGCCGCCGCAGCGGCGTCGACGGCGTGGTCCGCGTCTTCGAGCGTAGCGTTGGCGACGGCAGTGACGGTCTCAGTGGTCGCAGGGTCGGCGACGTCAAATTGTCCGCCATCAGATGAGTCGACCCATTCGCCTGCGATGAAGAGTTTTGTTTGTAGTGTCATGATTTGGCGCCGAGGTGTTCGGCCATCCAGTCTCGGCAGGCGTCGCTGGCCTCGTTGAGGTGGTCTTGGTCGTCATAGATTGACATGTGGGTGGCGGAGCCGCCGATCTGGACG
>JBCCTV010000194.1:0-6107 GCA_039197915.1 Pseudomonadota bacterium | reverse complement strand
CGCCGATCAGTTTAATGATCGAAAATGTCGATCAGCGCTCGAAAGACTATAGTGAGATCCGGGATAAGTACCGTCCGGGCCATGCTGATTTTACTTACGACGCCAAATATGGCGTGCGCGATTACCGTGGCGGCGGGCGGTCATCAGCCAGGGAAACCGCTGGCCGCGTCGCCGCCGGCGCCGTCGCTGAAAAAGTGTTGGAAAGCGTCCTCAAAACGCCCATCAGCATATCTGGCTATTTGATACAGATCGGAAAGCACAGCGCCGACGGGGCTCGTTTTGACCTCGCAACAATTGGCGACAACCCGTTTTGGTGCCCCGATCCGGTCGCCGCGACCGCCTGGGAAACGGCCCTCGATGACGCGCGCAAATCTGGATCGTCCATGGGCGGCGTGATCGAAGTGACGGCGTCGGGTGTTCCTGCGGGTCTCGGCGCGCCGATCTACGGTAAGCTTGATTCAGACCTCGCCGCTGGCCTCATGTCGATCAACGCTGCGAAAGCGGTTGAAATCGGGGCCGGTCTCGAAGCGGCCACCCTTTCCGGCGAAGAAAACGCCGACGAAATCAGGATGGATGGGGATACGCCGACATTCCTCACCAACAACGCTGGCGGAATTTTAGGCGGGATCTCAACCGGGCAGGACATTGTTGCGCGGGTGGCGATCAAGCCGACGTCGTCAATTTTGACGCCGCGTCGCTCGATCACCAAAGACGGCGAGGAAGTCGACGTGATGACCAAAGGCCGCCACGACCCGTGCGTTGCGATCCGCGGCGCGCCCGTGGCCGCCGCCATGGTAGCGTGCGTTCTAGCGGACCACGCCTTGATGCATCGCGCCCAAATCGGCTGACCAGGCTGCCGTGCAAAAAACCCTGAATTTATAGCTTTTTGCGCCCTATCGCCCGGCCCGCATCAGTGCGGCGAGGAGGCGCAAGGTTTGGTCACGATCCGGGAACCCGGCGTCAATCCAAGCCTCTTTGAGGGCGCCTAATGTCTCGGCGACTTTCGGTCCGCTAGGGACACCCGCCTCTAAAATGTCATCGCCGGAAATCGGAAAGCGCGGCGGCGTCGAGTTTTCCGCCAACCGCTCAAGCTGTATGACCACGTGTGATGAGAGCTTATTTTGCGCCTGGGCGAGCGCTAGCGCATCGGCCCAGCTTTCCGGCCCGACCTTGTAAAGCGCCGCCCGACCGTCCTGGCGGCCATACTCGTTGGCGACAGTGTCCGCATCCTGAAGAATTTTTCGGCGCGCCGTTTCGACCGCGTTAGGCAACCGAAGCGCCGCGACCGCGCCCTCGCCCTCGCCGCCAGCGCCAAAAAGAGCCGCTAAGGCGCTGGAAACATGGGCGTTTGGCCGGGTCTTTTTTAATGCGACGAGGGCCGCTAGGTCCGCCGGGTGCGGCCATACTTTTTTCAACACACCGGCTTCAGCCATACCCTCAAGCGCGAATCCGGCGCGCGGGTGAGCCAGAATTTTTGAGATTTCCATGCCGATCCGCTCGGCCGATAAAATGCTGAGACCATCGCGCTTTTCTTTGCAGGCGTTGAAACCGGGGCCGTCAAACGCGTCTGCGAACCGCGCCGAGAACCTAAAAAAACGCAAGATGCGAAGGTAGTCCTCCGCGATACGCGCCGTAGGCTCGCCGATAAACCGGACTGTCGACCCTTCAAGATCGGCGACCCCATCGAATGGGTCGAACAGACGGCCGTCCGCCGTCAGGTACAGGGCGTTTATTGTAAAGTCGCGCCGGGACGCGTCCGCGCGCCAGTCACCTGTGAAGGCGACGGTGGCGCGCCGCCCGTCGGTAGAGACATCGGAACGCAGGGTCGTCACTTCGACGCCGACGCCATGTGCCACGGCGGTCACCGTGCCGTGCGCAACGCCGGTTGGAACCGCTTTCAAGCCCGCCGCCTCAAGCGCCGATATCGTCTGCTCGGGGCGCAAAACCGTTGCTATATCGATATCGTTCGGGATCTCAGACAATAAAGCGTCGCGCACGCAGCCGCCCACAAAGCGCGCCGCGTTTGCTTGCGCGCCCTCAAGCGCCGCCATCACCGTTCCGCCTGGGCCTTCTCGCGCCCAAGCGCTCGTTTTCAAAAGTGAGGCTGGCGGCCTTTTGAGATCGCCGTCTCGCATCAAAAGCTGGGCCGATCCTGGAGCGTTTCGGCGAATGTGCGCAGGATGCCGGCCGTCAGCCCCCAGATGTGATAGCGCTCATAGGGCGCTGCAAACATGTTGTATTTAACACCCTTATGTTCGTGCTGCTCCGTCGTGTGATTATTAAGGTCGGCGATAAAGGACAGGGGCACTTCAAAGATTTCTGCAACCTCGCGCGGGCAGGCCTGGACGCGGATGTCTGGTGGCACAATCCCGACTATTGGGGTTACGGCAAATCCGAGCCCGCCTTTGTGCACACCGAGCGCGCCGACGACATCGACCGCGCCGCGCGGAATGGCGACTTCTTCTTCCGCTTCCCGTAACGCCGTCTCTACGGTGGACGCATCCTCAGGGCTCGCCTTACCGCCTGGAAACGCGATCTGACCGGCGTGGGAGGGCATATCAGAGGAGCGCACCGTCAGGAGAATTGTTGGTTCCGGTTTCGCGAGCACGGGAACCAAAACCGCAGCCTCTTTTCGGATGTCGCTCCAGCGATCTTCAAACATTTTATCGCCGACGAGATGGGGGTTCATCTCCGAGAAAAGCGCACGCACCCGCTGGGCGGACGAGCGTTGTAAATTTCGGCCAATGCGGTCGCGCCAGTCCGAGGGCAGGTTTTTGAGCGCCCCGGCGGCGCCGGACTTTTCATCGCGGCAAGGATCAGCCGCAGCGCTATCTGGCGCCTTTTCGTTCGCCTCTGTTCGAAATGAAACCATCACGCGCGCCTTTTTTGCCGCATTCAAAGGGCCTGCGCCGCCTTGGCCGTCCGCTCAGGACCTAGTCAGGCGCCGGCCCGAGCGGGAAGAAAGCGCCTTTTGAAGACACGCCCAAACTCCGCACCCCATCGACCTCGCGCACTTCGGCGATATCCACAAGCTCGTAGAAGACCGAGCGCGCAACCCGCGCCTCAAGCCCTGCTCGCACGTGAATGTAAGGGGCCATCGCATCGCCTGCGAGGTCAGGCTTCATCGAAATTGCGTGATCAGGCCCGGCGATGATGCGATCGCCAACGTTTGTCGTGAACGCTAACGCCGCCTCGCCTTCGCCCGTTTGCGTTTCTGTTTCCGTCTCCATCAAGACCGCGACGAATGGCGCGTCTTCGACTTCAAAACGTAGTTTTTCAACGGGCGTAACAAGGTAATACCCGTCCGCCTCAAGCCGAATAATTGTCGACAAGAGCCGCACAAGCTTCGGGCGACCAATGGGCGTACCCTCATGCACCCAATGGCCGTCACGGGTGATGATGAGGTCTATCTCGCCGCAGTAGTCCGGCGTCCACTTGTCAACCGGCGGAAGTTTTTGGCCCGCCACATCGTCGAGTGCGGCCGCGTAACGCATTAAGTCAGACATGCGAACCCGGGGGAAAAACGACCGATTGAGCAGCGCCGACGCAAAAGGCGCGGATGCACCCGAGCGCAACCCGCCCCCTGGTCCGCCAAAACTTGCAGACGCCATCGCTTAATCAACGCGGCTCACATGCCAAGCAACGGGCGTACATGCCGTTCGGGTCATTGAAATGTTTAAGCATTCCAAAATGTTTTTCGGCGGCGCGCACGGCCTTCGCGACGAAGGAATTTGCGACGTCGGAGCGGGTCTTATTGACGCCGAATAGCGCCATCGCTCGGGCGGCGTTGGTCGCAAAAAACCGTTCAAACGGCGTCATGCGATTGATCATGTCGACCCGGTCATAGGCCTCAAGCTCGGCGAGACGGGCGGCCGCTTCAACCGCGTCGTCAAAGTCGCCAAGATTATCCACAAGACGAAGACGCTGGGCTTGCTCGCCAATCCATACCCGACCCTGGGCGACCGAATCTAAGTAGGCCCGGTCAACTTGCGCGTCTTCCGGTAATACCGCGTTGCGTCCCTCGGCGACGATCGACAAAAACCGGTCATACCCATTTTCGATCGAAAGCTGCAAAAGCTCAGACGCTTCCGCCGGCAAGGGGCCAAGCCCCGTGGCGTAGAGCGGCGTTAGCGTGGACGTGCCAATACCGTCAACGAAAACCCCGAGCGAGCCCGCGCCTTCTTCAAGCGTGGTCAACAACCCGAAAATTCCGATAGACCCTGTGAGCGTAGTCGGGGCCGCCCAAATCTCATCGGCCGGCGCGGAGACCCAGTAACCGCCTGAGGCGGCCAAAGACCCCATCGAGGCGACGACCGGTTTGCCCGCCTGCTTCAAGGCGATCACGCCATCGCGGATGACTTCGGACGCAAAGACCGAGCCGCCAGGGCTGTCGACGCGCAGAACCACGGCTTTCACGTCATCGTCCTCGAGGGCGCTTTTCAGGTAGCCGCCGATCGTATCTCCGGCGGCGACGTCCGTGGAGACCTCATCCCCATCAACGATCGGGCCGGCAACCGTGATCACCGCCACATTAGGCGCATCGCCGTCCACCGGCCGACTGACCGCATCGAGATACTCGTCGAGGGTGACGCTCAAAAAGCTCTCGCCGGTGTCGTTTGCGCCAAACGCGTCCTTGAGGTAGGCGCGCTGTTCTGGTCGCGACATCAGCTTGTCAACCAGACCATGGTTCAGCGCGGCTTGCGCCAAATCTCCACCCGCCCTGCGGACGATCTCGGCTGGCCTGTCAGCATATTCTTTCACGGCCGCGACGGTGAGCTTCTCAGGCCTGCCCTCCGCAACTGACTTGGCGTAGGCATCCCAAAGCACGTTCAGGAAAGCGCGGTTCGCCTCTTTTGCCTCTTCAGACATGTCGTCGCGCAAAAAGGGCTCGACCGCCGATTTAAACGTGCCGACCCGAAAGACGTGTGTCGTGACTTTGAGGCGCTCCAGGAAAGACTTGAAGTAGAGCCCGTATGAGCCATAGCCGGCGATGAAGACGTTGCCGTAATCGCTCATGATAACTTCGTCAGCTTGAGCGGCGAGGAGATATTGCGACTGCTCGTAAAAATCGCCGACCGCGATGATGCGCTTCGGCTCGCCTTCATAGGTCGCCTCGCGGAAGTCCTGCAGGGCTTCGGCCACATAGTGGAGCTTCGACGCGCTCGATTGGCTGATCGCCAGCTGGCCAATATCGAGCACAATCGCGCTGATCTTTTCGTTGTCGGCGGCGCTGCGGATTGCATAGACGAGGTCGTGAACACTCAATTGGCCGACACTGTCGCCCCCGAAAGCTTCGCCAAGGAGGGACGCAAAAGGATCTTCCGGTTCGGCTTGCTCAACCAGGACGGCCTCGGGCGCGATCAACAGCGCGGCCCCAGCCGGCACTTTCTCAACATCATTCGCTCCGGAGAACCCATTAACCCCCGCGGTCAATAAGCCGATAAAGATCAGCAACGCGAACAGGCCGACGATCCCCTGGAGGAGGAGGAGCGTTCCCACCAGGAGCTTTCCGAAGCCCTTAATAAAGCCCCAGATCGTGAAATCTTGATTTTGCTTAGCCAAGCGACAATCCCCTAAAACACAAGTCCCAGCGCTACTTACGCGTTGCTCTAATGGCGCCCTGCTCTACTGGCCCCGAGCGCCACTAACACATTGGACGCCAATATGATTACAGACGCATGTTAATTGAGCAACAACGCCAGCTTCGCACCATTCGCGCCAGTCGCGCCAACGCCCCCGAGGTTGGGCGCCCGGCCGCTCCGGTCAAGCCAAACGGGACAATTAGGCCGTTCTCCGGGACGAATGGTTGGATTTTCCGGCTTAGTATTGGCTTTGGCTTGTTATTCGCCCTACGCGGCTTTGCGATCAGCGGCCCCGTGGTTGTGTTGACAGCTTTTAAACATGATATCTGTCACGCTCAGCGGTAGTCTCAGCCTTGGGCCCCGACGTTAGACCTCAGAGAGCCTAAGCCGCTCAAAATCTGAAAGTAGAAAAGATCCGCCCATGACAGATAGCACACTTGTCGCTGATTTTGATCAAAGCGCCGAGCGGTTTGCGAAAGCACTGGACGCCCTAGAAAACGTCATCTTCGGGCAGAGCGAGGTTTT
>JBCCTV010000193.1:0-6115 GCA_039197915.1 Pseudomonadota bacterium | reverse complement strand
CGAATTCGAGCGAAAATGGCGACCCCGGGTCATCGGATGGGTCTGGCGCTGGCTCCGACCCGAGCCGCCAAAATAGTGGCGCCGGTGGCGACGCGCTTGCAGCGGAGCAACGTGAGCTTCTTGATGAATTATCCGCCCTCAGACAGTCACTGAACGACGCCCGCGCAGCGGCCGCTGCCGGCGGCCCGGAAGCGCAATCCGGTGCCAATGGCGACCGCCCCGGCTCTGCACCGTCAACCGATCCTGGCCTTAATGCTGCCGAAGCCGCCGACAGAGCGTTCGCCAACGCCCAGTCTGAAATGCGCGACGCTGAGGCCGCCCTTCAAAGCGAGAACTTCGACGCGGCGAGCGCCGCCATGGAACGCGCGATTGATCAAATGCGCGAAGGCGGCCAAGCGCTCGCAGGAGAGCGAGCACGCGAGGCACGGCGCGACGGCCGCGACGGCGAAGGCGGGGCCCCTGGATCTGCCGCCGTCGACCCGTTGGGACGCCCCGTCGGCGGCGTGGGCGATGGTGACGGCGTCGACGTGCCAGAGATTTCAGATCAACAACGCGCCCGCGAAATCCTCCTCGAACTGCGCAAACGTTTGAGCGACGGTGAGCGAACCGACGATGAAATCGATTATCTTGAGCGGTTGCTTGAACGCTTTTAGGCGGTCATTTTTCGATAGTAATTGCACGGCATTTTGAACGCCGCCGCCGATAAGCGTGCGCGCCTTTTAGCGAAGCGCTTTAACCAACGCCAATAAACGGGGCCGCACGCTTGTGGCCGTCATCGTCCATACCATAGCCAACCAGAAAATCATCAGCACCCGCCTCAAACCCCACATAATCGGCGTCTATATCGTCGCTGCGACCGGTCGCTTTGCGCACAAGGACGCAAATTCGCGCCTCTGTAGCCCCCTGGTCGAGGACCATATTTTTTGCAAAATGAAGACTGCGGCCCGTATCAAGCACATCATCAATCAATAGAATTCGACGCCCTTTGAGCTCTACGGAAAAATCTTTCAGTAAGCGGACAACACCGCTTGACGACCGCGCGCCCCCGTAACTCGACAATTGAACAAAATCCACCAACGGATCGGCGCCGCGGGCGTAAAGCGCGCGCAAAAGATCAGCGGCGAATATAAATGCCCCAGTGAGGACAGGGGCCGCCAGAAAGTCATCGCCCAAATCCTTGATGATTAAATCGGCAAGCGCATCAATCCGATGGCGGATGTCTTCCTCGCCAAAGAGCACGTTCATTTGAGAACCCCACTGAAAAAGCGTCGCGCAGTATTTTGCGCGCATGAGTTTTAAGCCAGCGGAGCGCCGGGGTAAAAGAAATTATTCCGGTGTTGCGGGCGCGTCTGCCGGAACCTCGTCGGCGTTGGGACCAAGGCCAGCAGGCGCATTTTCGGCCTCTGCAGCGCTTGCAAACGTGATGACAATTTCCGACACGTCTTCAGGCGCTGGCGCGCGTGAGGTAAACGGGGCGTCGGCGTCGGCATGAAGCACGGTCGGCTCAAGCGAAAACGACCAGGATGAGAGTAAAGCCCCGGCGTCGTCGAAGGCTTCGGCCAACAGGTCCGGCGGCTCAATCGGGCCTTGCGAGTCGTTCAGTACACGACCGGTCACTTCGATCACTGGGCCTTTTGTCGATGTGAGCAAACGTTGGGACACATCGAGAATTTTTAGACCCTGGGGCGCGACGTCCAAACCAACCGCGGCATAGGCCGCGCTTGCGCCCGGCCACGCGTCGACAAGCTCTTGGCGATAAGCGTATCCAGCGATCGCAGACGTTGCGACGAGCCCCGTCCAAACGAGCCAACCGATTACACGTAAGGGCGTTAGGCGGTTCTTATCGCGCGCCTCGGCGCGGCGGCGCGCCTTGCGGATTGCTTTTTCCAGTTCACGCGGCTGCAGGTTGAGCGCCTTAAAAAATTCCTCGTTAAAGACGCGCTCCGCCGCTTCTTCGAGGTCGTCGACGCTTGCGAGCGCAGTTGCCGAGGCGCTGCTTTTCACAATGGCGCGGCCAGCCTCTTTGCCGCCGGCTTGCGCGCCTTTGTCCTGGCTCGCCTTTTCGTCTTCCTCGTCGCGTGGCTCTAGATCCGCGTCGAAAGCATCGCCATCGGTATGGGCGCGCAACGGCGGTTCGTCTTTGGCGACGTCTTCAAAATCGGCGTCGACGATGCGCATGGCGGGACCGAGCTCGATAACGTCCGGCCCCTCACCCACCGGGGTCGCCCGCAACGGTTCATCCGCGGCGTTGTCTTTATTCCTCAGCCCACGGAAGCGGTCACGGAAGGATGTCTTTGCCGTCCGCGTCTCTTCTGGTTCAGTCTCAGTTTCTTTGTCTGTCTTTAGGCTGTCTTCGTGCGCTGAGGCGGTTTCATCAACGGCGTCAAAAGCAAGCGCGTTTGCGGTTTTTTTCTCCGTGCGGCGCGCATTTTCCGTCGCGGCTTGCCTTACGGCGTCTAGGAAAGGATCGCTTTTTTGCGCGGCTTGGCTCTCAGGTCGCGGCGCTTCTTCAGGCTGGTCGGCCTGCGCACTGCTTTGCGCGTCGACAGGGCTTTCGAGCGCGTCATCCGAATAGGTCGTTGAGCCATCAAGGGCTCCTGCGTCGCCAGCGCGCGCCGTTGTTTCGTCTACGCCGACTCCGGCGGGCGGTTGGCGACTTAATTCGGGATCTTGGCCGCTGAGGGCGTCAACCACATCGAAGAGCCCGCGCCCATGCTTCGCGGCGGGCGGCTGCGTAGTCTGGGCGCTTTGCTCAAATGTTTGCGCGTTTCCAATGGCTTGGTCGGCCTCCGACGCTGGGGCCGCAGCCGGATTTTGCCCAACCGGTTTCTTTATCAGAGCGCTTACCGGCTCTGGCGCCGGCACAAACCAACTTGTGTTACAGACCGCGCAGAGCAAAGAGCGACCGGGCGCGACGAGCTTGGTCTCGTCGACGTCATATCGAGTGGCGCAATTCGGACAAGCGATTATCATACGGCAAACGAATCAGAGACAGTCACGCGCTGCGCGGGGCATTGCGCGCGCGCCGTCATTACAGGGTGAGAAACTTGATCGTCGGCTTTAGAGATTTGAGCCTTTGCTACGACGATGGGCAAACCGACGGTGGCCGCAACGTTTTGCAAAACGTGAACTTCACCTTGCAGCCTGGCGAATTCCGCTTTCTGACAGGAGCGTCCGGCGCTGGCAAAACGTCTTTCCTGCGGCTTATTTATCTGGGGCACCGGCCAAGCAGTGGAAAACTGGTCTTGTTCGGCGACGACGTCACGGACGCACCGCGCGAGGCGTTGCCTGCGCTGCGGCGACGCATCGGCGTCGTGTTCCAGGAATTTCGTCTTCTTGACCATCTAAGCGCCTATGAAAACGTCGCTTTGCCGATGAAAGTCGCCGGCGTTAACCAAAGCCAATACGATCAAGACGTAAGGGAACTATTAAACTGGGTCGGTCTCGGTGAGCGCATGGGCGCGCGCCCGCCGGCCCTTTCAGGCGGTGAAAAACAACGCGTCGCTCTTGCAAGATCGCTCGTTTCGAAGCCGGACCTAATTCTCGCCGACGAACCAACCGGCAATGTCGACCCGGCCATGGGCGAGAAAATTATGAAGTTGTTCATTGAGCTGAACAAACTTGGCGCTGCGGTGATCGTTGCGACCCATGACATCAGCCTTGTTAAGGCGCTCAAAAAACCGACACTGATGCTGAAAGGCGGCAAGCTCTCGCGCCTGAGAGAACGCGCGCCATGAGCGACACCAAGGGCATCGCGGGGCGATATGCGCCCCAGGCGGAAGGCGCCGGCTCCTTCCCAGTCGCCCGGCCGTTCCAGCGCCTTTTTGCTAAACCCCTTTTGCCCGAGGCCGGGGCCGCTGGCGCGCCGCTTACGGCTGTGATCGCCGTGATTTCGTTCCTAGCCGCGATCGCCCTGTGCGCATTTTTGTTGATTGCGTCGGCGGCGAGCGCGTGGACGTCGGCGCTGAACGGGTCGGTTACAGTCATGGTGAAGGGCGCGACCGCGCCTGAGATCAGCGCACAAACGACAGCGCTCGTCGAGGCGTTGCCGGATGTGCCAGGGGTTACCGGCCTAAACCTTATCGATACCGGCGAAGCGGCGCGCCTATTGGAACCCTGGCTCGGCGCCGGGGACGCCACCGAATACCTAAACGTGCCGGCGCTCATCGATGTACAACTAAACGATGCAGCGCGCAGCGACCTTAAAATTCTGCGTGAAACGGTCGAGACACTCGCGCCAGAGGCCCTAATTGACGACCACAGCACCTGGCGCGAACGGCTTGTTTCCGCAGCCGCCGCCGGCCAGACAGTTGCCTTTTTTGTTTTCTGCATGGTGTTGGCCGCAGCCTGCGCGATCGCTGTTTTCGCCGCACGCGCAGGCCTTGCTGCAAACCACGAACTCGTTGATTTGCTTCACTTAATGGGCGCGACGGACAGCTTTATCGCGGGCGAAGTGCAGCGCCGTTTTCTAATTTTAGGTGGGCGGGGCGCAACGATTGGGGTGGCCCTTGCGGCGGGCGTTTATTTGATTTCACGGGCAATCGCCGGCAGCGCCGGCACGGCGAACACAGGCTTTTTTCTCGCCAATAGCCCGAGCACGAACTCAATCTTGGCTTTCCTGCTCATCGTGCCCGTCTGTCTTTGCTTTGCGCTCGCAATGTCCGCGCGCGTCACCGTTTTGAAATCTTTACGCAAATCCTATTAAACTGTTTGCTGCGGCAACCCGCCGCGCAATTGCATAAAAGGGTCGAGGCTCGATGTTTCGCCGCGCATTGGTGTTTGTTGTTTTTGCGCTCCTTATTTGGGGCGGCGGATTTGCAGCGTTTCTGGCAACCATACCCCGGCCGGGCGCAAGCTTAGGCGACGCCGCGCCAAACAATAGCGGCGTTGTCGTTTTAACAGGCGCGGGAGGCGACCGAATTTCCACAGCGATCGCGCTTGTCGAAGGCGGCGTCGGCGAACGTCTCCTCATCTCAGGGGTCAACCCGGCGACGTCCAAGCAAGAAATTGGCGCACTTTGGAGCGGCGACCGCACAATTTTTGATTGCTGTGTGGATATCGATAAGCGCGCAACCACGACGACGGAAAACGCAGCCGAGGTGCGCTTATGGGCGAAACGGCACGCATTTGAGACGATTATTCTCGTAACATCGGACTACCATATCCGCCGCGCGAAGCTCGAATTGATCGCTTCAATGCCGCAAGCGCGGATCATTGCACACCCTGTGCAGTCCGTGTATTTCACACGCGCTGGAGCGCCCGCATCGGCAAAGGCATGGCGCGTCCTATCCGCTGAATACGCAAAATACCTTGCTGTTCGGGTAAAGACGTTTTTTGCGTGATGCGGAACCGCCGGCGCTTAGGCTTTGCGACGCCGATTTGGTTAGAAGACGAATGGTCTGGATACGATCAGTTATATTTCTTTTGTTTATGCTGCTTATCACGCCAGTGTTGGCGCTGATATTTTCGCCAGCTCTATTGATGGGCGAGCGCGCCGCATACTTCATTATCCGCTCATGGGCGAATTTTATGCTCAGCGTTCTGCGTATTTTGTGCGGCGTTCGTCATGAAATTATCGGGCGCGAAAACATACCAAGCGGCGCGTCAATCGTCGCCTCGAACCACCATTCAATGTGGGAGACAATCGCTTTGATGGCCTTTTTACCGCGCCCGGTAATGGCCTTTAAGCGGGAATTTAGAATGAACCCTGTCTATCGGTTTTGGGGATATGTCGCCGGCATCCCCGTTGATCGCAAGGCGACCGTAAGCGCGATTAAGTCGCTCGTGGGCGAAGCAAAACGCTTCCTTGCACTAGGTCGGCAAATTATTCTGTTTCCGGAGGGAACGCGGGTGCCGCTTGGCGAAACCCGGCCCTTGCAGCCAGGGATCGCCGCCGTCTATCAAGCGTGCAAGACATCAGTTGTTCCCGTGGTGCATAACTCGTCGATGCATTGGCGCCACCCCGGTCCGATGAAGCTGCCCGGAACGATACGCATTGAATTTTTGCCGCCCATTGAACCTGGCATGGACCGTCGTGCATTTTTACGCTCGCTTGAGGAGCGGTTCCTTTCTGCACGGACTGACTTACCCAATCCGGAAACGAAAACAGCCGCCT
>JBCCTV010000192.1:0-6191 GCA_039197915.1 Pseudomonadota bacterium | reverse complement strand
CGGGATTGCTATTCTGTTATGCGCCCTGATCGTTTTTACTCTGTCGACCACAGGCTTACTCAAGCGGTTTGATGACTATTTGCTCGAAGCGCGATTTCAATTATTGCAGAAGCCGATTGATGCAAATGCCGTAATTGTCGCTATAGACACAAAATCACTGCAAGCCTCGCCAAACTGGCCGTGGGGTCGACAGGTACACGGAGAATTGGTTCAGAAGTTGGACCAAGCCGGCGCCCGCGCGATTGTCTTTGATCTGGATTTTAGCGCTGTCGGCGATCCAGTCGGCGACCAACGCTTTGCCGAAGCGATAAACGCTGCCCGTGCGCCGGTCTGGTTGGCGGCCCATCGCCAGCCGCTGTCGCCAGATCTGCCCGATATTGTCGCGGAGTTACTACCCAACGAGCAGATCCGCGCGCCGGCGGAACTCGCCTCTGTCACTTATCCGATCGATCCTGATGGTCTCGTCCGCCGGGGCGAACGCTTTTCTGAGTTTAGTTTTGGCGCGCTCCCGACGATCGCTTCCGCATTGGCGCCACGCGATGGCGAGCGCGGGGGCTATTACATCGACTATTCAATTTCTGACGCGTCGATTAGATACTATTCCTATACTGATGTGCTCGCGGGTGATCTGCCCGAATCGGCGTTCTCAGGCAAAAATGTTTTTATCGGAGCGACGGCGCTGGAGCTTGGCGATGAATATGTCGCTCCCGCTATTGGTCTAACGAGCGGGGTTACGCTGAACGCGATCGCATCGGAAACGCTGTTGCAGGGGCGTGCGCTTAACGCGATTGGCAATACGACCATCTTCGCGCTCGCTGGGTTATTGAGCATTCTCTTATGCGCGGCGAAGGCCCGCGCGCTGGGGCGTACCTATGTGGGAATCCATATCATCCTTATCATGATGATCTTATTTGCGCCGTTGGTCGCCCAAGCCTACTTGCATCTTGTTCTGCCGACCGCTGCTCTTTGGGGTGTTCAGGTCGCTTGTGCGATTTACGCCCTTATTCGAGACCTGGAGTATCGCTCGGTCTCGGCATTCCGCGCGCACATTCAGGCGCGTGACACCGGCGCGGTTCTCTCAACACTGATCAATGAGAACTATGACGGGTTCATCGTTGTTTGTCCGCAAGGCGTTGTTGAACGTTGCAACGCCCGCGCTGCTGAACTCCTCGGTCTAGAAGCAACGCCTAAAAAGGGCGATGCCCTGACGATCGTGGCGCATGATTTGGCAAGGCAGATCGACCTTTCACAAGAGGAAGTCGGTCTTATTCAAAGCCTTGAAATGTCGATTGATGATGCCGACGACGAGAAACGCCGAGATCTAGACATTGCGGTCACGCGTTCCGTCGTGGAGCCGTTTAAAAGCCGCTTTGAACGGCGAACCACGCCACGCGCATTTATCGTGATTACGTTGCACGACATTACACAACAGAAAAGAGCGGAATATGCGGAACGGGCGGCGCGTGAAAAGCAAGAGCAGGCCTCGCGCGCGAAGTCTGAGTTGATCTCGAATATGAGCCATGAGCTCCGTACTCCGCTCAATTCAGTTATTGGCTTTTCCGACGTCATACGCAAAGAGATGTTTGGCGAAATTGGTGCGCCCGAGTACCGCGAGTATGTTGAGATGATCAACAAAAGCGGGCGCGGCTTGTTATCGATCATCAATGACATGTTATCGGCGGCGAAACTGCAAGCGAACGAATGGGTCATTGATCGTGACAAGGAATATATCGAAGACCTCGTTGATGCGGCGCTTGAAGATGCGCGCAGTAAGCCGTCCTGGAGCGATCAGTCGGTTTCGGTCGATTACGGCGCTAATACTCCGTCAGCCATTGTTGATGCAGAAAGCGTCCGCCTAGCGTTGGCGCATTTGATCGATAACGCCGCAAAGTTTTCTGGCGAAAAGGGTGAGATTAAGATTGCGGTATCACAAGCGAACGGCGCTCTCGCGATCGCGATTACGGACAACGGGCCAGGGTGTGACGAGGCTATGCTCGGGCGGATTACGGATTTATTTTTCCAAGGGGACGGCAGCCTCAACCGATCCCATGAAGGTGCTGGGCTTGGGCTTTATCTGGCGGATCAAATCGCGGCGTTAAACCATGGTCAATTGAAACTTCAATCGCCGCCTGACGGCGGTTTCACGGCGACGATGACTTTTGTTGACGCGGGAACGGAACGCGCCGTCGCGTAAAGGCCCCTTTTACGCAAGAGCTTCGCGGGGCGCCGGCGCTTTTTCCTTTGAACTCGCAATAATCGAGTAAAGCACAGGTGTGGCGATCAGGGTAAAGAGTGTGCCAATGATCATGCCGCCAACCAATACGTAGCCAATTGAGTTACGCGCGCCAGCGCCCGGGCCAGAAACAAGTATAAGCGGCAAGTGCCCGACCACTGTTGCAATCGTCGTCATCAGCACGGGACGAAGGCGGACAATCGCGGCATTTCGTGCGGCGCTGAACCGATCGTAGCCACGCGATTGGAGGTCATTGGCGAACTCAACAATCAAAATGCCATTCTTCGCCACCAGACCCACAAGGGTAATGAGGCCAATCTGTGTAAAGATGTTGATGGTCGCAAAATTTGTGAAGGTAAATATCAGCGCTCCTGAAAGCGCCAGCGGCGCTGAGCCGAGCAACACGACAAGCGGGTCGCGAAAACTCTGAAATTGTGCCGCTAACAGAAGGTAGACGGCAAGAAAAGAAACGCCAAGGACGCCCGCCAGCGTTTCGCCTTCCTGGCGTATTTGGCGCGACTCTCCGGCATAATCGATTGAATAATTCGGCGGAAGAATATCCGCAGCCGCTGTCTCTAGAGCTTTAAGCCCGGTTTCTTTTGTTGTCCCTGGAACCAATCCGCCAAAGACGCGGAAGGCGTTTTGTTGCTGAAACCGTCCAAGCGCCCGGGGGACGGTTTCGTCTTTCAGCGTGGCGAGAGACGATAGGGGCACAAGCGCCCCGTCTGGCGTCCGTAGGCGAATTAAATCAAGAGACGCCGGCGATAGGCGCATGTCTTTTTCAAGTTGCGGAATAACCTTATAAGAGCGCCCCTGGAAATCGAACCGGCTCACATAGGCGCCAGATAGGAAAACGCTCAGCTGACTTGAAACGTCCGCTGGCGTCATCCCAAGGTCGGCGACGCGGTCCCGGTCTATTTCAAGACGCGTTGCGCCGCGGTCAATTTTCAAGTCGGTATCTGTGAAGATGAAGCTGCCGCTTTCATTGGCAGCCGTCAAAAGTGCGTCTGCGTAGGGCAGCATTTGTTCCGGCGTTTCGGTTGAAAGCACGACGAGCTCAACATCATAATTGCCTGCGTTTGGTAGGGAGGACGCCAGGATCGGAAAGACGGTAATGCCCGGCTGTTCGCTGACAGAGAAAAAGACCTGTTGCAAAAGCTCCGGCGCGGTGACGCTGCGTTCTTTCCACGGAACGAATTCTAAGCCGCCGAAACCTCCATTCGGTGTACGAACCGACCAGACGTAATCGCCGCCTTCGGTATCTAACAGGCGTTCAACAGTTTCGTTGGCGTAGGCGACGGTGTAGTCAAGCGACGCATCAGGCGCTGACTGCAACACCACGTTGATCGCGCCCTGGTCTTCGATTGGCGCGAGTTCGCGCAACGAAAAAGTATACAAAAGCGGCGCGATGAAAACGGTCGCCGCGGCGAAGAACACGACCGGCCCGCGATAGGTTAAAGCAAGATCGAGCATGGGCTCATAGGCGCGACGGATCGCGTCGAGCATGTTCGAGGACGCGCGAGCAACCGGACCGCGATCCTCCGTCATGGCGAGCGCCGCGCTCATTGCGGGGGAAAGCGTCAGCGCGACAACGCCTGAAACAATGACCGCCATCGCCAGCGTAAAGGCGAATTCCTTGAACAACGCGCCGGTTAATCCGCCCAGAAAGCCAATTGGTGCGTATACCGCTGCGAGCGTAACGGTCATCGAAATGATAGGGAAAAACAACTGGCGAACCGTCAGTAAGGCCGCATCAATTCGGGTTTCCCCCTCGCGCACATGTCGGATCGTATTTTCGACAACCACGATCGCATCGTCGACGACCAAACCAACCGCGAGGACGATCGCCAGGATCGTCAATAGGTTCAATGAAAAGCCCATCACGCCCATTGCGGCGACGGCGCCGAGCAATGAAATCGGAATGGCGACAAGCGGCACGAGGGCGGTTCGAAGCGCCCCGATAAAAAGCACAACAACGACGGCGACGATTAAGATCGTTTCAATCAGTGTTTTGACGATTTCGCGCAGGGCGTCCTTTGTGTAGAGCGTGCCGTCGTAAGCGGTTTCAATTTTTATATCGCGCGGCGCTGTGGCACGCGCCTTTTCGAGCGCTTTATAAAGGGCCGCGGCGACATCAAGCTCATTCGCGCCGACGGCGGGCCATACCGATACATAAACCGCCTCCCGCTCGTTGAGGCGCACATCGAACTGCGCTTGCTCCGAGCCGAGTTCGACACGGGCGACATCCGAAAGGCGCACGGTCGACTGGTTAGTCCGTTTTACGACAATATCGGCGAAGTCCTCCGGGCGTTGCAGCACGGTGTCTGCACGAAGGTCTGTCTCTATTTTTGCATTTTCGGCAGAGCCAATAGGAGCGACCAGATTGTTGCGTCTTAGCGCATCGCGTATTTCATCCGCGCTAATATCAAAGCCTGCAAGTTTGATCGGATCTAGCCACACCCGCATTGCAGGCGGCCGCCCGCCTTCCAGTAAAATCCGTTGAACGCCTGGCAAAGACGAAAACGCTGGCTGCACCTCGCGGGCAAGATATTCGGTAATCTCTGCGCGACTGCGAAGATCGGAAGTGACAGCGATATAAAAAGTCGCCTGCGGACGATCGGCGCGACGGACTTCGATTGCTGGCGGTTCGGCTTCAGTCGGTAGTTCCGAGGCAATTGAATCGAGCTGCGCAGACACTTGCGCCAGGGCTGAAGCGGCGTCCGCGTCGAACTGCAGCCAAACTGTAACGGTCGATATGCCGGCTGTTGTAACGCTGTCCACATAATCGATCATAGGGACCGCAGAAACCGCGCGTTCGACCGGCTCCGTTACAAACCCTTTAACGTCGTCCGCAGACGCCCCAACAAAAGTTGTTGTAATGATCAAACTTGAGGCGTCGATCCGTGGATATTGTTGAACGGGTAGATCAAACGCGGCGCGAATTCCCAGAAGCAAAATAAAGAGGCTGACGACGCTTGCGAGAACTGGTCGACGAACAAAAACATCGACGGGCGATCGCTCGACCGTCGTCTCTTGTGCGTCATCTTCAAGTGCGGCGCCGGGCTGGCCT
This sequence comes from Pseudomonadota bacterium, assembly GCA_039197915.1. GTDB lineage: Bacteria > Pseudomonadota > Alphaproteobacteria > Caulobacterales > Parvularculaceae > JAJFFW01. The sequence goes on along the minus strand of JBCCTV010000192.1, from coordinate 888 downwards.
GAAACGGTAGTCATTAGTTGATATCCGTACGTTCCGTTGCCGGAGGACTCTCACCATCGTTCGCAGGCACGCCGTCGCTAACAGGCGCTTGCGTTTTGGGATTTACGAGCGCACCGTCGCGCAACTTGAAAACACCGTCCGCCGCGATCCGGTCACCTGGCGATACGCCCGATAAAACTGTGACATTGCCTTCCGGCGTGATCTCGCCAACGTCCACAATGACGGCCTTCGCGCGCGGTTCGCCATCGACCTCTTCAATAACGAAAACCGTATTGCCATAGGGGCTGCGCTTAAGTGCGGTACGCGGAACGACTGTCATCGCCTCTTCGTTTCCAATGGGCGCCGTCACACTGACAATACTGCCTGCCGGAAGTTCCCGCCCACCGCGCGCTACGACCGCGCGGAACGTTTGGCTCCGCGAGGCCGCGTCAATTGTTGGCGCTTTCGCGACGACTTTGCCTTGCAGGGTTTCTTCACCAAGCGTGATCTCGATGGGAGTATCTTCGTCGAACTTAATCGCGGCCGCCTGGGGCAGGGCGAAGTCAACAAAGATCTCGTCATCAAGACCAACAATGGTTGTTACGCGGTCGCCCTGCGAAACAAATTGACCGGGCTTCAGATCGGTAATGCCAACGCGTCCAGCGAACGGCGCTTTGATCATCTTGCGAGCGATCGCTGTTTCGAGCGTCGCAATCCGAGCTTTTGCCGCTGCTGCATCGGCGTTTGCCTGGTCGCGCCGGGCTTCCGCAGCGTTTCCCTCTGCGGCTAGCCTGCGTTGACGATTGGCTTCCGCTTGGGCGCGCCGGGCTTCGACCCGCGCTGCGGCAAGCTCGGCACTTTCCTCGGAGACATCGATTTCTACGAGAACAGCCTCCGCCTCAACCGTAT
>JBCCTV010000191.1:0-6208 GCA_039197915.1 Pseudomonadota bacterium | reverse complement strand
TGGCGATCGCCTTTTTGTTTCAGCCTAAGCGTTACGCGACAGGCCGCCGGCGGATCAACTCATCGCGCAAATAGCCCGGCCGGCGCGCATGATAACGCGCCATGAAAAAGGCAAAGATTACCGCCCAAGAAATCAAAATGCCGAAAAAGAAGAAAAAGCCGCTGAAGTTATCGGCGAGTATCAGCGCAACTTCCTCATTTTGGTCGGCGCCGGCGCTGCGCGGACCGAGCGGCACAAGCCGGGCAAGCGTTTCAGATCCGTCGCCGAGGCCAGCGCGTTGACGAATGCTCGACAAAGCGCTCAACAGGCCCAAAATGACCGGAAACGAAAACAAAAAAGTGAGCGCCGCCGCCAACGCGTACCCGGGAAAGCGCGGGAAATAAACGATGCGGTAGACCTTCGCGAAGCTCTCTTCGTCATATCCCGCTAAGACCTGGGGATCGTTCTTCGAAAGCGCGGTCCATTCAATTGCGGCGCCTTCGGCGACTTCCGCCTCAATCCGACGCGCCCAAAGGGCATACAGACCGACTAAAAAGGCTGATACGCCAAGGAGTGTCGCTAGGCCAATTAACACGCCCAGAGCTCCCTACGGCTTGACGCAAAAGCGCGCCTCGATGAAGCGCCAACCGACAGCATAGGACCTCTATTCACCGCGCACCGGCTGGTTTTGATCATCTTTTTCGTCGTTTGACGGCGCGATGCGGCAGGATGCAAGTGCCCCCGAGAGTGCATTTGCGAAGGCGACGCGCTCCCCAGGCGATAAAAAAGAACCGAGAATTAAAGTGCGTCCGCGCGACCTAACCTGCACCTGGCTTTCATGTCTGACCGGATCGTCAATCGTTACCGTCGTCCAGAAGGGCTGAAGCACCCAGCGGTTTTCGTGGCCCGATGGCAGAACCCGGGATACCCGCATTTCGTCGGGCGTAACGATGACCCGTTCGTGCAGCCGCCCTTGCCTGTAAGAAACCTTAAAGGCGAGCCACACAAGAAAAACGTCGAGGCCGCAAAATCCGATTACCGGCCACGCCCCAAGGGCATAGAAATAGCCGCCAAAACCAATATTGGAGGCGATCACAACCGCCATCACGATTGCGAAACCCCTATTTGGAAGCGAGCGATTCGGATACAAAATGGCGTCAAACCGCGCGGGATCTGCGGCGCTTGATAGACCTTCTGGCCCGAGGGCTTCCGTGGGTTTATCACCGACGCGCCCTTCGTCGGTTGGCGGCATATCTTCAATGGCGATTGCGTGTCGCATCACGATAAGATAGCGACGCGGTGTTGGATGGCCACCCATGGAGCCGCGTTTGCGACGGGCGCGATCGCCGCAACCCGCCAGCGCCCATAAACCGGACGCCTAAGCGGGCATCTAACCGGGCCGAATAGTTGGATTTGGGCCGAAAAACAAAAATGCATGCAGGGAAGCCCGCGCGTGACAAAACCGGACTGCGAGAACGGACAGAAAAACGCCCTGCGTTTTATCGCGGCCGTAATCGCGATCGACATGGCGGGCGTGGGGATCATTATTCCCGTCATGCCGGACCTGATCGAGGCGTTGGGCGGGGCGCAAATTGGCGACGCGGCGGCGCTCGGCGGGTGGCTCGTCTTCGCCTATGCGGGCCTTCAGTTTATCTGCGCGCCGATTGCCGGGAACCTCGGCGACCGGTTCGGCCGGCGCCCGGTTCTCCTCGCAGCCCTCGCCGGACTTGCGGTCGACTACTTGATCATGGGCTTTGCGGGATCCCTTGCGGTATTATTTCTCGGCCGGGCGCTCGCGGGCGTCGCTGGCTCCACCTGGTCCGTTGCTAATGCGCTCATTGCCGATATCTCAAGCGCAAAAGACCGGGCTCGGAATTTCGGGATCGTTTCAGCGGCGAGCGCCGCCGGCCTTGTTTTAGGTCCTGCGATCGGCGGCATCCTCGGCGATTTCGGGCCGCGCGTTCCTTTTTTTGGCGCGGCATTTCTAACCCTCGCCGCCTTCGTCTTTGGCTGGTCGGTCATGCCCGAAACACTAAAACCGGCCAACCGACGGCCGTTCGAATGGGCCCGCGCCAACCCCTTTGGCAGCTTATTCGAAGCCTCGAAACGCCAATATGTGGGCGGCATCTTAATCGCGAGCTTTATCCTTCAGCTTGCCAACCAATCGCTCGTGCACATTTGGGCTTACTATACGAAAGCGAAGTTCGCCTGGACGCCGCTGGAAATTGGACTGTCGGTGACGTTTTACGGCATTGCCGTCGCGGTCGTGCAGGGCGGGCTGACGGGGCCAATTGTTAACCGGTTTGGAGAACAACGCGTTGTGATCGGCGGGCTGATCGCCGCCGCCTTTGGCTACCTGGCGCTTGCCGTCGCACCATCGGCGGCCCCAATATTCTTCGCCATGATATTGGGGGCCTTTGGCGGGCTCGCGACGCCGGCGATGCAGGCGATCATTACAAAGGCGACGCCGGCAGACGCTCAAGGGGCGTTGCAAGGCGCCGTCACCTCTGTCGTTGCGATCGCAACGGTCGTTGGCCCGGTGATGATGACGCAGATCTTTAGGGCCTTTACCGAGCCAGGGGCCGCTTACTTTCCGGGCGCACCCTTCGCCGCCTCAGCCGGCTTAACCGCCATTAGTCTTCTGGTCTTTTTCGCAACCAAAAATGCGAAAGCCAAAGCCGCGATCGTGGTTCCGATGCAACACGAAAAAGAAGCCGACCGTGCCGCGTAAATTAACGCGGGCCGCCGCGGCTGAACTCTACGAGCGCTTATCAGCCGATGCGCCGGAGCCCACAACAGAGCTCTGCTATAAAGATCCGTACACGCTTCTTGTGGCTGTCACGCTTTCCGCGCAAGCGACCGATGTGGGCGTCAATAAAGCAACCGCAAAGCTGTTCCCCGTTGCTGACACGCCGGAAAAAATGGTCGCCTTGGGCGTTGAGAAACTTGGGGCGTATATCCGCACGATTGGCCTTTGGCGCAATAAAGCCAAGAACGTCATCGCCCTGTCCCAGATCTTGCTTGACGACTATGACGGCGTCGTGCCCGCCGACCGCGACGCGCTGGAAAGCCTCCCCGGCGTTGGCCGCAAGACAGCGAATGTGGTCTGCAACGTCGCCTTCGGCATACCGACGATCGCCGTCGACACCCACATATTCCGCGTCTCGAACCGGACCCGGCTTGCCATGGGGAAAAACCCGCTGGAGGTCGAACGCGGCCTTGAGAAAATTACACCGGCCCAGTTTGCGCGCGACGCCCACAATTGGCTGATCTTGCATGGACGGTATGTTTGCAAAGCGCGCACGCCGGATTGCCCGAATTGCAAGATCATTGATCTTTGTCTCTATACCGACAAAACACCCGCTGAACCTGCATCAAAGCCGAAACCGAAAACCAAAAAAGTAACAAAAAAAGCGGCCCCTAAACGCAAAACGACGAAAGGCACCGCAACCCGAAAGCGCACACCAGCGCGAACGAAACAAAACGAAAGCGCGGGGTCCCGCGTCGCTTCAGGCGCCAAAACAGGAGCCGGGGCCCAACGCCGAATTTGAGATCTATATGACCACCCTAGTTCCGGGAAAGGCCCAGCTACTGGAAGAATGCCGACCAAGAGAGAGTCTACCAAATCAACGCCCGGCAAACGAAACTCGGCACAAACCAACCTGGCCGCGCAAAAGCCTTTAAGAACGTCAGCTTTCAAAATCCCGCAGAGCAGTAAGACGCGCTACACCGAAACACTGGATTGCCCATGACAGACGCCGCCGACCGCCTAATTGTCGCCTTAGACCTACCGACCACGGATGAAGCGACGGCGCTCGTCGAGGCATTGGGGCCTTCAGGCTGTTTCTATAAAATCGGCTACCAACTCATCCCCATCGGCGGCTTGAGCCTCGCAACAAAATTGTCCGAGGCCGGAAAAAAAGTCTTCCTAGACTTTAAATTCCACGATATCGGGGCGACGGTTGAGCGGGGCGTCAAATCCATCGCAACGTTGGGCGCTGACTTTCTTACGGTGCATGCAGAAAAAGACGTGGTTGCAGCGGCAGTCGCCGGTCGCGGCGATGACCCCCGCCTGAAAATACTCGCGGTGACCGTTTTAACCAGCCTGGACCAATCGGCCTTGGCGGCGAACGGCATTGATATGCCGCTTGGAGATCTTGTCATGAGACGCGCCGAGATCGCCGTGACGGCCGGCGTTGACGGGCTCGTTTGCTCAGCCCACGAGGCCCCGCGCTTGCGGGACGCCTTCGGCCAGGACATCGCGCTTGTGACCCCAGGCGTCCGCCCGGCGGGCGCTGCAGCGGACGACCAGGCGCGGGTGGCGACGCCCGCCATTGCCCGCCAAAACGGCGCCGACTTTGTGGTTGTCGGTCGCCCAATCACGCGCGCGGACGACCCGGCAGGGGTTGCAAACGCGATCATTGCAGACCTCAGCTAGACGTAGCGGCGCAAGAGACTGTCGTGCTGAACCCACAACGACTGCGCGTTTAGTGCGCCGCGGAACCCGTGCACTGGTGATGCTGGTTGGACCCGTAACTCGGCATAACACCACAAAGTGCGAGAAATCTCGGATTTAGTTCCCATATCAAGGCATGAGAAATGGCTTGAAACGTCCGGCAAAAGCAGGAGGCGTTCTCATTGAAACGCGCTCACACGCTGTAGGTTTTGTTCGGCGGGCCTGTGACAGCCTTCTCGGCGCCCGCGTGTTAGCCAAGCTCGCTGGGCGCCCGTTTCACCAACTTGCGACCCGCATTAAATTGCGGTAATGCACCGAAATAAATCGTGACGGGGAAAACTCGACCAAGCGCGAAGGGCGCTCACCTTGGTCCAAACAAGGAGTGCAGCATGAGCGGCACGGTGAAATCCTCCATAGAAAGGGGCATCGAAAGGCGCATCGAGAAACGCTCGCGGCGCGGCATCTTTCAAGCCTTTTTAGAGAGCGCGCGCGAAGCGGGCGGCGGGGCTATCGCCATCGTCGATGGCGACGGAAAAAAATATACCTATCGGGACTTGAGCCGCGCCTCATTTGCATTGAGCGGGCCGATGTCGCGGATGAGCGCGCGCGGCGAAACACTTGGCGTTTTATTGCCCACGGGCGCCGCCGGAACGATCGCTCTTTTCGCTCTGCACGCGAGCGGGCGCGTGCCTTCGATGTTGAACTTTTCCGCGGGCGCCCGAAACCTCAAATCAGCGTGCGCGGCCGCGCAAATTAAAACGATCGTCACGGCGCGGAAGTTTGTTGAAATTGGCGGCCTTCATGATTTGGTCGACGCCCTCGGCGCTGACCATAAAATTGTCTACCTCGAAGATTTAAAAGCGAGCCTCACTTGGCGCGACAAAGCCCGCGCCGTTGCGGGACCGATGACGCCAACAGCTCTTAGCCACGTTCCGCACCCGGATGACACAGGCGTCATTCTTTTTACGTCCGGTACAGAGGGGGCGCCAAAAGGTGTGGTTTTGAGCCACGCGAATATTATCGCCAATGCGGAGCAAATTAATTCCCATGTCGAGCTTCTGCCGTCGGACCGGATATTCAACCCGCTGCCCATGTTCCATTGCTATGGCTTAACGGCCGGGACCATGTGGCCGCTCCTAAGCGGGCGCCAGGTGGCGTTGCACCCCTCGCCTCTGCAGACGAAAATAATCGCTAAGCGGATTTTCGAAACGGGATCGACGATCCTGTTCGCAACGGACACTTTCTTACAGCAATATATGCGCGCTAGTGCGGATGGCGGCATGAGCTCGCTTCGCCTGGCGGTGTGCGGCGCGGAGCGCGTGCGCGAAGAGACCCGGCAAATCGCCAATCAACGCTTTTCGTTTGAAGTGCTCGAAGGCTACGGCGTGACGGAAGGCGCGCCGGTGCTCGCTTGCAACCAACCGGGGGCCGTGCGCAGCGGCACCATCGGTAAGTTCCTGCCCGCAATCGACCATCGGATCGCGCCTGTCCCTGGTCTCAACGACGCTGGAAAACTGCTGGTGCGCGGCCCAAACATCATGAAAGGCTACATTTCTGAAGCCGAGCCCGGGGCGATAAAACCGCCACGCGACGGATGGCACGATACGGGCGATGTGGTTTCCATTGACGCGGACGGTTACATTACGATCCGTGGTCGAATGAAACGTTTTGCGAAAATTGGCGGGGAAATGGTGTCCTTAACGGTCGTCGAAAATTGCGCCGCCGCCGTCTGGCCCGGCATGATGCACGCGGCCGCGATATTGCCAGATAAAC
>JBCCTV010000190.1:0-6242 GCA_039197915.1 Pseudomonadota bacterium | reverse complement strand
TGGAAAATAGGGCGTAGAAGGAATAAATAACACCGTCTAAGGATTATCAAAGAAATCTATACGGACTAAAAACCCGGCTAGTAGAGCTTCATTTGCGTGCCTAAAGCGCTGCGTTGCGGTTGATTCGGTGAGGTTTATTTTTGCAACGTGCGTCAAATATGGCGAGCTGCTGATAACCATCCCACTGTCGCCATCACGCTCTTTGCCGATCGCGCCACGCTAAGCCGTTAAATTAGGTGGTGTAATTTTTCCCTGGTGTTGATATGCTTCACGCCTGTTTTGCGGGGTAACAGTCATGCGGATAGTCGTCGGCTTTTTTGCAATTTTAGGGTTAATTTTCGTTCTTATTGTGGGCGCTTTGTTTGTGGTTGGGCGCAACGCCGTCAGGGATATGCAGCCACTCATCGCCGAAGCGCCGCAATATGCGGAGGAGAGCGCGCGGGCGTTTGCGGAAAATTGGGATGCGAATGCAATCTTAGAGCGTGCGTCTCCCGAGTTGCAGGCGGAAATCGCGAAAAACTTTGCCGCGTTTAGTGGCTTTGCATCAACGCTGCCGAGCGTTGCTGGGAAATTCGTGTCGCTCAGAACGCCAGTCTGTGAAAACTACAATGTGAATTACGATCAAAACCGGCAACGTGTTTTCACGTCAGCCTGCACAGCAACCGGAATATCTCAAAAAGCGGTCTTGTCGTTTCAGATTAATGTCCTGCACCGGAACGACAAATGGGCGCTGCTCGGTTTTTTCGTTACCGCAACACAGACCGGCATCGACAATAACCGACCATCCGTAGACATAAGCTTGCCTGCGGGCGCTGGCGCACGTGCATTCTCGGAAAGCGGGTTGTCGTCGAGCAGTCGCGTGCTGGCGCACCAACGACCATCTGTCGTTCTTGATCGGGATTACCTAACGTTCAATGCGAAAGGGTCACAGGAGATAATTACTGGCGCTGCGATTTTGATACGCTACGAGATGAATGGTGATGAAGCCGGCCTTTAGGACGCTTTTTGATCTCGGCCTCTCGTTGCGATGTAACGCGTGATGAATTAACACCGCTTGTGCGTTAGGTGCGGAATTGTTTGTGGGTGCGGTGCTGTCTGGGAGTGCGGTACTGTCTGGGAATGCGGTGCTGTCTGGCAAATTCCGGACAAGGAGCAATAGACAGTAGGCGCGAATGGCCGAAGTTCTCTTTTACCATCTTGAGAACACAACCCTCGACACGGTGCTGCCGGGTCTTCTGGAGAAGTCTCTGGCTCGAGGCTGGCGATCAATTGTTCGCGCAGCGCATGAAGAAACGTTGACACATCTGGATGCTCTCCTCTGGTCCTATAAAGACGATAGCTTCCTGCCCCATGCCGTTGGCGACGATGAGACGGATACAGACTTTGTGAAACGCCAGCCGATCTGGCTATCAACCGGGTTCGGGCGTCCTAACGATGCAGAGGTTTTGTTTGTTGTCGGCGGTGGTGCGCTTGTAACCGAAGAAATCGGCGCCTACCAGCGCTGTGTTGTGATTTTTGATGGCGTGGATGGGGAAGCCCTCACGACGGCGCGCGCCCTTTGGAAAGAAATCGCCGCCAGCGGCCATGATCGAACATACTGGCGGCGTGAGCCCGGGGGCGGTTGGAAGAAGCAAGCCTAGGGCGTTCCGCGGATAGGTGTGTGCGGTTGGCGGTTCCCATCCGCCAACGCCTCTAGAGAAGCGCGCCAAATCATTGGTCTAGAGCCCCTTGAGCGATGCCAACGGAACGCGAATGGCTCTAGTTTCGGGGCTTTGTTAGCTTATGTTTCCGAACGAGGCCCCGCATCTGATCATAGGTTAGGCGAAGCGCCTCGGCAGTACGCCGTTGGTTCCATTCGTTTTCCGCGAGAGACCGTTCGACGACGGATCGCTCGAACGCATGCATCGTTTGTTCGAAGTCAATTTTAGCTGGCTTTGCAGACGGCTCGCTCGTAGCCCGATTGTGATTTGCCTCATCCTTGCTTGGGATCTCGTTTTTGTTTGCATCACCATCAGTCGTTTCCGTCGCTGGGGGCTTTAGTGCGAACGCGGATTGTGCCGGCAGGGCTCCTTCAAAGGGGTCAATACTGATTAAATCAATTGGGTCGTCGCGTTCTGCTGCGAGCCACCGATAGGTCGATCTTTCAACGACATTTTTCAGTTCACGGATGTTGCCAGGCCAGGTGTGGGCAAGCAACGTTCTCATCGCCGGTACAGTAAAGCCAAGCGCATTTGCGCCAAGCTCGGATGCAATGCCTGCGCTGAAATGGGCCGCCAGGAGCTTAATGTCCTCCGGGCGTTTGCGCAGCGGCGGCACGGCGACAACCTCAAACGCAAGCCGGTCTAAAAGGTCTGCGCGAAACTTCCCGCTTGCAGCGAGTGCGCGTAAATCCACATTTGCAGCCCCGACGATCCGCGTATTCGCCACACGGGTTTCTTCGCCGCCGATGCGTTCGAATTCGCCATATTCGATCACGCGAAGCAGTTTTTCTTGCAGGCGCAACGACGTGGAGGCGATTTCGTCAAGGAAGAGCGTGCCCCCTGCGGCCCGATCGAAGCGGCCGAGGCGGCGTTTCGTTGCGCCGGTAAAGGCGCCAGCCTCGTGGCCAAAGAGCTCGCTTTCCAGAAGCTCTTCGTTCAACGCAGCGCAATTCACCTTGACCAACGGGCCGTCCCACCGCCGGGACAGAAAGTGAATGCGCTCCGCGATCAGCTCTTTGCCGCTGCCACGCTCACCGATCACCAAGACCGGCCGATCAAGCGCGGCCACATCTGAAGCATGGGCGAGCGTATCCAAAAACGCGGGCGCCTCACCCAGCACTTGCGGCGGTGTTCGAGAGTATTCCATGGGTAAAAAGTACTAACTAAATTGGTAATTTAAACCGCAAAATACGGTAAATTAAACCCATAATAATACGGGAAACTTCTTCTATTAAAATAATTTAGAAAAAACAATAGGTTAAAATTTTCGCAAACTTGGCACGGCTTTCGCAGAGCAAGGCTTGTTGGTTAACACGCCAAGAAAGGAGCCGCCGCCAATGTACGACACGCGAGACCGGGATTTTTATCACCGTCGTTATGCCGATTGGGATCAACGATTTGAGAGGGCCGTGCGTGCGCGCAGCGGATTTGCCTGGGGGACGTTTTTCATCGGCGCCCTAGTTGGCGCGATACTGTTTTAAGGAGCTTTCCTATGGGAGTTTTTTCCAGACTGAGCGACATCGTCAATTCAAACCTGAGCGCAATGCTCGATCGAGCCGAAGACCCTGAAAAAATTGTCCGCCTGATTATACAGGAGATGGAGGATACGCTCGTCGAAGTACGCAGCCGTGCGGCGCGCGCAATTGCCGATAAGAAAGAAATTTCGCGCAAAAAAGCCGATTGCGATGCGCGCGCCAGCGAATGGGAAGCGAAAGCCGAATTCGCAATCGCAAGGGGGCGCGACGATCTCGCGAAAGGCGCCATTGCTGCGAAACGAAAAGCCACTGAAATGTCTGCGCTCTTAGAAAAAGAACTCGCAGCCATCGATAATGCGATCGCACGCGCCAATGATGACCTCGCGAAACTCCAGGCGAAGTTGAAGGAAGCAAAAGCCAAACAACGCTCGCTTGAATTGCGGCGCTCGGTGGCGGCGGACAGCGTACGAATTAATTCGCAGATCTACGAAGGTCGAATTGACGACGCGTTTGCCCGGTATGAACGCTATGAGCGGAAAATCGACGAACTTGAGGCTGAAGCGGAGAGCTACGCCATGGGCGCTGCTAAACCAAACGCTCCAAAGACGCTGGAGCAGGAGTTCGCCGAACTCGAAGCCGAAGATGAGGTCAAGGCGGAGCTAGACGCCCTCAAAGCGCGGGTTGCAGCGCGGGCGACGAACGCGTGATCGCAGGGGAAAGTCGTTTCGGCTGAAAGGAATTGTTATGGGCGTTTTTGCTTTTATCCTGGCGACAGTGACGATGGTGTTTGTCGTCCTGCCGGGTGTCGTTTTGCATTACATTACTGAGTGGAAGAAAACGAAAACACTGTCCGCCGACGATGAGCGCCTGGTGGACGATCTCTGGCAAACCGCGAAAAAGCTGGAGCGGCGCGTGGAGGCTTTGGAGACCATCCTCGATAACGAAGCGCCGACTTGGCGTGATGATTATCCGGAGCGTCCCCATGCATAGGCGTCATTGGTCGGGACACTATAATGGACAGGCTAATCGTGGCGGCTACGCCTACGAGGCGGGTGCGCCGGGGCCGGGCCCAAATTTCCACCGACTTCAGAAAAGCGCGCACGACAGAAAGCTGTTTGGCGTCTGCGCTGGCCTGGCGCGATATTTCGGCTGGGACGTGGCTGCGGTGCGGCTCGTATGGGCGCTATCGACGCTCTTTATGTTTCCGTTTCCGGCAATCGCCTATCTCGGACTTTCAATCGTCTTGCCGCGCGAAATTCCCGAGACAATAATTCGCCAACCTGACGATGAACGGTTTTGGCGGACCTTTTCAATGAAACCGAAAGAAACATTCGCTGAGCTGAAACACCGTTTTCGTGCGCTAGACGCCAGAATCGGCGAAATGGAGCGTGCTGTGACGTCCGATGAGTTCTCGCTCAATCAAGCGTTTAGAGACCTGGAGCAAGGCCGATGAAAGTCTTCAAATACGCAATTGCCTGTGTTGCGGTGTTAGCGTCTGTGGTCATTGGCGCGTCGTTTTTGACGTCGGTCGCTGAAATTCACGCGCTACTGCCAACGCTGCCACGGCCAAATGTTAACGCGGTCTCCGTTTTTGAACTTCTGGTTTTTTAATAGGCGCAGCCGATAAGCACTGACGCATTGGATGTCGCCCCGGAAGTTGGCGGCGGTCGTCTATTGCTTGCGGCGACACCGTTGTCTGTCCTACGCTGAAATGATCTTAGGTTTTCCCGCCTCGGGTCTTACCCGTCGTTGCTGGGAACCTACTGCGAGGACGCAAAAAAGTGACGGCGCACGGAACCGCCAATGGCGGCAAACCTATGCACAAGTCGCCTCGGTGCAAGTCGCCGGGGCATACGTCTCCGAAGAACGGGGCGTCGCCCGGCGGAGAAGCGCAACCGCATGAGCGGGATCTCGATTGCGCAAAGGGGCGCGCCGATAGCGCCCCGCGCGGCGGGCAGGCGAAACCCCATCGGAGCCACCGGAATGCCCGCAAGCCACAGGATCGCTTCGCCGCCCTTGATCTTGGTACAAACAATTGCCGGCTTTTGATTGCCGCGCCGAAAGGCGGGCAATTTCGCGTTGTCGACGCATTTTCTCGTATCGTTCGCCTCGGTGAGGGATTGGCGTCAACGGGCGCACTTTCTGATGACGCCATGGAAAGGGCTGTGCTGGCGCTCAAAATTTGCGCAGAAAAAGTCAAAAAGCGCGACGTTACGAGCGCCCGGTTTATCGCAACGCAGGCGTGCCGCGCCGCCTCAAACGGGGAAGCGTTTCTTGACCGCGTAAAGCGCGAGACGGGGCTCGAGTTTGAAATCATTTCGACCGAGGAGGAAGCGCGTCTCGCTGTTATGGGGTGTGCGGATCTCTTTGATCCGGACGCTCAAGCGGGTCTGGTTTTTGATATTGGGGGCGGTTCAACGGAGCTTTCATGGGTCCGCCCGAAAGACGATGGCGGCCGGCGCCGCAAGCGACTGGACATCCTCGCTTGGACGTCTCTTCCGGTCGGCGTTGTCAGCTTATCGGAAGAATGGGGCGGCCAGTCCATCAGCGCCCCAAAATACGCAGATATTGTGGGGAGCGTGAGAGACCGATTGCGCGCTTTTGGTGATCCGCAAGGACTGCGGCCGATTTTTGAAGGCGGCGGCGCGCATCTTCTGGGGACGTCCGGCACCGTAACCTCAATCGCTGGCATTCACCTTGGTCTTGAGCGGTACCGACGTGATCGGGTCGACGGTCTGTGGCTCACTTCTGGCGATGCGCGTACGGTGTCGCAGCGGCTTATCGACATGGATTATGAGCAGCGAAAAGCGGAACCATGCGTCGGCGCTGAACGCGCTGACCTTGTAATTTGCGGATGTGCGATCCTAGAAGCGCTTTTGTGCGAGTGGCCAGCAGAGCGTATTCGCGTTGCAGATCGGGGGCTGCGTGAGGGTATCTTGCATGGGCTTGCAGAAAGCGCCCGACGCAAACGCAAACGCCGCAGGCGCGCGTTGCGTAACTCCGCTAAGCAAAATGCAAGTGCGCGCAGCAACTAGTCAAAACGTAAAAGCATCCGTTGCTGCTTTTG
>JBCCTV010000189.1:0-6353 GCA_039197915.1 Pseudomonadota bacterium | reverse complement strand
GCCGGGATCGTGGAAGGGTTAGGGCTAAACTGAATGGCACTCACCGCATATGAACAAATTTTTTTGTCACGCCGGAGCACGCGCCCTAGCTCCGGATCGACAACATCTACGCCGCCTTGAAGCTGGCGCACCACGACCAGGCGGCGCACGCGCGATTATCGCCAAACGGCGCTGAGGCGCAGTCGGTCTTCCGGGCGCTTGAAGATTCACGAATTGAAGCGATCGGCGCACGAGCGCTCAAAGGCGTTGGCGACAACATCGCGGCGAGCCTTGAAGTCACGATTTCGGAAAAGGGATACTCTTCGCTAAACGCAAAAGAAGCGGCCCCCCTGGCCGACGTCGCTGGGCTCTTACTACGGGAGCGCTTGACGGGTCGGCCTGCGCCAGAGGCCGCACGCACGATTATGGAGGCCTGCGCTGAGGACGTGGAGCGTCTCGCTGGCCCATCCCTCGACGCGCTCGCAGAAGCCGACAGGCTCGACGATCAAATAGCCTTCGCTGAACTTGCACGCGCTGTCATCCGCGATCTCAACTTAGATGACGACGCCCAAGGCGATCAGCAGGAAGAGCAAAACGAAGAAGGCCAGGACGATAGCGAGGATAACGCTGAGGAAGCCGATGACGCCGACGAAGGCGTCGCCGACATGCCGGAGGACAGCCAACCGGACATGAACGACCCCAATGAGGGCGAGGCTGAATTTTCCGAACAAGAATTTGACCAGGTCCCCGACGACGCAGATGGCGCGGCGGACAACGCAAAAATTTCGTCAATCCGCGCAAAATTTGAAGGCGATACGGGCGCTGACTACAGGGCTTACTCGACCGAATTTGACGAAATCGTTTCCGCAATTGACCTCTGCGATGAAGAAGAACTGGCGCGCTTGCGGCGCACCCTCGACCGGCAGTTAGAAAATCTGCATACGGTCGTTGCGCGCCTTGCTAACAAATTGCAGAGAAAACTACTCGCCCAGCAAAACAGAAGTTGGGACTTTGACCTGGATGAAGGCGTGCTGGATGCAGCCCGCCTGGCCCGGATTGTCGCCGACCCCATGCAGCCGCTTTCCTATAAGCGCGAACGCGAACAGGACTTCCGCGACACGGTCGTTACCCTACTGATCGACAATTCCGGCTCAATGCGGGGACGCCCAATTACCATTGCCGCGATATGCGCGGATATTCTCGCTCGGACACTGGAGCGCTGCAGCGTGAAAGTTGAAATCCTGGGCTTCACAACGCGCGCTTGGAAAGGCGGCAACGCGCGTGAAAAATGGGTTGAGGACGGACGACCGCCCCAGCCTGGCCGGCTTAATGACTTGCGCCATGTGATCTATAAATCGGCGGACGCCCCGTGGCGACGCGCGCGCACGTGTCTTGGCCTGATGATGAAGGAAGGCCTCCTAAAGGAAAATATCGACGGCGAAGCTTTAATGTGGGCGCACCAACGCCTTTTAGGTCGCCCCGAAGCGCGGCGTATACTGATGGTTATATCCGACGGCGCCCCGGTGGATGATACAACGTCGTCGGCTAATGGCGGCGCCTATCTCGAAAGGCACCTCCGCGATATCATCGCGTTTATCGAAAATCGTTCCCCCGTTGAGCTACTTGCCATCGGGATCGGCCACGATGTGACGCGCTATTATCGCAGGGCTCTGACAATCGTTGACGCCGAACAATTGGGCGGCGCGATTATCGATAAACTGGCCGAGCTCTTCGATGAGGACACGCCAGAGCGCAGACACTCCGCATGAAACAGACACTCTGCGCAGCCGGTATTTTGTTCGGGGCTCTCGTCTCAACACTATCGATCGAAGGGGCTCTCGCACAGCGATACGCGTTCGCGCCTGCGGCGGAAGCGCCTCAGAGCGCTGCGACGCCAATCTCCATTTCAACGACGCCCCATTGGTTCGCTTTAAAAAGCCTTGCTGCTGGTCAGTCCACAGATGTTGGCGCCCTGACCTACCTTTATGGCTATGTTTTGAAGTCGGATAACCCAGCCTTTGGGGGTTATTCAGCGCTGAATATATCCGCTGACGGAAAAGACCTGTTGGCGCTTTCCGACCGTGGCCATGTCCTCAGCGCCCGGATCTCAGAGCTCAACGCAGAGACTTGTTCATTCGACAACGCAGTAATCTCGCCGCTTCTCGGCAAGGGCGGCGCAAAGCTGTCGATACAAGCCGGTGACGCTGAGAGCCTCATCATCAAAGGCGACAGGGCATTCGTCGGTTTTGAACGAGTGGACCGGCTCGATGAATATCGTCTGCGTGGAAAGCAGTTAGACTATGTCTCGCCAATCGCCGGGTTGGCTAGGCAAGGCTTTAAGGGCAACAATGGCCTTGAGGCAATCATATCGATTGACGCCAAAACGATCGCGGGCATCTCTGAGACCAAGAATAACACCGGCGCAGCACTCGGCGTTTTTATTCCGGTGTGCGATGCGCCACCCTGCGCGCCCCTAACCGACGGCTTCACGTATAATGTCGCCGAGAGCTTTTCCGTTACCGATATTGACGACATCGACGATAAACGCGCGCTTCTGATCGAGCGGTCCTATTCCCGAGCAACGGGCGTCCGTGTGCGCCTTATGGAGGTTTTAAAGTCGGACATTGCGCCGGGTGCAGACGTTAGCGGCCGATTGTTGGCGCGGCTTGCGCTACCTGAGCATAGGGTCGACAACCTCGAAGGCATTTCTGTGCACACGAACGAAACGGGCGAAACGCTTCTATATTTGATATCGGACGACAACCATTCGGCGCGCCAAGAGACGCAACTTTTGGTTTTCCGGCTCAATGATGAAAAAGCACCGTAGGCCGATCAAGTTTCCGTTAAAAGCGCTTGAAGCGGCCCCGCGGTCTGCCCTCTTGCCGATGGGGCGTCATTTGCCCATGGCGTTCAAGGTCTGACGGGCTCCAGGGACCAAAGCTAATTTGACGCCGACCAATACCATCGATTGATGGCGTAACGGTGGGCTGGCTTGCCTGGGGCGCCACGGTGATAGCGCCATTGTCGCGACGCGGATCGCTTTTTTCACGCCGACCAAATAAGCCGCCAAAAAACCGCGACGTGGCGTAGCGAACGCCGGACCGGTTGGCGAGCGTGTTCGGGAACATCGCCATCAACTCAACGAAGTCCTTTGGCATGTCCGTCGAGACGTTGAGCCCAAGCTCGCGCGCTTCGCCGGCATAAATCGGATAATCGTGGGTCCACCGCCCTGACGCCAATTGTTCCGCGATATTGTTTGCGGCGTTGTCAGAGATCGTGCCGCCCAAAAGCTCCCGCGCCGCGGCTTTGACCTGATCAATCGCCATTTGGCTGATGTCTGCGAGAATTAGCGTGAAATCCTCCGTTGCATCGGTCGACTTCGCTTCGGTGGTGCGAACGATCGACGCCGCCGGGATGCCGTCAATCTGCGGATCGATCGGCCCCAGGATCGCGTGGTCGCTCATCACGATTTCATCGGCCGCAAGCGCGATCATAGTGCCGCCGGACATCGCAAAGTGGGGCACGAAAACCCGGGTCGGCCCTGGATGGGCTTTCACCGCGCGTGCGATCTGTAATGCTGCGAGAACAAGCCCGCCCGGCGTATGCATCATAATTTCGAGCGGCTTATCGGGCGGGGTCGCACGGATTGCTTGAATGACTTCTTCTGAGTCGTTCAGGTCGATATAGCCAAATTGCGGAATGCCCAAAAACCCCATCGGTTCAAGGCGATGGACAAGGGTAATAATGCGTGACTTCCGCTTTTTCTGGAGCCGGGTGAAAGCGGCTGTGAGATCAGCAAAGCGCCGCCGGCGCGCCAAAATCGGCCCCAAAATGAGGAAGATGAACAGGAACGTTAGCACGTTTCCAAAAATCAACTCTAAAATGTCCACGAAATTTTCGCCCATATCCCCGCGTTCGACCGATTTCCCCGCGTTCGAAAAATCCCCACTTGCCTTCTAGGTCGCATGCTTCTCGCCATCTGGTCGCTACCTGGAAATCAAGCGATGGGGCGGATCGTTTCTCCGCCCATTAGAACGAAAGCGTATCGGGCGGTTGTGCTTATGGGAAGCGGGGCAAACCTATCCGCGCCGGAGCGTTGCCGGGAGGCCACGGATCATTTTGGCACAAAAAACCGCCGCCGCCGCAAAGGTTACGGCGACGGCGGGCTGCAAGCGCCCATGCTCTCCCCAGTTGAGCGCTGCAATCAAGGCGGGCTCAGGTCATGACGCCGCCTTTGCACGCTGGACCGCTGCTTGGTTGTCGGCCGGTGCAGCGACCGTCGCGTTTTCGGTTGTCGTGTTCCCGTGCGCGCGTTCGGTGATGGAGGCTTGAAGGAGGGCTGCGGTAAGTATGCTAACGCTCACGATCGCCAACAAAAACGCCGCCGCAGACACGCTCCGCCCCATCTCGCTGCTCACCTCTTCCGACCACACGACATTTCTCTCCCTCATGCCTCTCCCCATTTGCCTCTTCAGAGGTTCCCTCTTTGGGCCTCCTCGGAGCTCCCCTCGCCGGGTTGGCGCCGCGCAACCAGCGCTGACCGGCAAGAAGAAATGTAGCGTGATCAGGGGACAGCGGGTGTGCGGCGGGTCACAAGCAAAGGCGTTTGAGACTTTTCTTTGTTGAAGCGACAAAGAAAACGCCTGAAGGGAAAACGCTTGAATTGAAACGCCCGAAGCGGCGGTGCGACCGGTTTGGTCGCCGGGCCTGGCGGCGTTCTTCTTTCTCTACCGATCGATTGGAAGATTTAGTGTTTCTGCCGAGCAGAAACGCAGGTATACTCACCAGTGTACTTTGGCGTTGAAGCGCGATTGAGCGTTGGACCAATGGGAGCCCGGCGAATGTCATCCACCGTTGCTGAATTCATTCAAATGGAACCGCCACAGCCCGGGGAAAGCGACCACGCTTACCTAAAGCGATACCGCGACGCCGCACCTGTTGCGATGTCAATGATCGGCGTTCCGATTGTGTTTCACCACCGCAACATCGCGAAGCTTATAGACCCAAAGACTACGAGGCAGCTTGAGACCGAGATGTTGCTGCTGCTCGGCGTCACCGACGGACCGATCTTCGATTTTTATTCAACAACGATGCTCTTTTCGAATGGGGACGTGCACAAACGCCGGCGCGGGCAAGTCGCGAAAACGTTCGCCTTTAAAGTTGTCGAAGAAGTGCGATCCGCCGTGCGCGACATGTCTGAGGCCATCGTTACGGAAAGCCTGAACAAAGGCCGGATTGATTTTCTGGGAGACTTCGCCGGGGCCATTCCGGCGCGCGTGATCGGCCACATGTTGGGTGTGCCTGAAAAGGATACGGCAATGTTTCGCCGCCTCGTCTATTCAGCGGTGCGCGGCGTCGGCGCCTACAATCCGGATGATCGCCCGGAGATTGAACGCGATATGACAGCGCTCAATGAATACGGCGCCGGGCTCTTGGCAGAGCGCCTTGAGAACCCCGTCGGCGACTTTCTTTCACACTATGGGTCCTCAGCGACCGAAAGCGAGGTCCTTTCACTGGAAGAAATTCGTGCACAGATTTTTACACTTATCGGCGCCGGAACCGACACAACACGGTTGGCGATATGCTCAGGGCTCTCGCAGCTTCTTCAGTATCCAGACCAGTGGGGCGCCTTTTGTGAAGACCCCGAAGGCTTGAAAAAAGACGTCGCGTTGGAAGCGCTACGCTACGACCCCTCGGTTGCAAGCTTCCCACGGGTCGTTACCGCCGAAATCGATATCGACGGGTACGCCATTGCCGCTGGGACGCCAATTGGCGTTTCGACGATGTCCGCCATGCGCGATCCAGAAGTTTACGCCGAACCCGACCGGTTCAATATATTCCGCGAAGACCATCCGCGATGGCACCCGGTGTTCGGCGCCGGAGCGCACAGGTGCCTCGGTGAAGCGCTTGCGAAAATCGAAATGGAAGAGACGCTCGCCGCAATCGCGCGCCTAGCGCCAAGAACCGCGATGGTGGGCCCACCGCCATCGATCCAGGGCCTGCGCGGTGTGCGCCAGATCGATCGCATGGACGTTGAATTCCGCAGCTAACGCGACCAGCGGACGAGACGCGGCAGTAGCGCCATGGGCAATTTTTTGTGCATGGCGCAGACGAATCCCAAGATCCCTCGCTCGGTCACTCGAACTCTAAAATCTTTCTTGCTGTGCGGAAAATTTCCCGCGATCGCATAGCGCGCGTCTTTTGATCTTCGATCAAGTCAACGAATAGAACAGATCCTTCAAATAACGACACGATTGAAATGGCTTTTGCGCGCACCACCGATGGCGTATATTTTGGGCGGGCTTCAGAGATGAGGTTTTCAATATAATCAATATACGTCTTATGATAGCGTTGTAGCGCCGCATGAGCGTCTT
>JBCCTV010000188.1:0-6375 GCA_039197915.1 Pseudomonadota bacterium | reverse complement strand
GTTTCGCCGGGCTCCCACGAGGTCGTCCCGTCTCAAAGCCGAGACATAACACTGGCCTCCCGCGAACAGGCGCTTGTGAACGCCTATCGGGAGGCGGAGCGAACAATAGTCGGCTTACCTGTCCATAATAGCGCGCTCGACATTGCGGCGATTGGATTCCGTCCGTTTGACGATCTTTATGTGGGCGTCATCGTAACGCCTTGGTGCATGAACATTGTAGGTATGCCGACGGACCCACGCTCGCCGGCTCGTGGTCCGGTGGGATCCAAACATGCGCGTGTCTTCCCTTCTGGGGAGTATACATTCGTAATCGGGCTTATGGAGGGCGTTGGCTGGATTGAAACCTGCTCTTTATTTTCGCCGATGGACGATTTTGCTGAGCAGAGCGTTGCTGTCGACGTTGCTACATCGGCTGCGGAGGGGTTGTTTGAATTTGATGAGGTGGAGCGAGAAGCGGCATCCAAACCTGTTTCGCGTCGCTTTATGTTCACGCGAAACGGCGAGGCGGTTTCCGGGTGACCCAATCTCTGGAAAGGAGATATCGCCTAACCCTTACCGGTGCTCCCGGGCGTAGGCGTGCACGAATAGAAGTCATTGGCCCTCGCAACCCAGCGCAAATTCTCATTGGTATGCCGATCGATCAAGCAATCAGAGTTGTTTCGGCTTTATACCCGATATGTCCGTACGCCCATGAGCTAGCCGCTAGGCGCGCCGTGTCATTCGCATCGGCGCCCGTCGAGAGCGTTCGTTTTGTTGCTTTGGAGCAGGTTTTACTTTCAACAGAAGCGCTTGTGGCTGCTGCCTGGCGCGCCGGAATGGTTTGGTCGCCGCTTCTTGGTCGCACGCCGATGCTCCATGAGGTCGCCGCCACCCGACGCGCCGGTGACAAGCTCGTTTCGCTTACCAAAGACGCAAACAAACGCGATGATTTCGCTGGAGAGCTAGACGATGCGCTTCAGGAATTTGTCGGCGCGCTTGACGCGTTCAGCGGGATATCCGCAGCAATGGCGGAAGCTTGTGATGAAATCGCGATACCGACCGAGTGTCAGGGCGTATTCCAGGATGCGATCAACCGATCCGGCTCGCCTGTCGCCGCTACAGCGCCCGATGGCAGTGATCGGGGGACAGATAAAAAAACGTTCCGGTTAAGCCTGATGTTCGCCGCCATCGCGGAGCGAATGAAATATCACTCCGCCGCCTTGGCTGACGCAATTGCGCAGCTGCGTGATCGCGTCAAGCGACCGATTGAAGCGCCCTCGGCACGCGCAACCTTAGGCGATGGACAAGGGGTCGGCAGCGTAGAGACGATCCGCGGCGAACTTACGCATTCTGTGAGACTTATTGATGGCCATGTGGCCGCATGGCGAGTGCTCGCGCCAACGGACATTGCATTCGCTGAAAAGGGGCCTGTTGTCACGTTGGCAAATGCTCTTGGTAAGTGTCAAATACCTGAAAAGGCATATGACCTATTAGTTGCTGCATTTGATCCGTGTGCGCCTTGCGACATTGATTTTCAAACGTCACCGGTCACGAGTTTAGCTTATGCATGAGATGGCGATCATGAATAGCGTGCGCGATCTCGTTGAAGACGAGGCGAGGGAGAAACATTTTTCTGTCGTCAAGTCGATCACCTTGGTCGTTGGGCCTTTTAGCTGCGTCGATCCGCATGCGTTGCGGTTTAGTTTCGATGCGGTTTCGCGCGCGTCAATTTTGGAAGGGTCTAAGCTGGTTGTCGAACAGCCAGCCGGGAAAGCTCAGTGCTTTGATTGTGAGGCGATTGTTGATGTGCTCTCCCGCGACCAGGACTGTCCTTTGTGTTCATCGAGCCGTCTGCTGATGGTCGAAGGTGATGAGCTTGCAATCAAAAATCTGGAGGTTTTGTGATGTGTACCGTATGTGGCTGCCCAACCGAAAATGAAAAAAAACCAGAAAGTGAAACCTCGGCAGGGGTGAAACCGCTCGTGTATGACATCACAGCGCCGGGTCAGGAGAAAGGACGCCTGATCCAGATTGAGCGAGATATTCTGTCTAAGAATGATAAAATCGCTCGTAGTAACAGCGAGGCGTTTGCAGAAGCGGGCTCTGTCGCCATAAACTTAATGTCGAGCCCGGGCTCCGGGAAAACCACGTTATTGGTTGAGACGCTGAAGGCGCTCCGCGGGCGCTTTCCAACACTTGTTATCGAAGGCGATCAGCACACGTCAAATGATGCCGATCGGATAAGGGAAACAGGTGCACCGGCGATACAGATCAATACGGGCAAAGTCTGCCACCTCGATGCACAGATGATCGCCGACGCCTTAGATGAGATGCCGGTGGAGACCGGTAGCGTCGTTTTCATCGAGAACGTTGGCAATCTTCTGTGCCCTGCGTCTTTCGACCTTGGAGAAAGTGCGCGCGTTGTTCTGGTCTCTGTGACTGAAGGCGAAGATAAGCCGCTCAAATATCCGGAGATGTTTGCAACGGCTGATCTCGTGTTAGTGACGAAGAGCGATCTTCTTCCTCATCTGGATTTTGATGTCGAAGCTCTTTCGGAGAATATCGGAAAAATCTGTCCTGGCGTGGAAATCATAAGGACCTCGACTAAATCCGTCGACGGATTGAGCGATTGGCTTTCCTGGATTTCCGCCTTCGGCATTCGGCAATCTCAGGCGGCTGAGTAACAACATGGATGGCGCGCCGTTCCATTCAACGCCCGAGCGCGCCCGCATTAGGGTGACTGGTGCGGTACAAGGCGTGGGCTTTCGCCCGCATGTTTGGAAGCTAGCGCAAAAACACAAGCTCGTCGGTTGGGTCAAAAATGACGAGAAAGGTGTATTGATCGAGGCGCAAGGCGCAAACCTTGTGAGGTTTACTGATGACCTAAAAGCTGAAGCGCCACCGCTTGCGCGGATCGATGGTGTAAATACGATTGAGGTCGAGCCCAGCCGGGACTCGACCTTTAAAATCATTGAGAGCGAGAAAACGGCGCGTGCGCAAACGGTGCTACCGCCGGATAGCGCGACATGTGACGACTGCATCAGCGATATTTTTAACCCTAGTAACCGTCGGTACTTATATCCGTTTACAAATTGTACGAATTGCGGCCCGCGCTACACGATTGCCCGCGAAGCGCCCTATGACCGCGCTAGGACAAGTATGGATGCATTTGAGATGTGTCCGGAGTGCCAAAAAGAGTACGAAGATCCGAGCGATCGCCGCTTTCATGCGCAGCCAAATGCTTGCCCAGTTTGTGGGCCAAAATATACGCGCTCCACGCGTTCTATTTTTCAAGCGCTTCTAAACGGTTCAATCGTTGCGTTGAAGGGTATTGGCGGTTTTCATTTAGTCGTTGACGCCCACAACCCTGACGCGGTCAATAAACTCAGGAAGCGGAAAAAACGCGACGGCAAACCATTCGCGGTCATGGTTTTAAATGAGGCAAGTGCGGCGAGGATTGTTGACCTCGATCCCGTCAGCCGAACGGTCCTAAAAAGCGCAGAACGTCCGGTTTTAGTGGCGCGGAAGAAGCATCGACGTTCGTTTGCTGAGGTGAGTAACGGGCTGCCCTCGCTCGGCGTCATGCTGCCTTACGCGCCTATCCACAGTCTGATTTTCTGGGAAGCCTTGGGTCGACCAAGCGGCGATAGTTGGCTTAAAGAGGAAACAGCCGCGTGCCTTGTAATGACAAGCGCCAATTTATCGGGCGAGCCGCTGGTCGCTGATATGGCCGTTGCGCAACAGCGCCTCGAGGGTGTGGCCGACCTTATCGTTGACCATGATCGGGCGATCGTGACGCGGTGCGATGACTCTGTCGTTCGAATAATCAATGGCGCACCAACCTATATTCGGCGCTCGCGCGGGGCCGCCTTGTCTCCCATAAAGTTGTCCCAAAAACTACCGGCGACAGTCGCATTCGGCGCCGCCTTGAAAAACACCGTGTGCGTTATTCGCGATGACGAAGCGTTTGTTTCCCAGCATGTGGGCGACGTTGAAAACCCGGAATCACTAAACTTCCTGCAGGAAACGGCCGAGCACCTGTGTTCGACGCTTGAGGTGTCGCCGGAGCGGGTCGGTTGTGATATGCACCCGGACTTTCTTTCAACCCGTGCAGCAGAAGATATGGGTTTACCGATTGTCCGTGTTCAGCATCACCATGCCCATTTAGCGGGCCTCGCTGCGGAACACAAAATTGATCAGCCGTTCCTGGGCGTTGCGCTCGATGGATTTGGCCTTGGCGTCGATCGCCGGTCAAGTTGGGGCGGGGAGCTTTTGTGGTTAAACGGTGCAGGTTTTGAGCGCGTTGGATCGCTCGCGCCGTTGCAACAACCGGGTGGCGACAAGGCTGCACAGGAGCCGTGGCGGATGGGCGCTGCGGCCCTGAAGGCGGTTGGTCGTGAAGACCTTATCCGGCAGCGCTACGGCGCCCAACAGGGCGTTGATCTGGTTGCAACGATGCTCGAACGAGAAACATTGTCACCGCCGACATCATCTGCAGGGAGATTGTTTGACGCCGCAGCCTCGCTACTAAATATCAATCAGTATACGACTTTTGAAGGCGAGGCGGCCATGCGCCTTGAAGGTTTAGTGACGCGCCCGAGAGCAATTCCGGGTGGTTGGCGAATTGATGGTCAAGGCGAGCTAAGTTTTTATCCGTTACTTCAAGCGCTAATCACAATGGACGCTGAGGAGGGCGCTAATGCGTTCCATGGAACTCTCGCCGCGGGGCTTTGCGATTGGATTAGAAGGGCTTTGGATGAGCGTGGAAAGGCGCGGTTTGTTGGATTGTCGGGGGGATGCTTCCAAAACCGTGTGTTGACGGAATGTGTGATCAATGAACTCGCCAGAGACGACATCAAGGTTTTAACGGCCGGCCAGGCGCCGGCGAATGACGGTGGAATAAGTCTTGGCCAAGCGTGGGTTGCGGCCCTCACTGACCTATCAACGGAGGGCGTCGGGTAATGTGTCTTGCTCTGCCTGCTGAAATAAAAGCGATTAACGGCGAAACAGCCACCGCAACGCTCAATGGTGTTGAGGTCCCAATCTCTCTTGCTTTTCTTTCAGGTGTTGAGGTTGGAGACTTCGTTGTCGTGCACGTCGGATACGCACTTTCAAAAATTGAACCGGAGATCGCAGCGGCGCAATTGTCGCTCATGAAATGCGTTTCGGATAAGGAGGATCAGAATGCGGTACGTTGATGAATTCCGTGATCCCGCATCGGCGAAAGCGCTGATTAAACGAATTAATGCAGCCGCCGATCCAATGCGGTCGTACGCCTTTATGGAGTTTTGTGGCGGGCACACACACGCCCTGTGTCGCTATGGTCTCGAGGATTTGCTGCCGAAAAACCTCAGAATGATCCATGGTCCAGGCTGTCCAGTCTGTGTACTGCCTGTCGGTCGTTTGAATATGGCGATTGATCTGGTTGTGTCGCGGCCTGAGGTTATTTTGCTCACCTACGGTGACATGATGCGGGTGCCGGGGGGCGATGGGCGATCGCTATTCTGGGCCAAATCGCAAGGCGGCGATGTTCGCATGGTCTATTCGACAACGCAGGCGTTAGAAATCGCAGCGCAGAATCCGGACCGTGAAATTGTCTTCTTCGCCATTGGTTTCGAAACAACGACGCCACCAACGGCTGCAGCGTTGCACGCTGCAAAACAGCAGGGGCTAAAGAACTTCTCAGTACTCTGCAATCATGTACTGACGCCCTCAGCCATTGACGCGATTATGATGAGTGGCGGCGATGGGTCAGGCGCGGTTCTCGATGGATTTGTTGGGCCGGGTCATGTTTCGACGATAATTGGCGCAGAACCTTACGAAGCGGCGTCTGAAAAGTGGGCGAAGCCCATCGTAATTGCCGGATTTGAGCCAAATGATCTCCTGCTCTCAATCGCGCAGCTGATTGATCAGGTTAATCGCGGTGAGGCAAAAGTTGAAAACGCCTTTGCGCGCGCGGTCCGTCCGGGGGGTAACCAAGACGCCCAAACGCTCTGTGCTGAATATTTTGAAATACGGGACAGCTTTGAGTGGCGTGGCCTCGGAGACATTCCCCGCAGCGCGCTCAAGGTTGCGGCAGCGCACCAGGAATTTGACGCTGAGATGCGTTTTAACCTCTCTTATCAGGCAAAGCCGGACCACAAAGCTTGCGCCTGTGGCGATATTCTTCGCGGCGAGAAAAACCCGCGCGATTGCAAAGTCTTTGCCCAGGCCTGCATGCCTGAACATCCGTTGGGGTCTTGCATGGTTTCGCCGGAAGGTGCGTGTGCGGCCTATTATTTGTATGGACGGTTTCGGACCGACCCGTCTCACCTAGCTGCGGAGTGAAGAGATGAAGGCTGGCGGCTTTGCCGAAGACCCGGCGCTTGTCGCGCGGGTCGCGGCCCTGCATGCGAT
>JBCCTV010000187.1:0-6479 GCA_039197915.1 Pseudomonadota bacterium | reverse complement strand
CGCCGGCATTCATTATCAAAATGGTTAAGCCGGCGCCCAAATAAATCATGCCCATGAGCGGCACCAACACGCGCGTAACGCGGCCGATTGTGCGTATGCCTCCTAAGATCACCACAAGGACTAAACCTGAAATGATAACGCCGTAGACAAGCGGCGCCGAAACCCCGGTGACGTTTGTCAATTGTGCATGGCTTTGGTTCACCTGGAACAGGCTGACCGATGCGCCCATGCACATCACGGCAAAGAACGCGGCTGCGAATTTGCCAAAGCCTTTGCCAATGCGCCTGGTGAAGACATCCTCAATGTAATACATCGGCCCGCCGGACACGGCGCCGTCTCGGCTGATTTTTCGATATTTGACCGCCAGCGAGCACTCGGCGAATTTCGAGGTCATTCCGAAGAAACCTGCGAAAATCATCCAAAGTACGGCGCCAGGCCCGCCGAGCGCCACGGCCACAGGCACTGATGCGATATTCCCTAGGCCAACAGTACCCGATAGGGCTGAGCTCAAAGCCTCAAAATGAGATATTTCGCCGGGCCCGTCCCTGCCGTCGCGCTTGCCGCTGATCAGGGCTGCGCCATGCCCAAACCCACGCAAATTAATGAAACCGAGCGCAAGGGTTAGAATAACGCCTGCTGACAATAGCCAAATCACAACGACGGGCACGCTCACTCCCGCTATGGTGATTGGAAAGAAGATTATTGAGTTCACAAAGTTGCTAAACGGAGCAACGACGCCGTCAATGCGTTCCGGCAAAGACGGCGTTTGCGCCTGAAAAAAATCCGTAGTCGCCATCAGCGAAATCCTTTGTGCTTTCTGCAAATTGTCGTGGAATTGCTATCGTTGAGGGATTGAGACCGCGGCGATTAATGGTCGTCTAAAGCGCCGGCGCCTTCCCGCGACGGATCAAAGGCGTTGCCGAAAAATATCGCATTTAGGAACAACCGGTCGCCCCCCAAAAAGGTCGCACGAAATGACGGATCGTCGGCAAATAGGATTATCGCCCCGTCGCCATGGCGTAAAGCCGCCAACATTGGCGTCCCTGCAATTTCTTTTTCGCGCCGTTCGGAGGCAAACCCCGACAAAAGCGGCGCCTCGGAGTAGCGGGCGACGGTGGCGACCGGGTCTTTCGGTGTCAAAAGCACCGCCGGGTGCGCACGCATAAGCGCTATTTTTGTGTCCGGAGCGCCAAAACCTAAGGGGTGCGTCGTGTCGAGGTCTCCGCCGAAAATGGCGCCCCCAATGATGTGTTCGGCGTCGCGCAGGCGCTTTTCACTATAAGGGTAGCGATCTTGGTCATCGCTTTTTGTGTCGCTTGTCTCGTCCTGGGCGTTTGTCCGGTTTGCGGGCAAATTGAAGGCGCGTTGAGCCCATATGGCTGCATTCCGTGTTGCGATGAAAACGCCGCCGGCCTTGACCCATTTATCGAGCTCATCAACCTGATCGTGCGATAGCGTCGCGCCAGCGCCGCCCGGCAGGACAATATGGGTAAGTTCAGAGATAGGCAGCTGATCGAGCAAATTCTTCTGTTTCAAAAGCGTTGGTATACGCATTTTTTTGTCAAGAAGGTGCCATAGTTGGCCAGCGGAATATCGATTAACGCCGTTGTCAAAGAGTAAGGCAATTTTTGGTTTCTTCAGGGACCGTACGCTGAACCGACTGCCGAGATCGCCAACGCCGGGCGCCGCGTTTCCCGTATTGATTGCGAAGATATCAACGTAGTCTTCAATCGCCGCGCGTCGTGCGATGTCTGATATCTGCCTTTTGCTCGCTGTTTGCCCATTGAGCGGAACAAAAATAGAGCCTTGCTCAAAACGGCGGAACCCCGTGCTCGTCTCGATGGATTTCGGCGCCATCAGCACGCGCGTAAGAACGCCGGCGTCTTGAAAGCGGTGAAGTGTTCTTGGTGCGTAATAATCGCGCCAGTCAAAAATATACCCGTAGCGCGCCTCACCTGGGACCTCCTTAACGAGGGTTAAGCGCTCTATAGGCTCTCCGAGTAGGTCTTCAGTGAATAGCTCGGCGGAAACTTCCGCGTGCGTTAAATCGTACGCCAGTGGTAAGGTCCACCCTGAGACGTCGTAAAAAACTGTTTCTTCAAATTCCCGAACGCGCTCGAACACCCCCCTGATCATTGTAAATTGCGACTGGGCGGCGGGAACGATGAGGGAGGTCGCCGCCGGGTAGTCTTCCCCGTCAATTGTGATTGCCTTCGCAAGCCGATAAGCAAGAATGTCGTGCCGTCGCAGGAGCTTTAGAAATGCATCAAGCTTTGCTTCATCGCCATCAGCACGGACAAGATAGGCTTTCGCGTCGGTCTCCGCGCCTGCGCGCCGCGCATTTTCAAAGAAGCCACGCTGGTAATCCCGCAAGGCTTTGCGGTTCTTCCTTGCCCCCTCAATGGTCGTGAGAGACGTATTAAAATGTATACGGATATTTTGCGCATAACTACGCAAACCGTTTGAGGTCTTAACGAGGCCGCCTGCGGCGGCCGCAGCCTCAAACAATATCCCAACAGAGCCGTTTACGGATGGGTAGGTCGACCCCTTGCCAATGTAGAAATTATCAAATCCCTCTTCGGAGGTATAAAGCTCACCGGATGCGTCAAGCCACGACATGTGCTCCTTTGCGATCTCAGAAAGCAATGTGCGCTCTGCATCGGGTATGAGCGGGTTTTTACGCCTCGGCTCGCCGGGGTGAAAATAATACGTAGAATCCGACCCCATTTCGTGAAAATCCGCTGAGACATTCGGTTTCCATGCGTGCCATTTTGCTATCCACGCTTGGCTCTCTGGCTGTGTCAAAAGCAGCCAGTCCCTATTGAGGTCAAACCAATAATGGTTCGTACGCGCTTGGATCCATAGATTGTGTTGCGCATGTGAGCGGTCTGTTACGACGGCGTCCCCACCGAAGGCGTAGACATGGTTGATCCTGCGTGAATGCCCGTCAGGATTGAAAATCGCAACAATCAAGATGATTGTCTCACGGAGCATCGCCTCGACCTCGTCCCCTTGCGCCGCTGCAAGATGATATAGTGTTGGGATCGCCGCATCCATGCCGGCGCTTTCCGCCCCGTGCACACCGTAATTCAGCCAAACCACGGCCGGTCCATCCGTGTCCGGTTCACCTTCGGTAAGCCTTGCGAGGTGGTTGGCTTTCAAGTCTGTAAGCGCCTGATGATTTTCAGGTGCGGTTGCGACAAAAAACAATATTGGACGGCCTTCATGGCTTTGCCCTATGGTCTCGACGGTGAGCCGGTCCGACTGCGCTGCGAGCGACCGCAAATACGCGACCATGATGTCATGGCGTACGGGCTTTTCGCCTAGCCCATGGCCGATAAAGCGCGATGGCTTCGTTACGTTAGTGTCGTAGGTCGCGTTCTCTGGCTCAAAATAGGAGAACGGCGCCGCATATGCTCGGAAAGTCGACGCGATCGCGAGCGCGACAATCACTAAACTCAATATTGTTCGTATGGGAATAATAAAATCTCCTTAGGCGCCGTCACTTCGTGATGATAATGTCCAAGATCTGGCGCGTCATCGGCCACGAACATGCCGAAGTTTTCAGCGGGCGAAGTCTCAAAGGCCCGCGAGCGCGGCGCTTAAGTCGGCGCGAAGATCCGCTAAGTCTTCAACGCCTACGGACAAACGTACGAGAGAATCGTCGACACCCAGTTCTGCGCGCCGTTCCGGGGGAATTGAGGCGTGGGTCATAATCCCTGGGTGCTCAATCAGACTTTCAACGCCGCCTAAAGACTCCGCAAGCGTAAACAGTTCGACGCGTTCCAAGAGCGTGCGCGCTGCGTCAATTCCGCCGCGCATAAAAATCGTCACCATACCGCCATAGGCGTCCATTTGACGTTCGGCGACGGCATGTTGCGGATGGGAGGTCAACCCCGGATAGAGCACCCGCGAAACCGCGTCCTCGCTTTCAAGCCACGCTGCGAGCGCGTGTGCATTTTCACTATGACGTTCCATGCGAAGCGCAAGGGTTTTAAGGCCGCGCAACGCTAAAAATGAATCAAATGGCGCCTGAATGCCGCCCACGGAATTCTGTAAGAAGGCTAAACGCTCAGCAAGCGTTGCATCATTGACGGCAAGGACGCCGCTGATGACATCCGAATGGCCGTTTAAATATTTTGTCGCGGAATGCATCACAATATCGGCGCCGTGCTCCAGTGGTCGCTGGCAAAAGGGCGATGCAAAGGTGCTGTCGACGCCCACGAGGACGCCCCGTTGGCGCGCCGCGGCGGCGACGGCTTCAATATCGACAACTTTCAGAGAGGGGTTCGTCGGGCTCTCAAACCAGATCAGTTTCGTCTGTGGCGTGATAGCTTTCGCGACGATGTCGGGATCGGTGAGGTCGATATAGCTGACTTCGAGATTTGTCGTGGATTTCCGAACCCGTTCAAATAGCCGAAAGGTCCCTCCGTATACGTCATCCATCGCAATGACATGGGCGCCGGCGGGGAACAAGTCTAACACGGCGGAAATTGCCGCCATCCCCGATGCGAAAGCAAATGCGTGAGATGCGGATTCAAGATCGGCAATGCAACGCTCATAAGCAAAACGCGTCGGGTTGGCGCCGCGCGCATAGACAAAACCTTTGTGCACGCCTGGGCTTTCCTGGGCAAAGGTTGAGGTCTGATAGATTGGCTGCATCACGGCGCCGGTTTGAGGATCGGGCGATTGTCCGCCATGTATCGTCCGTGTCGCGAAGGCGCGTTGGTTGGATTTTGTGTCTTTCATATGGCCCCTGTGGGAGACGGCGCGAACGCGGCGTGTGGGAAGAACTATGACGACGAATAATTACACAC
The DNA here is from genome assembly GCA_039197915.1 of Pseudomonadota bacterium. Classification (GTDB taxonomy): domain Bacteria; phylum Pseudomonadota; class Alphaproteobacteria; order Caulobacterales; family Parvularculaceae; genus JAJFFW01. Next base: position 1,662 of record JBCCTV010000187.1, on the reverse strand, counting down.
CAGCCGCGAGAAGAAAACTGCGCGGGCCGAGGTCCACTGCGGGCGCCAAGCCACACATTCTCAAGTTGGTCGCTGTACGAGAAATCTGCAGCCCATCAACGCTGCAGACTTATTTTCTGAGTTTAGAAATACTCGTGTCGAGCGCCTGCAAGAAGCGTGAACGGTCGGCTTTCGAAAATGGTTTCGGGCCGCCAATCTGATCGCCGCCAGCGCGTAGATCCGCCATGATCGCACGTGTTGCGAGTGCTGCGCCGATACCATCCGCCGTAAACGGATCGCCATTAGGGCGCAACACAATCGCACCGGCTTTCAAGCATCGATCGGCAAGCGGAATATCAGAGGTTACCACAATAGAATGGGCGGTCGTTCGTTCGGCGATCTCATCATCCGCGGCGTCAAAGCTTCCGTCTACGATTATTCGTTTTATCAAATCGTGTTCCGGCACGCGCATATAGCTGTTGGCGATTATGAAAACGGTCGTTTCTGTACGAAAGGCGACTTTGTAAATTTCTTCCTTCACCGGGCACGCGTCCGCGTCAACGAGAATCTGAACGGGCGCTGCGTCCCTCATGGATGAATTAGACGCCATAATGCGCTTGAACGTCTTTTGACCACCCAATCGTAATCGCGCCTTTATCGTCCTCGATAAGCGGTCTTTTCATCAGTGTCGGATTGTCGCGCAATAGTTTTAGCGCCGTCGATTTTGACAAGTTTGCTTTGTCTTTTTCATCAAGTGAGCGCCAGGTTGTTGATGATTTATTGAGGAGGCGTCCCCAATCCTCTCCAAGCGATGTCGCCCATTTCTCTATGGTCGTTTTGCTCATGCCATCTACACGAACGTCCGTGTAGGTATAGCTGATGTTTGCAGCGTCCAGAGCTTTTCGCGCCTTTTTGCAGGTGTCGCAGGTTTTTAAGCCATAGAAAGTGAGGGCCATTTTATCTCCTCAAAGGACTAAGTAGTAAATCTGTATTCGAGAAAAAATTCTCGTTAATTTGAAAAGTAAAATCACCAACATTTTTATGTCAACTTCGGACTCGCTCCTACTCGAGTATTATTGTGTAAGGCGAGATATTCTTTACATACTTGATTATTTCAGCGTCAGGTTCTTCTAGGCTAATCACCAAGTTGGTTGCTGAATCCCATTTCAGGGCCCAATTACCCGGGTTGTACCGTGTGCTTACAATTAGGACGGTCGCCTGTTCGAGATCTGTAGCAACACTCTGCGGAACAGCCTCGGTCGGGTCAAAACGTTCCGCCTCAGAGGTTATGGCGACTCTAACCGTAAATCCGGTGGTTGCTCCACAGTCCTTTGTAAATATGACCGCTCTTGCCATGCTATCTGGACTGCTGGCGACATCGTAAAAGAACGAATTTATTAGATATATTCGTATACGGACATATGAATATTGCAAAACGAGAAAATACGTATGTTCTCGATTCCGAACTCTGGACCCACAAAGTATGATTGCAAACCTCTCGCGTCGGGAATTATATGGTCGTCGTTAGCATTATGTCAAAGAAGGGGGCGAAAAGTGAGTAAGAAAACTAACGCAGAAAAAAAAACAAGAGCGGATAAAAAGACGAATTTCTCAGGTCGCGTTCCGCCTAACTGATTGGCCGTGGCTTGTAGTCATTTACCTCTTGTTGGCAATTGTTTTATG
>JBCCTV010000186.1:0-6487 GCA_039197915.1 Pseudomonadota bacterium | reverse complement strand
TCCTATATTCAGATTAGAGAAGGCAGATTTTTCCCTGAAAAATTCTACTACGACAGGGCGCATTTTGTCAGAGAAATCAAAAAACATACAGGAGAAGCACCAAGCGTTGCGTTGACCTACCTACTGGGGTTGGCGCGCGAAACCTACTTCATCGACCGGGAAATTCGCGCGAAATCAGCGTGGCCAAAACCCAGCGGAATTTCCGTTTCCGGACGGACAGTCGCCATTGTCGGTTTCGGCGACATTGGTTCGCAGACGGCGAAACGAGTACACGCATGCGGGGCGACTATCATCGTTTATGATCCCCAGTATAAACCGATAGATGGTATTCCAGTGGAAGAAGCCACCTGGCCCCAGCGTCTCGACGAGGCGGATTTTCTTGTCTTCACCTGCCCACTTAACCGCGCGACCCACGGCATGTTCAACGCTGAAACTCTCAATCACCTTAAACGTGGCGTACGGATCGTAAACGTCGCGCGCGGGCCTGTTGTGCAAGAACCCGCCCTAATCGACGGCCTTCGTTCTGGGGTCGTGCACTCCGCCGCTCTTGACGTTTTTGAAGTGGAGCCCTTACCCGAAAACTCGCCATTGCGTGAATTCGAACGGTGTATCTTCGGGTCACACAATGGCTCAAATTCAGCGGACGCCGTTCGGCGCGTAAGTCGAATTGCGATCAAGAAAATCGCCGCATTCCTTGGGACCGACAAAGACTAATGCCAGAAAGCGTCCTCATCACCGGATGCAATGGCGGCATTGGCCAGCAACTTGGGGCCATCTTTTTTGAGGCCGGCTGGCGCGTGATTGGCGTTGACCGTGAAGCGACATCTACGCCCAATGAGAATATCAACGTCGTTAATTTTGATATTGGTCAGCTTGCCGACCATCCAAAGAAGCGCTGCCGTTTTGCAGCCGACGTGCGTACGCTCGCACAAGACGCCCCTTTGCGGTGCATTATAAACAATGCCGCGGTCCAGAAGCTCGGTGCTCTGAAAAATTTAAGTACCGATGACATCGTTGAGACCATGACTGTGAACGCAATTGCGCCAATGCTTCTGGTCCAGGAATTTTTGCCTGAGCTGGAAAGGGGAAACGGCTCCGTCGTGAATATTGGGTCTGTGCATGCGCAAGCGACGAAGCCCGATTTTTCAGCTTACGCGACCTCAAAATCTGCATTGCACGGATTAACGCGAGCGCTCGCGGTAGACTTGGGCCCCGCGGTCAGAGTCAATACCGTCGCACCAGCCGCGACGGCAACGCCGATGCTCAAAGCTGGCTTTGAAGAAAACCCGGAAGCATTTTCGGCGCTAGAGAATGTGCACCCCATGCGGCGTATCGCCGAGCCGGAAGAAATCGCACGCATTGCGCTCTTTCTTGCCTCCGACGACGCTGCATTTTTAACCGGGGCGACGCTTTACGCCGATGGGGGCGTGCTTTCGCGCCTCCACGACCCTGCATGATATGACGAACCCAGACTTTAGTCTCGACCTAGGTGATGTGCGTTGCGTTGCCGATGTGAAGGCGACGCTCGGCGAAGGCCCGCTATGGGATCCGCGCGACGGCGCGCTCATCTGGCTCGATATCAAAGGTAGGGCGCTCTTTCGGTATCATCCTCAGTCTGGTGACTTTTCGGAGTTTCCCGTCGATGGCATGGTTAGCGCCCTTGCCTTACGCAAAGCCGGCGGCTTTGTCGCTTCCGCTAAAGATGGCTTTTTCAAGCTTGCGCTAGACGAAGACCGCGTCACACTGACGCCGATTATCGATCCGGAAGCGGACAAACCCAGCAATCGCTTCAACGATGGGAAGGCGGATCCCGCGGGCGGCTTCTGGGCGGGGACAATGGATAACGCTGAAAAAACCAAATCCGGCGCCTTTTGGCGCCTTTCGCCTGAGGGCGACGCCTCGTGCCTGATTGACGACTTCATGATCACAAATGGTCCTGCGTTCGACACAGAGAACGCCCGTGTTTTTTTAACGGACTCAGCCGCTCAAACGATTTTCGTTGCCGACACAGATGGCGTGAAACTGCACAACATAAGAGGTTTTCTCAAATTTCAGGAAAATGATGGGTATCCAGACGGTATGGAAGTAGACGCAGACGGGTGCCTATGGGTGGCGTTTTGGGGCGCCGGGTGTATTCGTCGCTTTACGCCAAGCGGTGAACTGCTCGTCGAACAAAATGTGCCGGCGCCGCAACCAACAAGCATTGCGATAGCACCGGATGGGCTTTACGTGACGTCCGCCCGAATTGGGTTAGATCAGCCCGCATTGGGTGCGGCGCCGCAATCAGGCGGGCTCTTCTTTATACCAACGGACCGGGATATCTCCCGGCCACCTTGCTTTACGGAGCTTACCTAATGGTGTTTGGCTCCTTATCACCCGAAATCGTATGCATACGTTTCGCTTGCCCCATCAGAGCCGACGAAAATTCTTTAGCATGAATGTCGCCGCTGCTGGCCTCCGAAATCGGTTACAGAACCGGCTGCCTCTCGCCTATGGCGTCAGCGGCCCGCTCGCCTCACCGCTATTCTCTCAGCGCGAAGTTGCTGCGCTCATCTCTGCCGCCAAAGATGTCGGCATCACGATTTTTGATACAAGCCCGTCCTATGGCGCGGGTGAAGGGGAGCGAAGGCTTGGCGCCGCCCTCGTCGGGGACGATACGGCGTTTGTGATGACTAAAGTTGGCATTGAATCAGTAGGCGTCCTAAAAAAGCAGCGGAGCTTCGCTCCTCCTTCGATTAGACGGAGTGTGGAAGCATCGCTCCAGAACCTAAATCGCGACCGGATTGATCTCCTTTGGATACATGGACCAGCGCGAAGCGAGCTTTCCGATGAACTTTTTCTTTGCCTAGACGCCCTTAATACGGAAGGAAAAGTCGAGTCGTTCGGCATTGTATCACGGGACGCCGCACTCCAGAAATACGCTGACAAACCGCCTTTCACAGCCTACATGGCGCCGGTCGGAGGGGGCACGTCAAACACCGAGCCCCTGCCGGCAGAGACAACACGCTTCGGCATTGAATGCCTTAAAGGGGTCCGCGCGGAAAGCAGAATGCAGTTTGGTCGGAGCGATTTGTGGCGCGCATTGCGTTCGGCGGTGCGTCGCGAAAAGACAATTGGAGCGCCCAAGCTGTCGGCGAAAGACGCGTTTTCGTTCGCGTTTGGCAAGGCGAAGTGCGACGTCATTCTCACGACAACGACACGCAAAGATCGATTGCAGGAAAACGCGCAGCTGTGTCGCGATGTTCACCCCTCATTTAAGTAAGGGGTCAACTCACTATTACTCCGTACGCTTTCTACCTTTTCGGTACGACTTTTCGAGGGCGATGCGCTTCTCTCAGCACAGCTAAATCCAGGCGCTCGATAAGAACCAGCATGGTTTATCAGGCTTTGTTCTCACTTCCACTCGGTAAACCTCGCCCGCCTTAAACTGATGATCAGGCGTCAACACGAAGCCATGGTTCGTTTGCTTCACATCCGGTTTCACGCCGTCGATCAAAATCTGTTCAACGTTTTTAGATTTTCGGAACCGTAACTCTATGGCGGATTTTTCCGCCGTGTCGTAGTGGAGCACATTCAATATAAAGGGGGGAACGACCGAGCCGTCAGCGGCGAGCCCATAAAACACCTTCCGCCCTCGCACCAAACCCCGCGTCACAAGGTTTTGAACGGCGTCAGGGCGTAGTCCTTCCAAAAAATGGTGGATACTGAAGGACCGCATAATTTTCTCTCGCTTATCCGGCGGCGCGTGGTTGTCTATCAGTCGCTTTAACTCTTCTTTACGCCCTCCCTCAAACGACGCCGTCTTCGTATTTTTACCCCACATAACCTTTGATAGTATCTCTTCGATATACTGAAACTCCGCACCGGATTTAAATAATCGAATAAACAAATCCCAATCCATCGTGTAGTGAAGGTTCCGATCAAGCCCGCCCGCTTTATCGTAAGCCGTTTTTCGAAAGAAACACGATGGCTGCGAAATGATTGCCGACTCCAGCAGTCGGTCGCCTGGCGGTTCAACAGCCCACTGATAACCCCGGAAATTGTCCTCTTCATCGACAATTGAACTCTGACCATAGACCACATCAACCCTGCCGGTTGAAGAAAAAGCCTGCGCCACACGGTTTAAGGCATCTGGGAAAAGCATATCGTCAGCGTTCAACCAACCAAGGATATCACCCGACAGGTTTTTCCACCCGTTTAAAATAGCGTCGGACTGACCGTCATCTGGGCCGTGGTGGATGTAGGTCAACAGGTCGGAATACTCTTGGGCGAGAGCCGTTACGCGTTGATCACCAGACGCATCCATGAGCGCGACTTCGAGAGCAACCTCCCGTTGGGTCGCGAGACTGCGCAAGCAATAAGGCAAAAAAGGATGATAGGCCCCTATTGGAACGACGATTGAGAATTTCATGATACGGATCGTCTTCTCATGGAGCGTTCTGCGCGAATAGAGCTGCGCGATTGCTTTCGATGACTGGTCGGGATTTAGTTTTCCTCCTGAGCACGGCCGCTGGCGACCAAACGATTAGTCGGCCGATACTCATTGAACGTCCTCTCGAGTTCATCTCGTTACGGTCTTGATTGAATTTATGCAGTCCCAAATACCCATCCCTCACCGCACGGATGTAAGCCCCACCACCGCCGGACACCATATGTTTTAGCAACAACAGAATGTCTGCAATCAGGCGCAAAGGCGCCGTCAGGACATAGAGTATCAACGGCGTATTTTTATAGAACAGCCAAATTCGGTTTCGATGTCCGTGGTAAATCGTAAAATCGCTGCGACGCCCGGAAACGCCAGATCCCTCATGGGCAACGCGGGCGCTTGCCAGCTGAATGGTCCGCCCACCCATTAAGCGCAAGCGATATCCAAGGTCGACGTCCTCGCCGTAGCAGAAAAATCGCTCATCAAATCCACCAAGGTCAATAAATGTTTGGCGACGGTAGAACGCAGCTGCGGCGCAGGCGGCGAAGGTTTCAGTATCGCCGCAGACCGTCGTTGCGGGCCAACCGAAACCACCGCGGTAAGGTATTCCGTAAGCCGAGCAACAATCACCGGCGCCATCGAGCTGGTCCAGGTTTGCGGCGTCGAGTTGCGTCGAACCGAACGCATCGACATCAGGGTATCGCGCCGTCGCGGTCACAAAGGCCTCCAACCAGTCCGGTTCGGCGTAGGCGTCCGGGTTTAAGAATGCCAGCCAATCACCCTTTACCTGGGCGGCTGCTTTGTTGTTCGCCGCGGCGAAGCCCATATTCTCGCAAGACTTAATGACGATAACGGAGGCTTCAGTATCACCTAGAAAGTCTAACGATCCATCCGTAGACGCATTGTCAATTATGCAAACATTGAAATTCTGGTAGGTCTGTTCGTTAAGGCGCCGAACGCATTTCTTCAGTCGTTCGCCGGAGTTATAGTTGACAATTATCACCGAAACCTGCGGCCCCGGGCTTCGCGAAAGGTTTGCCCCAACGTCCTTTTTCGATTGCTCTCTTGCCGTCGACATAGCGCGCTTTTTGACTACCCTTTACGCGGACAGAGTGGGGATGGGGATGAGTTTGAGCTTATCCAAACGTCGACTGGGGCGCTATTCCGCCTAAAAAGAAAACCGACCGCATCGATCACCTTCCTGCAACCACCGTTTATAAGGCTGAGAAGGTCTTTATACAGGGTTTTACGAAACAACGTCGGGTTCACCGTCGATAGCTTTCAAACCAATCGACAAACGCCGGTATACCCTCCTCAAGAGACGTGAGCGGAGCAAATCCATAGTCTTGGCTAATTGCGGTTATATCGGCGCAGGTTTCGTAAACGTCGCCAGGTTGCATTGGCGCAAAGTCTTTTATTGCCTTCTTGCCAGTTGCTTTCTCCAATAGCTCTAAGAACGCCATCAATTCTACCGGCCTGTTATTCCCGATATTATAAATATTGTGCAAAATCTCTCGTTTCCGCTTAAACTCGCCTGTCGCAACGGCGATGACGCCTTTTGCAATATCATCAATATAGGTAAAGTCTCGTTTCAGGTTGCCGTCGTTGAAAAGAGTTACTGGCTGATTTGCATAGAGCTGTTCGGTAAAAATCCAGTACGCCATATCGGGGCGTCCGCGCGGTCCGTAAACGGTAAAAAACCGCAAGCCAATTTGTTCAATTCCAAACAGTCGTGAGTAGGCTTCGCTGATCAACTCATCGGATCGCTTAGTCGCTGCATAAAGCGAGACCGGCGCATCGACGGTGTCAGTTTCTTTGAAAGGAGCCGTCGTGTTAGCGCCATAAACAGAACTTGACGATGCGTATACAAATTTCTTTAGATTATTCGAATGGCGAGCGAGTTCTAAAAGAGATAGGTGCCCGGCCAGATTCGATTGGGCGTATACGAATGGCGCGTCGAGGGAATGCCGAACACCGGCTTGAGCAGCCAGGTGAATAATGGTCTCACAGTCCATAATGTCGGGCAGAGATGTGAGCGCGGTATATTCTGAGATATCACAC
>JBCCTV010000185.1:0-6519 GCA_039197915.1 Pseudomonadota bacterium | reverse complement strand
GGGCGTCGCCTCCATTTCGCGCAAGAGCCCGTTCATAACAGGCGCAGTTAGACGGCGACCGGATCGGATTGAGCCGTGACAGGCCATGGTCGAACAAATCTCTTCAAGCCGCTCCTTCAGGGCGAAACCCTCCCCGAAGGCCGCGAGATCGTCAGCCAGCGAACGAACGAGGCCCGCGGCGTCGACACGACCGAGGAGCGCCGGCGTCTCGCGCACCAGGATCGCATCCTCTCCAAAGCGCTCTAAAATCAGACCGAGTTCAGCAAATTCGGCGGAGGCGGCCGCCACCCGCTCGGCCCCTTCGGCGTCTAGCTCGACCACTTCAGGGATTAAAAGCCCTTGTCGTTCCACCGCGCGGTCAGCGAGGCTCGCCTTCATGCGCTCATAAACAAGCCGTTCATGGGCCGCATGCTGATCAACGATCACAAGACCGTCGACCGTCTGGGCGACAATATAAGTTTCATGAACCTGCGCCCTTGCTGCACCCAGCGGATGGGCAGAACCGGCGGACTGGTCAGCCTCCGCATTAGCGTATGGGTCGCCATAGGCGCCGTCTGGGTTCGCGGAACCGTTAGAGACGAAGTCTTCAGACCGGGCGCTCGGCGCTGTTATGTCCGCGCCATAAGCGGTCGGCGCCTGGTGGCCCGCGCGAGGCCAGGCCGCCGCGTCTTCGGCCACGGCGCTTGCCGCACCTGCGGTTTGATGGCGGTACGGATTGATGTGCGTCGCGGACAATCGGTCTACCGATTGGAGAAATCCCGTCTGGACGCCTTCCGGGCGCATCCGGCCGAGGGCGAAATCGCTTGTGGTCGTGGAGGCGCGATGCCCCGCCTCGGCGAGCGCGTGGCGCAGCGCGCCCACTATCAAGCCCCGCACCATGCCGGCGTCTCGAAACCGGACTTCGGTCTTTGCCGGGTGCACGTTCACATCGACGAGGCTCGGCGGCACATCCAAAAACAATGCCGCGGCCGGGTGACGGTCGCGCGCGAGAAAATCCGCATAGGCGCCGCGTAGCGCGCCCACGATCAATTTGTCGCGGACCGGCCGTCCGTTCACAAATAAAAACTGCTTGTCGGGCAACCCCCGGTTAAAAGTGGGCACGCCCGCAAACCCATGCAAATGCAGCCCATCGCGCTCGGCCTCAATCTGAAGGGCGTTCGCCTCAAAGTCGCGCCCCATAATCGCGCCAAGGCGGGCAAGCCTTCCCTCCGCCGTGTCCGGCTCCGGCTTATAGGAAAAGAGCCGGCGACCGTCCGACGTCAGAGCAAAGCCTACGTCGGCCCGCGCCATGGCGAGACGGCGAACGACATCGCTAATCGCCATGGTTTCAGCCCGCGCTGATTTTAAAAACTTCAACCGCGCAGGCGTTGCAAAAAATAAGTCGCGAACGTCCACCCGGGCGCCGCATCCGGGAAAAGCCGCCGGGGACGGCCCGTCGAGGACGCCGCCCTCAACGCACAACGCCGACGCCTCGCCGCCGTCTTGCCGCGCCGTGACAACCATGCGCGCAACCGCGCCAATTGACGGCAGCGCCTCTCCGCGAAATCCCATCGTCGCGATATTTGTGAGATCAACGCCGCCTTCGTCGTCGGGAACAAGCTTTGAGGTGGCGTGTCGTTCAACCGCGACCAGGAGGTCAGCAGGGGCTAATCCGACCCCGTTATCAATGACGGTGATCCGGGCCTTGCCGCCGTCCTCGATCGCGATATCGACCTGGGATGCTCCGGCGTCGAGGCTGTTCTCAACGAGTTATTTGACCGCCGAGGCCGGCCTTTCCACGACCTCGCCCGCAGCGATCCGGTTGACGGCGCCCGGCGGCAAACGCCGGATCGTCCGCGCTGGCGGGTTTTTTTGCGACGCCCCCAGCGCGCGTGTCTGTTGAGTTTCGGCGCCGCCTTTTGGGCTTTCAGGCTCGGACGAGAACGAAACATCGGCGTTCTGATCGCCACCGGCCGGACTTGAGACCTGCCGCGAGCTTTTGGGTTTGGGCGCGCGTTCGCCTTTAGTCATTTAAACGGCTCCCCGGTCAAGAGCGTCCCGCCGAAGAGCTCACCACACACCGCGCGCTGGCGCCGAACACAGTCGAACACCCTCAAACACCTTCGCATCACACTCGACCGCTTCGTTGTTCTAGGTTTTTGTTTTGCCGCGTTTCCTCGGCGCCAACCGGCGTCTACTCGGTCGGAAAACGCTCTAGATCGATATTGGCTCCGCCTCATAAAGTCTTAAATCGCGATTCGCCACGCCAAGCGCCGCCCAGCTTTCACGCCAAACGCGCAGATGCTCGGACTTCAAATGGGCTTCGAAGGCTGCCTCGTTCGTCCAACGTTCGATCACCCGTACTAGGCCAGGCTCAAAAATATCCTCTGCATACGCATAGTCGATACAACCAGCTTCGGCGCGGCTCGCTTTGACCATCGCCGCCATAGCGGACTTCGCGCGCGCCATATCGGCAACGCGGATCGTCCCTTCAATGACAATCATGCGGGCGCTCTAAAAAACGCCTGGCAGCCCGAGCGTGCGGTCATCTTTCTTTATGGTGACCTTCGCTTCTTCACCGATCACAGACTCAATTGCTTGCTCACGGGCCGCGAGCCACGCTTCTGGATCGTCCACGCGAAGTGGAGCGGCGGTGTCGTCAACCTTACCGTCCAGGAAGTTCCAAAACAGGAGCTGATTGGCGAAGCTTTCATCCTTATCGGCGCGGTCGCCATTCTCATCGTCGAGCAGGGCGCGGATATTTGCATCAGCCAATTGAGCTTTGGTGCGCTGCAGGAGGGCCCGCTCGCCAAGCGTTGGCGGAGCGGCTGTTGTGTCGCCAAGGATCAATTGTTGCGCACGTTGGGACGGGGATACTTCCTGGGGACGCGCCGCGCCCGGTTCAGGCGGCCGCAGGGAATAGTCAGGCGGTACAACGAGCGGCGCTTTTGTCGTGATGGCGAATTCGTCCGGCGGGTTTTTACCGCCGCCGACAGCGTTTCCGAAACCGGCGCACCCGACAAGCATGAGCGCACCCAATGAAAGCACGGCGACCCGAAATGACATCATTTTTCATCCCTTTTTTGAGACGGACACAAACCTTGATACTTGTACATACCACGTTGCAGAGATCTGCGCAGGACAGATTTCGGCGAAAGCGCAAATGAGGGGGGCAAGACTTTAGAACGAACCCTCGGCAAAATTCCTAACCAGCCCTTCAGCAGTCTGTGGGCATCCACTGGGTTGCCTGTTTAAAAAAATGTAACGACACGGCCTCACGACGCGGCGTCTTCCTGTCTGTTCACAAATGCGTCCAGCAACAAGAGACCGACGCCCACATTGATCGCCGCATCGGCGACGTTAAAGACCCACGGAAAATAGAGACCTGAGAAATCGAGAAAATCGACGACATATCCGTATACGGCGCGGTCGATCAGATTTCCGATTGCTCCACCAATAATTAAAGCGACCGCAGCGGCGGCGAGCGTCCTATCAAGCCTCGAAAGCCAACCGAGCAACCAAACGGCGACGCCAAAGGACACCGCCGACAAAATAACCCTGGAGGCGACGCCGCCGGCGAGCATGCCGAAGCTGGCCCCCCTATTCTCCACATATGTTAGATCAAAAATGGGCGATACTGCGATTTGCCGGCACATGGCCCCCGGCGCTTTGGCGCACGGGGCCAAGCGTTCGGGGAGTTTTACCAGGTGAACGATGGCTAGCTTCGTCGCCTGGTCCAGCAACACAATCCCGCCCGCCGCAACGATCGCGGGCTTAAACAGCGGATTGGATTGCGCCGCTGCAGAAAAAGACGTCAATTGCTCCGTGAGCGACTTCATGCGCGCTCGCCGAGAACGTCAGCGCATCGCTGGCACAAGCCTGCCACGCGAATTCCCACGTCGCCCGTATAGCGCCAGCACCGCGCGCATTTTTTGTTCTGTGAGCGAATTGTTTGGACACCAACACCTGGGACATCATCCAGCGTGAACGCGCCCTCCGGCGCCTCGCCCATCACGACCTTAGCCGGCGCCGTGATGAAGAGCTCGGCGAGATCCACCCCGTCGAGGGCGGCGGCCAAGGCCTCGTCGTCAATGAAGACCGTGGGTTCGGCCTCGAGGCTTGCGCCAATTCTTTTTTCCCGGCGATCAACTTCAAGGGCGCCCGTGACGACGCGGCGCACGGCCCTTAATTTCGCCCACTGGGCGTTTAGGGCCTCGTCGCGCCAGGTTTCAGGCGTTTCCACGAAGGTCGTTAAGTGGATTGATCCGCTCTCGTCGCCACCGCGGGCAAGCCAGGCTTCTTCACAGGTGAAGACACAAATCGGCGCAAGCCAGGACAACACCCGCGTCAGGCACGCGTCCATCACGGTACGGACGGCGCGACGGCGCTTATCGCGCGGCCCATCGCAATAGAGCGCGTCTTTGCGGATATCGAGATAAAAGGCCGACAAATCGCCCGCGCAAAACTCGAGCGCCTTGCGCCAGGCGGTCTTAAAATCGAACACGTCATAGGCGCTGCGAATCTCGCCGTCGAGGACCGCAAGCCGGTGGAGCATGTAGCGCTCCAAGGGCGGCATATAGTCGGCGGTCACGGCCTCATCTTCCGTGTAGCCATCAAGGGCGCCCAGGAGATATCGAAGGGTGTTGCGGAGCTTGCGATAGGCGTCGACAGCGCTATCGATGATCTCATCGGAAATGCGCAAGTCTTCAGTATAGTCCGAGCTCGCCACCCAGATCCGGATGATTTCTGCGCCATATTGCTTAATGACTTGGTCTGGCGCGACAACGTTGCCGAGCGACTTTGACATCTTGCGCCCGTCGCCGTCGACCACAAACCCATTGGTTACAAGGTGATCGTAAGGGGCGCGCCCCCGCGTGCCGCAGGCCTCAAGCAACGAGGATTGAAACCAGCCCCGGTGCTGGTCGGTGCCTTCGCAATAAACGTCCGCAGGCCACGTTAAATCCTCACGCGCCTCGAGAACAAAGGCGTGGGTTGATCCGGAATCAAACCAAACATCCAAAATATCGTCGATTTTTTCGTAGTCCTCAACGTCATAATCCGGACCAAGAAAATATGCGGGCTCGGTGTCAAACCAGGCGTCCGCGCCGCGCTCGCTAATTGCGGTCAATATCCGCTGGTCAACGTCCGGATCACGCAACACCTCTCCCGTTGACCGATTGACAAACACCGTAATCGGAACACCCCAGGCGCGCTGCCGAGAAATCAACCAATCGGGTCGATTTTCAACCATCGTCCGTAAGCGGTTTTTCCCATGGGCGGGGGTGAAGCCTGTGGCGTCGATCGCCGCGAGGGCGTTCTCGCGCAGGGTTTTACCATTCGCCGTCGGCTTGTCGAGGGCGATGAACCATTGGGGCGTATTGCGGAATATCACCGGTGCTTTTGAGCGCCAGGAATGCGGATAGGAATGGGTCAAGCGTCCGCGCGCTAAAAGCGCTTTATGGGCGATCAATTGCTCGATGACGGATTTGTTGGCGTCGCCGTCTTTGCCTTTCTTTTTGCCGTCGATCACCATGATCTGCTTGCCGGAGAAGCCAGGCGCTTCATCCGTATAGGCGCCAAATTCATTCACCGTATAGGGAATGTCTTTTCCGTCGCGCGATCGCAGGGCCTCGCGCCAGGCCGCGCCGTCCGGCGACATCCAGGCAAAATAGTCCTCTTGGCCATGGCTTGGCGCGGTATGAACAAAGCCCGTGCCAGCGTCATCGGTGACATGGTCGCCCGGCAGCAGGGGAACATCGAATTCGTATCCGCCGCCAAAACCGCGCAAGGGGTGGGCGCAAACGAAACCGGCAGGGTCGACATCGCTGACGCGCGTCCAGCCCTCAATCAGGCCCGCCTCGCGGATGCTTTCAGCAAGACTATCGGCAACAATGAGCTTGTCCCCCGGGGCCGACCAGGGCTCAAACTCAAGGTCGCTCTGCATAGAGACGACTTCATAAAGACCATAGGAAAGCGACGGCCCAAAGCAAACCGCGCGGTTGCCAGGAATTGTCCACGGCGTTGTCGTCCAGATGACAACCGACGCGCCGTCCGGGCCGCCTTCCCGCACCGGAAACTTGACCCAAATCGTCGTCGATTGCCGGTCGTGATATTCAATTTCAGCCTCGGCAAGGGCCGTTTGTTCAACAGGGCTCCACATCACCGGTTTCGATCCGCGGTATAAGAGACCGAGATCAGCAAACTTTAAAAGCTCGGCCGCAATTGACGCCTCAGCGGCGTAGGCCATTGTCGTATAGGGGTCCCACCAGTCGCCCTCGCCGCCGAGACGCTGAAACTCGGCGCGCTGAATGTCGAGCCACTCTTGCGCGTAAGCTCGGCACGCTTTGCGAAATTCCGATGACGGAACATCTTTTTTCGCCCGACCTTTTGAGCGAAAATTCTCCTCAACTTTCCATTCAATCGGGAGCCCGTGGCAATCCCATCCGGGCACGTAATTTGAATCAAAGCCCGCCATTTGCTTGGTACGGACGATCAGGTCTTTGAGGATTTTCGTGAGAGCGGTGCCAATATGGATATGGC
>JBCCTV010000184.1:0-6589 GCA_039197915.1 Pseudomonadota bacterium | reverse complement strand
GGACAAGGGCGCTGGCGCGCTTAGTAAAGCGACTAAGCAATCGCCTACGACGGATCGCGAGAAACGCTTAAGCGAGGCGTTGCGCGCAAATCTCCGGCGCCGCAAACAGGGCGGGTAGTCTGCCCCGGTAGTCGGTCTTTCAAACCGGCGCGCTCAACTAAAGGGACCTTTATGGACAGCCTGGCGATCATCGGCGGCCGGCCTTTGTTTGGCGTAATACCGATTTCCGGTGCGAAGAACTCGGCGCTGAAGGTTATGGCGGCCGCTTTGTTGAGCGACGCCCCGCTTGTCATCGAAAATACACCGCGCCTCGCCGACGTGCAGATGATGTTGCGGCTGCTTGAAACTCTGGGTGCGGAGCAAAAGTTTGACGGTTCCACGTTAACGCTCCACGCGCCGAACATTGCGTCGACACTGGCTCCTTACGACTTGGTGCGGAAGATGCGCGCCTCGTTCAATGTTTTGGGCCCATTGCTCGCCCGTGAAGGTAAGGCGAAGGTTTCACTACCCGGCGGCTGCGCTATAGGCGCGCGCCCGGTCGATTTGCATTTAAAGGCGCTGTCGGCGTTCGGCGCTGAAATCGACTTAGAAGACGGCTATGTGATCGCCTCAGCGCCCAACGGTTTGCGTGGTGCGCGCATCGATTTTCCGTTTGTCTCCGTTGGAGCGACCGAACATGCGATGCTCGCCGCCTGCCTTGCCGATGGGGAAACGCTTCTTTCGAACGCCGCCTGCGAACCGGAAATCACTGACCTAGCGGAGTGCTTAATCGCCATGGGCGCGCGCATTGAGGGCGCGGGTGAAGCGCAAATTCGCATCGCTGGCGTCGATCGTCTGAACGAGGCCCGTCACATGGTTCTCCCAGACCGGATTGAAACCGGCGCCTATGCAATTGCCGCCGGCGTAACCGGCGGTGAAGTGCTGCTTGAAGGGGCGCGCCTTGATCTCTTGGGCGCCGCGGTTGGCGCGCTTGAAGACGCTGGTTTGCGTCTTACCCAAGAGACGAACGGCGTGAATGTCTTTGCCCAGCCTGGGCGACGCTCCGCCGTTGATGTCGTGACAGAGCCCTATCCGGGTTTCCCAACGGATCTGCAGGCGCAGTTCATGGCGATGGTCGCCACTGCTGAGGGGACATCGACAATTAAAGAAACGATCTTTGAAAACCGCTTCATGCACGCACCAGAGCTTGGCCGCATGGGCGCGGACATATCAATCGACGGTCAGACCGCCACCGTACGCGGTAAACCGAGGCTTAAGGGCGCGCCCGTGATGGCGACGGACCTGCGCGCGTCAATGTCGCTTGTCCTTGCGGCGCTCGGCGCTGAAGGACAAACGATCATCAATCGCGTATACCACCTTGACCGTGGGTTCGAGCGCCTGGAAGAGAAGCTCGGCGCCGTAGGCGCGCTTATTGAACGGGTTAAAGACGCCGCTTAGCGCTAACGTTACGGACGCACGCCCCATGAACACGCTTCGAACCTACCGCCCGCTTAGGGCGTATGTTGTCGATATGGATGAGCTGCGTTTGCTGTCGGCGTCATTGCAGGACGCTGTCGCTAAGATTGGCGACTTTGCGTTCCTGAAGGAGCAGCGGCGCTTTGCCTTTGTGGCGAACCGGTTTGTTTGGGAATGTGCAACCGGGCGAAATCACGGTCCGTTTGCGCGGGTCCGGTCTGGTGTCCATTTCGACGACGTTTTATCCGTCCGACGGCGCAATATTCGAACCGATGCGCCCGACGCAGTCGTAGATCTATTAGCGGTCCAGTTCACGTCGAGGGACGACGGGGCCGGCGAAATAACGTTGGAATTCGCGGGTGGCGGCGCGATCGAACTCTCCGTCGAAGCAATTAACGCCGGGATACGCGATATCTCAGATCCCTGGCGCACCCGGTCGCGTCCGGTCCACGGTGAGCAAATAGCCGCTGACGACGGGCTGTAGAAACAGGAGATGTCATGCCCTTGCGCCTGAGCGCAGATGCTCCGGACTTCGACGAGGCGTTCGAGGCCTTTGTCAGCCGTTCCCGTGATGACGAGGACGACGTCACGTCCTCTGTCCGCATTATTATTGATGAGGTGCGACGCGACGGATTCCAAAAAGTTCAGGCCTATACGGAACAATTCGACGGCCACAGTGTAGATGAAAGCAGCGTTCAGTCCACCAGCGCTGACTTAAATGCCGCGCTTGAAGGAACCGAGCCAGACGTGCTGGACGCGTTGGAGTTCGCCGCGGCGCGCATTCGCGATTACCATGAGCGTCAAAGGCCAGAGGATATATTTTATACTGATGATATTGGCGTCGAACTAGGGTGGCGCTGGACGGCCGTGTCCGCGGCAGGTCTTTATGCGCCCGGCGGGCTCGCAGCTTATCCGTCGAGCGTTTTGATGAACGCGATTCCAGCAAAAGTCGCCGGCGTTGAGCGCCTAGTTTTGGTGACGCCGACGCCGAACGGTGCGGTGAATAACGCCGTGCTTGCCGCTGCAAAAATCGCTGGCGTTGATGAAATATACCGGATTGGCGGCGCCCAGGCGATCGCAGCGCTTGCCTATGGCGCTGGCCCGATCGAGCCCGTCGATGTCATTGTTGGGCCTGGAAACGCTTATGTCGCGGAAGCAAAACGCCAGGTATTCGGCCGTGTCGGGATTGACAGCGTTGCCGGCCCTTCGGAAATCATGGTTGTCGCCGACGGCGATAACAATCCGGAGTGGATTGCCGCCGACCTTTTAAGCCAGGCCGAGCACGATCCGTCATCGCAAAGTGTTCTTGTAACGGATGATCACGACTTTGCGGAAGCTGTGTCGATCGCTGTCGACACGCAGCTCTCTCAGTCCTCGCGCCAGAACGTTGCCGAGGCGGCTTGGCGCAATAATAGCGCGATCATCATTGTACCAACGTTGGATGCTGCGCCGGTGATTGTAGACAAGATCGCGCCCGAGCATCTGGAGCTTGCGGTCGCCGATCCCCACGCGCTCGTCAATAAAATCCGAAACGCCGGTGCGATTTTTCTTGGTCGCCACACGCCGGAAGCGGTGGGAGACTACGTCGCTGGCCCTGACCACGTGCTGCCGACGTCAGGCGGCGCGCGCTATGCGTCCGGGCTTTCAGTGCTCGACTTTATGAAGCGCACATCGCTCGTTGGCTGCTCATCGGAAGCGTTATCGCAAATCGGTCCTGCGGCGGCGCGGCTCGCCGATGCGGAAGGGTTGCCAAGCCACGCTCAGTCCGTACGCATTCGCCTTGACGGTGCGCGCGAGCGATGATTTGCGCTTTCACCATATGACGGCTACAGACGGATATGGGTGAGAACGCGCAGGAAAACCCTTTTCGTATCGTCAAGATTGATCTTGATGAACGCTCCCTTGCGCGCGCCACAGCTGATATTGAGCATGAGCGCAAAGTTGCGATCTACGATTTACTCGAAGAAAACTACTTTGAACCGATTGGCGCCGCCGAGGGGCCGTTTGAGCTGTTTTTATCGAATGTGGAGCGCCGCTTGGTCTTTGACGTCAGGCGCGAAGGCGGCGACCCGGTCGGGCAACTTCACCTTTCGATGACGCCGTTTCGGAAGATCATCAAAGACTATTTCCTGCTTTGCGAGAGTTATTACGACGCGATTCGCAACGCCGCCCCGGCGCAGATCGAGACGATCGATATGGCGAGACGATCGATGCACAATGAAGGATCAGAGATCCTCACGGAACGGATCAAAGACAAGATCAAAATTGATGAAAACACCGCCCGTCGGCTGTTCACGCTGATTTGCAGCTTCCATATGCGATAGGACCTGATGTCTGAAAAACCTTCCATTTTGTTTGTATGCAATATGAATTCGGTTCGCTCGCCGATGGCTGCAGCGCTGTTGAGCCAACAGGTCGGGGGGGCCGCAATTGTGGACAGCGCCGGTGTTTACGAGGGGTGGCTCGACCCCTTCGTGGAGGCCGTCATGCAAGAGCTTGAATTAAGCCTAGAGGACCATGAACCAAAGGCGATGAAGTCCCTTGATTTGGAGGCGTTTGACGCAATCATCGCCTTGACCCGCGAGGCCGCTGACGCCGCTGCGGAGCGCGTGAGTGAAGAAAAAGTTGAGTTTTGGGACGTGCCAAATCCGTCAAATGCGCGTCGGGAGCGCGATGAGGTGATGGCCGCCTACCGCGCCACGCGGGAAATGCTTGCGACGAAAATCGCTGATCGCTTTAAAGGGCTCGGGGCATAGGCGCTTGGCGACACTGCGTTTCCTGCGATGGGCGCTTTAGCGCGCCAGGCGATCACACTGGCGTGGGGAGGGGCTGGCGCCCTCCGTTGTCTGCAAGAGACGCGCGCCAAACAAAACCTAGAGCGCTTAGCCTCAGTTCTAACAGAACGCCCGCTGCTCACGGCCGCGCGTCGGCGGGTTGATTTTCCAGGGTGACGTCGTCATCTTCCGGCTCCAGCTGACAAGTTTCACGCGACGCTTGAACGGCGTGACGAATAGAGGATCTGCATGGCGAAAGAAGAGTTGCTTGAGTTTGAAGGTACGGTGGAAGAACTCCTGCCGAACGCGACCTTTCGTGTAAAACTCGAGAACGACCACGAAATTATCGCCCATACCGCGGGTAAGATGCGCAAAAACCGCATTCGGGTGCTCGCTGGCGACAAAGTGCTGGTTGAGATGACGCCGTATGACCTCACCAAAGGGCGCATCACCTATCGCTTCAAATAAGGTCGGGGTGGCGAACCTTGAGAGGCGCGAAGCCGCCTTACCGCCACTCGTTCTCGCGAGCGCATCGCCGCGACGCGCGCAATTGCTTGAACAAATTGGCGTGCACCCGGAGTATTTTGAGGCGGCTGACATTGACGAGACGCCCCTCAAGAGTGAACTGCCACGGGACTATGTTGGTCGTTTAGCGCGAGAAAAAGCCGCGAAGATCGCGGAGGGCAGACCAGGCGCGTTTATTCTGAGCGGCGACACCGCGGTTGCCTGTGGTCGCCGAATTTTGCCCAAAGCCGAAGAGCCGGAACACGCGCGCGATTGTTTGGCGTTGCTAAGCGGGCGCTCCCACCGTGTCTGGACGGGCGTTTGCCTAATTAATCCGACCGGGCGCCAGAGCACGAGGATCGTTGAAAGTCGGGTGAAAGTGCGTCGACTGTCTTCGCCGGACATTGAGGCCTACATCAAAAGTGATGAGTGGCGGGGCAAGGCTGGCGGTTACGCCATTCAAGGTAGGTTCGGCGCGCACATCATTTCAATCATCGGTTCCTATTCATCGGTAGTCGGATTACCATTATACGAGACCATGAACCTTTTGCGTGGCGAAGGCTTTAAGCTTTGAGCCGCCTGCTGGTTGAGTGCGGTGCTGCACGGACGCGGGCCTGCCTCGTCGACGACCAGAACGTGGTACTTGGGTTCTTCTTTGCGCCAGCGAGAGGCGACGAGGCGAAGCCGCGCGCGGTTGCGCCGGGCCAGAATGTCGTCGGGAAGATAACAAAGCGCATGCCGGCAATGCGTGGCTCGTTTGTTGACATTGGAGAACCGATCGACGCGTTCCTCCCAGACCGTGAGGGCGGCGATCAGCTCACGGAAGGCGCCCGCGGCGTTTTTACAGTTTATCGCCCGGCCATTTTAGAAAAAGGCACGGTTCTGAAGGCATGCGCTACAGGGTTGCCAGCGGAAGTAGATTATACTTCGGGAGCGCCGCTTGGTGTCATGGGAGCTCCCGAAGATTCCGTGCTCGAAGTCCTGCGCTTAGCTGGCGATGTGTCAGCGGTGAGCGTTAATTCTGCGGATGCCGCCGCGATCATGAGGGCGTCAACGCTTGCAAAAGGTCTTGATGTCAACGTCGCCGATAGTCTTTGGGCGGACGTCAATGGGGATGAGGCGATTGAGGCGGCGCTGGCTCCCTCAGAAATGCTCTCCAGCGGCACACGGATGATTTTCCAGGAAACGGCCGGCGGGTGTGTTGTTGATATTGACGGCGCCGCCGCCGTTCGTGACGGGGTCAGCACCGATGCAATTAATCTCGAAGCCGCAGCGTCTATACCGGTGTCTTTGAAACGCCGGGGGATTGGCGGGCGCGTGTTGATTGATTTCTTGCCCCCCAGCTCAAAAAAAGCGGGGGAGGCTTTTGATAAGAGCCCCGCGTTGAAGGCGCTTGGAGCGATGGGGCGAGCTCACAAACGCGCGTCCGGTGGCGTGTTTGATATGACGCTGGCCCGCAAGCAGGCCTCGTTGTTAGAACAGGCGAGCGAGATCACTGCTGCGCCGGACTATTTGCGGCGTGGCCGGCGCCTGCGGCCCAATTGGGTGGCTTGTGCGGCTATAGAAGCGCTAGAGGCCGCCCTATTTTTGGAACGCTCTAAATCGTTTACCTTGCGCGTTGGGTCAGAGATTATGGCTCTCATTGGCGACAATCTTGCCTGGCCTGAGCGCATCACCGACCGTTTCGGTGCGCGCTTTGAAGTTACGCCTGGTCCGTCCGACTGGAAACTAAAGTTTGATGTCCATGAAAAGTAAAAACCAAGCAGCGCCTTCTGCTCCATGCCCCCTTTGCGACGCCGAGGTCACGCCAGACTACGCGCCCTTTTGCAGCAAACGCTGCGCCGACGTGGATTTGC
>JBCCTV010000183.1:0-6621 GCA_039197915.1 Pseudomonadota bacterium | reverse complement strand
GGCAAAACCACGCTCTTCAAACTACTGACCGGGCAAGACGCGCCAGACGACGGCTCGTTACGGGTAGGGGAGACCGTACAGCTTGGTTACGTTGATCAGACTAGGGAAGATTTAAACGACGCTAAAACCGTTTGGGAGGAGATCTCAGGCGGTCTGGATATTATACAGCTTGGCAAACGCGAGGTTCCGTCGCGCGCTTACGTTTCGTGGTTCAACTTCAAAGGGGGCGACCAACAAAAGAAGGTCGGTGATCTCTCTGGGGGTGAGCGCAACCGTGTTCAGCTGGCTAAAATGCTATCCGAAGGCGCAAATCTTTTATTGCTTGACGAACCCACAAACGACCTTGATGTCGATACGCTGCGTGAGCTTGAGGGCGCGTTAGAAGAGTTCGCAGGCTGCGCCGTTATCATCTCCCACGATCGCTGGTTCCTCGACCGGATCGCAACCCATATCCTCGCCTTCGAAGGTGAAAGCCATGTGGAATGGTTCGAGGGGAACTTTGCCGATTATATGGAAGACAAAAAGCGCCGCCTTGGTCCTGATGCGGATGTTCCAAAGCGGATCAAATACAAACCCTTGTCGCGGTAGGTTGCCGTAAGAAGCCAATAATGCGCTCGTTCAAGATGGAGACCGTCATCCCGGCATCGCCAGACGCTGTCTGGGAGTTTGTGACGCGACCGGACGGCATTATAGCCGTCGCCAAGGGGTATTTCAGCTTTACACCTATCGACCCGGCTACTTTTCCTATTCGCTGGGAGAAGGGCGATTATCTGACAGCCATTAAAGCGTTTGGTCTTGTTCCCGCCGGACGGCAGCTCATTCGGATTTCTTTCCCGGTCCCTGACGGTGAAACACGTATTTTGCGCGACAGTGGTGGCGGGCTTTTATTTTCTGAATGGGATCATCGGATCAGCGTCGCGCCAAAAGCTAACGCAGCTCGGCGAGAAACACTCTACACTGATGATGTGAGATTCGACGCAAAAATCGCTCCTGGAATAACGCTTGCCGTCGTTAAGAGCTTTTTTCGCCATCGTCACAAACGCCTTGCGATGCTTTTTGGCTCGTAATGCTCAATCGTTAATCCGCGGCTTCCACGCCAATGTTAAAGGCGTCGCATAATTTTTCCCGGAAGCCTGGGGTCAACGCGTAGTAAGAGTTCCGGCCGACCTTCTTGATCAACAAGCATCCGGCGTCTCTCGCTTCACGCACATACCGGTTCACGGTTTCAAAAGATGCGGGATGCTCAAGCTCAATCAAGCGCATTACCTCTTCCCGACTGAGCAATAGGCCTTCGGCTTCTGCGAGCAGCAAAATAAAAAACAAATTGCGCACATAAGCCCAACGTTGGAAGCCGACGTCTTCAAAATGCTTTGCGAGAGCGTAATCGCCCTGCAGCATACGGATCGCAAAGCGCGCATCCGGTTTTGCGAGTGATATTTTGTGCGCCTGGGCGTCTACATCGTCAGTCTTTTCGAGATTGATCGACAGCCCCTGCAGCAGTGTTTCGATATCGCGCATTCGAATTCCGCCTCCCGCGTATTCGGTCGCAAGGCGGTAAAAGATATTACACAAAATTTACACCCTAAAAATACATGTTAAAATTGACATGTAAAAATAGCACCGGTATATAGGCTGCATATCAGAGAGAAGGGAGACGCCGATGAAAAAGATGCTGATGTTGGTTGGAGCGGGGAGCGTTTCTGCGGCGTTGATTGCCTGGCAGGCCGCCGCTTCCGCTGTCGGCGGGGATCCAATTTCGGCGAGCATCTACTTTCTGGATTTAATTGGCGCTGATGAAGTGCTCGCATTTTTCTCTTTTACGCAGCTTGGTTTGCTTGGGGCGAAGAACGTTGGAAAATGCCAATGCGATGACGAGAAAAAAGCGGGCGCTAAAGAGCAGAAAAAGACCTGAAGCGTCCGCCGAACGGTTTCGCCCAACAGTTTCGCCGACCTGGTGGCGGCCGGGAGGGGGCAATCGAGTGATTGCCTGCAGCGTGCAATAAGATTACACCGCCGACATGAGCGAGATCACACCTCAGGTCATTGCGGATCACGGGCTGTCGTCTGACGAATACGCCGAGATCGAAAGACATATCGGTCGAAGCCCAAATCTGCTTGAGCTCGGCATTTTTTCGGTGATGTGGTCCGAACACTGTTCGTACAAGTCGTCGCGGATCCATCTGAAAACGCTTCCAACATCGGCGCCCTGGGTCATTCAGGGGCCAGGGGAGAATGCGGGCGTCGTCGATATTGGCGAAGGCCTCGCCGCCGTCTTCAAGATGGAAAGCCATAACCACCCGTCTTTCATTGAGCCCTATCAGGGCGCTGCGACGGGTGTTGGCGGCATCATGCGGGATGTCTTCACAATGGGCGCGCGGCCGGTCGCGAATCTGAACGCGTTGCGGTTCGGCGCGATAGACCATGAAAAGACGCCCCATCTCGTTTCTGGTGTTGTCGCCGGGGTTGGCGGTTATGGGAATTGCATGGGCGTCCCAACGGTCGGCGGCGAAACCAATTTCCATGCAGGCTATAATGGCAACATACTTGTGAACGCCATGACGGTGGGCGTTGTCGATAAGAACCGCATTTTTTACGCAGCTGCCCGAGGCGTCGGAAACCCTGTGGTTTATGTGGGGTCGAAGACGGGCCGCGATGGCATCCATGGCGCAACGATGGCGTCCGCCGAATTCGACGACGAGAGCGCCGAGAAACGCCCAACGGTTCAGGTGGGCGATCCTTTTACTGAAAAACTTTTGCTGGAAGCGTGCCTCGAATTGATGGCGCAGGACGCAATCGTTGCGATCCAGGATATGGGCGCGGCTGGACTGACGTCATCGTCGATTGAAATGGCGGCGAAGGGCGGGCGGGGCATTACGCTTAACCTAGATGCTGTGCCCCAGCGCGAAACTGGTATGACAGCCTATGAGATGATGTTGTCTGAGAGCCAGGAGCGTATGCTGATGATCTTGGCGCCCGGCAAAGAAGATCAAGCGCGCGCAATCTTTGAACGCTGGGGCGTCGACTTCGCGGTTATCGGCGAAACCACGGATACCGGCAGATTACTGATTAATCATTTGGGCGAGACCTGTGCGGACCTGCCAGTCAAACCCCTCGCTGACGCTGCGCCTCTCTATGATCGACCGGCGACCGAACCTCCCGCGCCAGCGCCGTTTGATGAAACGCCACTGCAATATTCCGAGTGCACGGTGCGCTTTATCGGCGCGGAGGACAGTGCAAGCCCGATGGGCGACATCGTCGATACGTTTTTTACCGATCGTGTCGCCCCATCTAATCCAGAGGCGGCGGCGAAAACGGTTTCCGACAAGGAAGGGTCGATTTACGCACGGTTCTGTGGCGAGGCGTCCGCCGATCCCGATGGAGCTGCGCTCACCGAAATTAAGAATGCAGCGGATAACTTAAAGACCAGCGGCGTCCTCACGGACGCGGCTGTCGAGATCGAAACCTCGACTGCAGATATTGCAGAAACCGCTGGGCCGCACAGCATGTTGACAGCGCTCGCGGTTCTGCTCGGGTCGCCGGACCTTTGCTCGCGGGCTTGGATTTATGGGCAGTACGATCAATCGGTCATGGGTGACACGGTGATCGGGCCGGGTGGGGACGCGGCGCTTGTCCGCGTACACGGAACATCACGGGCTCTCGCGGTAACGACCGACGTCACCCCCCGGTATGTGGCGGCAAACCCCGTCGACGGGGGCAAGCAGGCGGTCGCTGAGACCTACCGAAATATCTGCGCTGTTGGCGCGGCGCCGCTTGCCATTACGAATTGCCTTAATTTCGGCAATCCAGAACGCCCGGAAATCATGGCGCAGTTTGTTGGCGCGATCGAAGGTATGAAATCCGCCTGCGAAGCGCTGAACTATCCCGTCGTTTCCGGTAACGTTTCCCTCTACAATGAGACCAATGGCGGTGCGATCCCGCCTACGCCGGCGATAGGCGGAGTGGGCGTGCTAGAAGATGTGGGGAAGGCGGTCCGTGTCGGCGGCGCTGAACCTGGCGATGAGTTAATCGCGCTCGGGGTGACGCGCGGGCACCTCGGGCAGTCGCTTTATCTAAGAGAGGTTTTCGGTCGCGAGGAAGGCGATCCGCCGACTGTTGATCTTGATGCTGAGCGAATGAACGGTGAACTTGTCCGCAAGCTGGTTGCGGACTCGTTGATCACCGCCTGTCACGATGTATCCGACGGCGGGATATTGGTTGCCGCCGCAGAAATGGCGCTGGCCGCGGGCGAGGGTCTAGAGCTGACAACGCCTGTTAAACAACGCCGCGCGGCCTATTGGTTTGGTGAAGACCAGGGGCGATATCTCGTGGCGGTCGCGCCGGGCGCTGGCGATACGCTTCTTTTGAAAGCGGCAATGGCGGGCGTTCAAGCGACAAAAATCGGCCGCTTTGGCGGCGCGATGGTGCGCCTTGACGAAACCGACGCCATCGGGCTTTTCGATCTATCGGATATTCACACTGCGACGCTGCCGCGGGCCTTCGCGTCAGCTGAACTACAGGAGGGCGAACCCATGCCCATGGCCGCCGACGCAATTAAATCCATGATCCTCGAAGCAATGCCGGACGCAGATGTCGAGATCGAAGACCTGGCCGGAGATGGCGACCATTATCGGGCGCGGATCGTGTCAGCGGCGTTCAAAGGGAAAACCCGTGTTCAGCAACACCAACTCGTTTATGCGGCGCTTAAAGGCAAGATGGGTGGCGAACTGCATGCGCTTGCCCTCGAAACGGAAGCCCGAGAATAACAGGAAGACCGGCGCAGTCTGAAGGATTCACGCCTGCTCAAGGCCAATTCATCGCCTGGTTTGGTGGGGATGGAAACGAGCACCTGAAAAGACATCGCATCGATGACTATTGAGGGGCTCGAAGGCCAGGTTCGACTGGTACCCCGTCAGCGATATGTCGGCCATTCTGCGAAAGGCGTGGCGGCGAAAGCGATGGCGGCCAATGCGGTAGAACCGGCGAAAAGACGGCAAACAAGACCGGCGAAAAGGGGCGGCACTCGACCTGAAAAGCGGCGCCAGCTATGACAGACGCTGACCTGTAACCTCTTTTTGTCGTTGAACCTGATGCTTGAGAAAACTTTCGACCCCGCGTCTTCCGAAGCAGACATCTACCGAGCTTGGGAAGAAAGCGGGGCGTTTAAACCGAGCAGCGATCCTAGCGCTGCGCCCTTCACGATTTTTATTCCGCCGCCGAACGTAACGGGCTCTCTGCATATGGGCCACGCGTTGAACAATACCTTGCAGGACATTCTGTGCAGGTTCGAGCGTATGCGCGGGAAGTCGGTCCTCTGGCAACCGGGCATGGACCACGCTGGCATTGCAACGCAGATGGTCGTCGAACGCCAGTTAGCGGCGGAAGGCAACGAAGATCGCCGATCGATGGGGCGTCCAGCCTTTATTGATCGGGTGTGGTCGTGGAAGGCGGAATCCGGCGGCGCTATTCTCAACCAACTAAAACGCCTCGGCGCCTCATGCGACTGGTCGCGCGAACGCTTCACGATGGATGAGGGGTTAAGCGCTGCGGTTCTCGAGGTATTCGTTGCTCTGTATAATGAGGGCTTAATTTACCGAGACAAGCGCCTCGTCAATTGGGACCCGAAGTTTGAAACCGCGATCTCTGACCTGGAGGTCGAGAATAAAGAAGTTAACGGTCATTTCTGGCATTTCAAATACCCGCTCGAAGGCGGCGAAACCTACGAATACATCGAGAAAGACGCCGATGGCGAGATAACGCTGCGCGAAGAGCGCGACTATATTTCGATTGCCACCACCCGCCCCGAAACGATGTTGGGCGATGGCGCCGTTGCTGTGCACCCGTCCGATGAACGATACGCGCCTATTGTCGGTAAGCGATGCATCTTGCCGCTAGCCGAACGCGCGATCCCGATCATCACGGATGAATACCCAGACCCGGACTTCGGCTCTGGCGCGGTTAAAATTACCGGCGCGCATGATTTTAACGACTATCAAGTCGCGCGGCGCAATGACATTCAAATGTATGTCCTTATGGACACAAAAGGCGCCATGGCCGACGCAGACTTCGTCCCTGAAAAGTATCGCGGATTAGACCGATTTGAAGCGCGCAAAGCGATTGTTGCCGATATCGATGCGCGTGGGCTGATGATCCGGGTTGAAGATAAAAAGATCATGCAGCCGTTTGGCGACCGCTCGGGCGTTGTTATCGAGCCCATGCTGACGGACCAATGGTACGTGAATGCAGAGGCGCTCGCGAAGGACGCCATCAAAGCGGTTGAAACCGGCGAGACAAAATTCATTCCAGAGACTTGGACAAAAACCTACTACCAATGGATGCGCAATATAGAGCCGTGGTGCGTGTCCCGTCAGCTTTGGTGGGGACACAGAATTCCAGCGTGGTACGGTCCGGACAATGAAATATTTGTCGCCAAGTCTGAGGCGGATGCGCGGAGCGCCGCCCAAGCGAAATATGGCGTAAACGAAATATATTTCGCCGACAGCCCGCCCCGAGACGGCGATGTTCGCATCAAACACGATGCGGATGGCAACGTCGAGGCTGTCGCCTTGTGGCGTGACGAAGACGTTTTGGACACCTGGTTTTCATCGGCTCTCTGGCCATTTT
>JBCCTV010000182.1:0-6628 GCA_039197915.1 Pseudomonadota bacterium | reverse complement strand
GTGGAGGCAAGCGGCAGCGCCAAAAAGTTCTTCTTCCATGCGATCGGCTTCAATGGTCGCTGCGCTAACGACAACGAAGCGCTGATCTGCGCGGGAGGATTTGGCGTGCAAAAGACGCGCAATGGTTTCCTTGCCGGCGCCGGGCGGCCCGGAAATGAGGACGCGTGAACGCGCGTCAGCAACCTTTTCAATGACAGCGCGGAGTGAGTTTACGGCTGGCGATTTCCCGACAAGCGAAAGCTCAGGCGCGCGCTCTTTGAGTTCGGTATTCTCACGCTTCAACCGCGCCGCTTCTAACGCGCGATTAACAACAAGCACCAGGCGGTCTGCAGTAAACGGCTTTTCGACGAAGTCATAGGCCCCTTTGCGGATAGCCGCGACCGCCGTTTCAATTGTTCCGTGGCCCGATATTATAATTACCGGCAAATCAGGGTGCGCGCGTTTTAGTTCCTCGAGGATTTCAATCCCATCCATTGAGGAATTCTGCAGCCAGATATCAAGGATAACGAGCGAGGGCGTGCGCTCGCGCAACGCTTCGAATACGCCGTCGGCATTCGCCGCCACGCGCGGGCTATACCCCTCGTCTTCCAAAATCCCGGAAACAAGCTCCCGGATGTCGGCTTCGTCATCTACAACAAGAATATCGATGCTCATCGCGTTTTAATCCCGACTTTCTCGTTCTATCGTTTTTTCATTCAGCGGCGGCTGGCGCGGCGACGTCAGCGGCTTCGGCCGGCAAGGTGATGGTCATTCTGGCGCCGGTCTTTCCGAGACGCTGATCATCGCCAAAAGTGAACATGCCGCCGTGTTCCTCGATTACTTTTTTGACAATCGCCAATCCGAGGCCAGTGCCTTTCGCCCGCGTGGTCATATAGGGTTCCGTGAGCCGGTGCCTCTCCGATTCGGGGAGGCCGACGCCATTGTCAAACACATCGATGCGGGCTTTGTCGCCGGTTTTGCTCACCTGGACAAGAATGCGCCCGGGCTCGCTATCGGCCTGCGTTGCAATCCGGGCGCCGATCGATTCGCCAGCGTTCTTAAGGACGTTTGAAAGCGCCTGGACGATCAAACGCCCGTCGCACTTCGAGGAAAGCTCTTGCGCGGGCGGCGTTGTCACGAATTCGATGTCCGGAAATGCGACACGCTGGGGGAATACGGCCGTTTTAACGAGCTCAAACACATTTTCCGATGCAATCACTGGTTTTGGCATGCGGGCGAATGACGAGAACTCGTCGACCATTCGGCCGATATCGCTCACATGGCGTATGATCGTTTCGGTACAGCGCTCGAAAACTTCCGGCGAGCTCGTGACCTCGTCGGCATATTTTCGGCGAAGGCGTTCAGCGGAAAGCTGGATTGGGGTCAACGGGTTTTTGATCTCATGGGCGATACGCCGGGCGACATCGCCCCAGGCCGCCGACCGCTGAGCCGCCACGAGTTGGGTAATGTCGTCGAAGGTCACAACAAAGCTTCGATCCCCATCGGTATCATCGCTCGCAATCCGCACATTGAGAGTTTTCAAAGCGCCGTCACGCTCGATCTCCACCTGGCCAGCAACAGCGCCGTCACTAAACGCCGCGTCGGCTAGGAGCCCCGCGATTTCTGGGAAAACGCGCTCTATTTTCGCGCCGGTTAGTTGAGCCGCCCGCACATCAATGAGCTCCGCGGCGGACGAGTTCGCCACGACGACGCGCCCATTCGTTGAGACACCAATCACGCCGGCCGAAACGCCTGCAAGCACGGCCTCGCTAAACCGCCGGCGCGTGTCGACTTCGCGGTTCGTTTCAATCAAATCGTTCCGTTGCGTCTGAAGCTGTGCGGTCATCCTGTTCATGGCGCTCGCCAGCGCGCCGAGGTCGCCGTCGCTTTTGTGGGCGTCAACCCGCGCACCAAGATCGCCGCTAGAGACACGCTCCGCCATGCGCACCAGCCGACCGACCGGACGGACCAGTCTGGTCGCGGCCCATAGGGCTAACCAAATCGCGCCGAACAATATGATGATCGCAAGCAAGATAAAGCTTGCAAAAAAGACCCGCTCAAGTCGGGCGCGGCCTTCTTTGGCCTCTTCCCAATCGCCCCGCATGCTTTTTACCGCGAGGAGCCTGTCCTGGGTCGTCCCGGCGATCGGCTTGTAAACGACCAAGTACCCGCCGCCATAATTCGCTAATTTGATCGCGCCACGGAAGAAATCGAGCGCGTCGCCGTCATTAGCTCCGAACCGATAGCGCTCGCCGGGAGCTGCTGACCGGTCGAGATCATCAAAGACCGCTTTTTCGGGAATGTTATAGCGCCCTGGTATCGTCTCTATTCTGACGATCAAGCGACGATCGCCGTCAAAAACATACATGGCAGCAAAGCCGCGAAAGAGCGCCTGTTCTAAAGTAAGATAGCGGCGGAAACTGATCGGCCCTTTTTCCAGCCCCAGGCCCGCGGTCTCATTTTTATTTATGTCGTAGGCGACCTCCGCCATTTGCTTGTTAAGAACTGCCGCTTCGTTTTCAACAAATGTATTCGCCATGTCCCGGGCGACGTCATGGTAGGCGTCGATGCGGCTTGAAAAGACATCGTTGAGACTTGTCCGCAAGATCATAAATGAAAACAAAAACGCCATGATCGCTGGCGCAGCGGCGATTGCTGCGAAGATGCCGACGAGCTGAATATGCGTTCGCGATCCAGCGAGTTGGTTGCGCCGGTCCGACCAGACATGCCAAAGCCGGGTCCCGATCAAGCCCATGAAGCCAGCCGCAATCAGAACGTTTGCGACGATCATGGCAATGAGTATCTGGCGATGGACGCTTTCAACCTGTGGCGACAGCAACAGCCAGGTCGTAACGAACGCGAAAACCCCGGCGGCGGTTAGCGCAGCCGCGGCCGCCACATCGGAAAACACCCAGGACGGAATAATCCGCCGATTGCCATGCCGACCAAGTTGCGGGCGGTCACGTCGCTGATGGGACACTGTCCGCGGTTGTTGGTTACGGCGGGGCTTCGAAGGGCCGTCGTTTAGTTGAGTTGGGCGGTCAAATTGATCATCGGCGCGGCGGATGGGGGTACCCACAGCGCCATCAGCCTTCGCACTTTCGCTCGTGTCATCGACACTTGGTTTCGTCGCCATGATTAGCCTGCCGCCGACCGATACACCGTCACATCTCCGCGCGAACGATGCGACGATTGTTGCATAAAATCAACAGGTTCCCACAAGGCTCGCGACAGTGCGGCGCACACTCTTTAAGCAAATACAGCGCATGAACGGGGCGCGCCGCCGGCGCTTACATCAAGCGGCCGCTGCAAGCGCCTCATCCGGCGACGCATAAAACGCCTGGAGCGCTTTGACGACCGCGGAGGGCTCGTTGAGTTTGCAAATGGACGCCCTGAAAGCCCGTCGGGCTTTTAAATCAAAGCCTATGGGCGCGTTGTCCACATAGGCCGCCAAGTGTTTGCGGGCGACGCGAACGCCGAGCCTGTCTCCGTAATGGGCGATGGTCCGCTCATAGTGCCCGAGAGCGATTTCAGACTGTTCGGACAAGGGCGGCGGGCCGAGCGCGCGGCTGGCGTGACGCGCCAAATCGTTAGCGTTCAAACCGCTATCCGCTTGAAGCGCCTCGTTAATTTCACGCAAAAGCCATGGCTGCCCAACCGCAGCGCGCCCCACCATAACGGCAGCCGCACCACTCTGAGCAAGCGCTTGTTTCGCCGTTTCGGCGTCCTGAATATCGCCGTTAACGACGACGGGGATGCTAACCGCCTCGACCGTGTCTCGAACGGCGCCCCAATCCGCCGAGCCTTTGTAGAACTGGTTTCTGGTGCGACCGTGCACCGTTATGAGCTGAACGCCCGCGCCTTCTGCGCGTAGTGCGATTTCAGGGGCATTCAGTGCGTCCCAATCCCAACCGAGGCGCATCTTCAATGTCACCGGCCGCTTCGTTGCGGCAACGGTCGCCTCAATCAAGCGCACAGCGTGATCGGCGTCCTTCATCAACGCCGAGCCCGAAAGCCCGCCAGTGACCTCGCGCGCCGGGCAGCCCATATTGATGTCTATGACCTCCGCGCCCGCCGCCTCAGCGAGGCGCGCGCCCTCGGCCATCCAAGCGGGCTCGCGACCAGCAAGTTGAATAACAAAAGGCGCCAGCGACGGATCGCCCTCAGCCCGGCGGACCACATCGGGTCTGGCTCTAGCAAGTTGATGGCTCGCTACCATTTCCGACACCACCATGGACGCGCCGCAGGCTTGGGCCGTCACACGGAAGGGCAAGTCGCTGACGCCGGACATTGGCGCAGCGATAACGCATCCCTTTAAGGCGACATCTCCGATTTGCATGGCGAACCCTGCGCGACCCATGTGATACTTGGTTTTCAAGGCGCGGTTTTGTCGTATTTGTGAGCAGAAAACAAATTCTGCCGTGGCGTCCGCACCTCTTCGGATTACGCCTTTGGATATTGAGTGTCGATGCAAGAAAGCCGCCCAAAAACCATCGCCTTGATTGTTGCGGCCGGCCGCGGCTCACGCGCCGGGCCAGGCGGGCCGAAACAATATCGAAGCCTCGCCGGAAAAACTGTGCTTGAGCGAACGGCGACGGCCTTCCTAAACCACCCCGCTATCGATCTCGTGAAAATCGTCGTCCACCGCGAAGACCACCCGGCTTACGCCGACGCCATGGGCGCGCTCGCAGACCACCCGAAACTTTCACCCCCGGTCAATGGCGGCGCCGAGCGTCAAGCGTCGGTTCGCTTAGGGTTGGAGAGCATCGCTTACGACGAACCAGAACTTGTGCTGATCCACGACGCCGCAAGACCGTTTATTGATGCACAGACCATTGACCGTGTGGTCGATGCGTTGGCCGCGTTTGACGGGGCGATCGCGGCCCTACCCGTTTTTGACACGATTAAAAGGAGTAACGGGGCCGATGCGCCGTGCATCGACGAAACGGTGCCGCGCGAGGCGCTTTGGCGCGCACAAACGCCACAGGGCTTTAAATACAAAGAAATCCTGAAAGCCCACCAAGAAGTTAGCGATCAGGTGCTCACTGACGACGCCGCCGTCGCCGAAGCGGCTGGGCTTTCCGTGCGCTTAGTATCGGGTGCGCCAGACAATATGAAAATAACGCAGGCTGAGGACTTTGGTATGGCTCAGACCCTCTTAGAGCGACAGGAAGCCGAGGGGCAGGACGCAAAGAGACAGGCAGGTATGCGCGAGTATCGCACGGGCCACGGTTACGACGTACACGCATTTGAAAGCGGCGACCACGTTATAATTTGCGGCGTTAGGATTCCCCACGACGGCGCGCTCAAAGGCCACTCCGACGCAGATGTCGGTATGCACGCCGTAACGGACGCAATCCTAGGGGCGCTTGGCGAGGGCGATATCGGCGACCACTTCCCCCCATCAGACCCACAATGGCGCGGCGCGGCGTCTGAAATATTCCTCCAGAAGGCGCGCGATCTTGTTCGCTCCCATGACGGCGTTCTCACCCATTGCGATATCACGCTCGTATGCGAGGCGCCAAAGATTGGTCCGCATAGACAAGATATGCGAAACGCGCTCGCCGCCATCCTCGCCATTGATCCGAAACGCGTTTCTGTGAAGGCCACCACATCAGAGAAATTAGGCTTTACAGGCAGGCGCGAAGGCATCGCCGCACTCGCCACAGCGACAGTCGCTCTTCCCGTTACGGAATAAGGTCGTTGGCGGAACAGACCCGATGAAGGAATAGGGCCAATGCTTCAGCATAAGATTTGGAGGCTAGCGGAAGCCGTAGTCACGAAAGCAGGCGCGGAAGGCAAGTGCATCGCCACGGCCGAAAGCTGTACCGGCGGATTAATTGGCGGCGCTCTAACGAGCGTACCCGGATCATCCGCCGTTTTTGATCGCGGCTTCATAACCTATTCAAACGAAGCCAAGGCGGAAATGCTTGGCGTGCCTTCGGGTTTAATAAACGCCGTTGGCGCCGTGAGCGGCGAAGTGGCGCTTGCGATGGCGCAGGGCGCTCTTAAAAATTCATCGGCAGACGTCGCCGTGTCTGTCACCGGAATTGCAGGGCCCGGCGGCGGAGACGCTACAAAGCCGGTGGGCCTCGTCTGGTTTGGTCTCGCCGCAGAGTCCGGCGAAAGCCGTTTTGAGCGCAGGGTCTTTGCAGAGGGCTCCCGAGACTTTGTGCGAGACAGCGCCGTCGCCACGTCGCTTCGACTCATACTCCAGGTCCTTTGACCCAGGCTGCCTGGGACGTCTTGATTAAAAAAGCGGAGGCTACGCGGGCTTTGTCGCTAGCACAACATCCGTATCCGTTGGTTTTTCTGGAGTTGTATTCTGCGTTGTTGCCTGCGGCATTTCACGACCGCCATAAACGGCCTTTGCGCGCTCAACGAAGGCGTCGACCATTTTCCTGAACGCTTTATCGAAAACCCTTTGCGCCGTTGATTGCAGCAGTCTATTGCGAAATTCGAACGATACCGCAAAATCTACGAGACAGCCCCCACCGTCTTGATCAGTAAACTGCCAATTCGTAGAAAGGTGGCGAAAAGGTCCGTCCACATAGTCAACATCGATTCTGTGTTGGTCGCGGTCGAGCGAGACACGACTTCTAAACTGCTCACGGAAAACCTTATAGGCGACAAGCATGTCCGCGATGAC
>JBCCTV010000181.1:0-6677 GCA_039197915.1 Pseudomonadota bacterium | reverse complement strand
GCTTCTTGAGCATTTTTTTGTTTTGATTTGTAAATGCGAGGCTTCTCGGGTGTGTATTTATCCGAGTACCGCTTTTCGATCGTGCGGCGTGCGTCTGCAATCGCCTCTGGCGCCATGTCGAGGCCGTCAGTCCGCATATAGGTGATCAGGCCTGTCGTCTCGCCGCCGATGTCGATGCCTTCATAAAGGCCTTGCGCCACGCGCATCGTCCGCTGGGCGTTGAAGCCAAGTTTGCGCGCGGCTTCTTGTTGCAACGTAGACGTTGTGAAAGGCGCTGGCGGATTGCGTTTGCCCGGCTTCGCCTCGACGGCGTCAACTTTAAAAGCTGCGGCCTCAACCGCTTGTTTCGCTGCGAGGGCGGACTGCTCGTCGCCAAGGGAGAATTTTTTGAGCTTCTCGCCCTGGTGAATAACGAGGCGCGCTTCGAATGGCGCCGACCCGTTTGATGTCGCTTGCGCGGCGACCGTCCAATATTCTTGCGGCTTAAACTGCTCAATCTCGAGCTCGCGTTCGCAAACAAGACGCAGCGCAACCGACTGAACCCGGCCAGCAGACCTGGAACCCGGCAGCTTCCGCCACAGGACGGGCGACAAGGTGAAGCCCACCAAGTAATCCAGCGCACGTCTCGCGAGGTAAGCGTCAACCAAATCTTGATCGATCTGGCGGGGCTTAGACATCGCCTCTTGAACGGCTGACTTCGTGATCGCGTTGAATGCGACACGGTCGACACGCTTGTCTTTGAGCGCTTTTTTTGCGGCGAGCACCTCGACCAGGTGCCAAGAAATCGCTTCGCCCTCGCGGTCGGGGTCAGTCGCCAAAACGAGGCGTTCGGCCTTTTTTACGGCGCTGACAATGTCGTTCACCCGCTTTTTTGAGGCGGTGTCGAGCTCCCAGGTCATCGCGAAATCCTGGTCCGGCTGGACCGAACCATCCTTCGACGGCAGGTCGCGGATATGTCCGTAGGAGGCGTAAACCTCAAAGCCGGAGCCAAGATATTTATTGATCGTCTTCGCCTTGGATGGCGATTCGACAATAACGACCTGCATTTGCGGCGGCGCTCCTCAGTTACGCAGCGGGCGCGATATCGCCTGCGCGATTAGCGCGCGAAAGTGGTCGGTGCTGTTTTCCCTGTCAACAGAAACCGAAACAAACAACTTATCGTTTGTAAATGAGGCGAACTCGACTTAAAGTTGTGGTTGAATAAATAACCGTTGAGCAGCGCCGTTATCAAACGCAAAACCGCAGGTAATCCAGTAAGTATCAATCTTATTTGATACATTCTTAAGTTGTGTTGGTCGGCATATGAGAAGTTGGAAGGATAGGAAATGTCTTCAGAAATTGAACGTGCGCGAGACGTAAGCGCGGTAAATAGCATGGGGCAAGAGAAAGAAAATTCCTCGATCAGCAATCGCACCCGAAAAGACGACGTCGCCGATTATATCGCCGATATGTCTGCGCAGCTCGCGTTAATGGCGGCGGAGATTAAGTTGTTTGATGCCAGCGAACACTTGCGCGCCGCTAGTCAGGCGGCTGCCGCACCGGACGCAATTTAAAACGACGCCGGAATTTTTTCGGGCCTAGTATTACGACGCTTCGGCCAACGTGAACGCGCCGCCCGGCGCTTCGTCAGCGTCTCCGGCCAATACGAGCGTCATGAGAGCGTTCAGCACAAGCCCGACCGGCGCGTCACAGCTGTCAATGATATCGTCAATATGCGCTGGCGCGTAGCTGAGCGCGCCTCTGACAGCTTCAACGGCCGCTGCCTCAGCTTTTTGGTCTGACGCGGCGCCAGGCGCGCTCGGCGCAAGGCCTCGATTACTTGCGTCAGCGCCAAAATTCCCGCCCGCGGCCCAACCAGCTGGCGTCATCCTAAGCGCGCTTTGGTCGCCAGCGTTGAACGCGCTCATTTCGGACGGAAGTTCGTTTATGATGTCTTGGGCGGTTTCGATCAGATAGGCGCCTTGCTTGATTAGGCCGTTTGGCCCTTTTGCTCGCGGGTCAAGGGGTGAACCAGGCACAGCGAAAACCTCGCGCCCTTGTTCCAAGGCGAAACGCGCCGTTATCAACGTGCCGGAACGCTCTGCAGCCTCAACGATGACGACCCCGAGCGAAAGTCCGGAGATGAGCCGATTCCGCCGGGGAAAATCCCGCGCGGTTGGGCGCCGGCCGAGCGGTTGTTCAGAAATGACGGCGCCGCGCGCGGCAATATCTTCTGTCAGCTGATCATGTTCTGGTGGATAGATCACGTCGACGCCGCCGGCGACCACCGCCACGGTGCCCGTATCAATGGATGCTTCGTGCGCTGCGCCATCGACACCGCGTGCGAGGCCCGAGGCAATGACTAACTTTTCGGCGCCCAATTCCCGCGCGAGGGTGCGTGTCATGCGCTTACCCACAGCCGATGCATTCCGTGCCCCGATAATCGCTACGGTTCTCTTGTTTAAGAGCGCCGTGTCGCCACGCACAAATAAGAGCGGCGGTGGATCTGGTATCGCCGCTAAGCCCCGAGGATAATTGGGTTCACCGCGCGCAAGAACATAAACGCCTTTTTTATCGGCGTGGTCTAGCTCATTTTGGGCAGCGCTTCGGTCGGCGACTTTTGCGCCTTTGGACAATCGCGACGGTAAAGCTTGCAACGCGTTCGCTGCTGTCCCGTAGACATCAA
Organism: Pseudomonadota bacterium; assembly: GCA_039197915.1. GTDB lineage: Bacteria > Pseudomonadota > Alphaproteobacteria > Caulobacterales > Parvularculaceae > JAJFFW01. Next base: position 4,012 of record JBCCTV010000181.1, on the reverse strand, counting down.
GCAACTTGAAAAACGTCATCGGTCCGATGCGCGGTGTGCGGATAAGTTGTAGCCAATCCAAGCGTTCAGCGTCAGAGAGAAGCCTCGCCATCTTGCGCTATGAGGTCCGTCTAGGGGTTTGCGTCGACGCGCTTTGCTGTTTCGACAGCGCGGGCGACTTGTTTCCGATCATCGGCTCCGTCCCGGCAATAAGTCTTTTGACGTTATCTTTGTGACGGACATGCACGAGCGTCGTCATTAAAACGGCGGCAATCGCGCCCGAAACGGCGCCCATGGAGAACATGATCAAGGGCGTCGCGGCGGTCGCTGCCAAGGCCGCGAGGGACGAAATGCGCGTTAGGCCAGCCCCCATCAACCAAACGATGCATGCGGCGACGCCCGCGAGCGGCGAAAGGGCGAGAACCGTTCCCAAATAGGTCGCGACGCCTTTACCGCCATTGAAGCCCAACCATACCGGGTAGCAGTGGCCTAGAAAAGCGGCGGCGCCGGCAGCTTCAATCGGTAGGCCAGCCATCCGCGCCAAGAATACCGCAATCGCGCCTTTACCGCTATCCAGGATGAGCGTCGCGGCCGCGAGGTCTTTGCGCCCTGTCCGGAGTACGTTTGTGGCCCCGATATTTCCTGAGCCGATATCCCTAATGTCACCGAGGCCGGCGAACCGCGTCAGCAGTAATCCGAAGGGCGCAGACCCTAAAAGATAGCCGCCGATCCCAGAAATCAGAAGCGCGACAACAATCGGGAGCCCGTCGCCGATCATAAGGCGCCGCCCGTCATAAACGCGTCGAGGATCGCCATTCTTGTCGCGACCCCGTAAAACACCTGATCAAGCACCAAGGAGCGCGACGGGTCGTCAGCAAGGGCGCCATCGATCTCCACGCCGCGGTTCATCGGGCCCGGATGCATCACGCGAAGCCCCGGTTTACCGTATGAAATGGTTTCGTGCGACAGGCCGAACGTGTCGAAATACCCGCGAGCGGCCGCGTCCGCCTCGTCTTCACCATGCATGCGTTCAAATTGCATGCGCAGCGCTATCGCCACGTCTGCGTTTGCAAGGCCAGCTTCCAAGCTGTCAAACCGACCTATGTCGGGAAAAAGCTCAGGGTCCGGCATAAGATGCGCTGGTCCTACAAACCTAATGTCCGCGCCAAGGCGATGCAAAAGCCTCGCGTTCGATCCTGCTACCCTTGAGTGTTTAATATCGCCGCATATTGCAATCGTCAGTCCGGCGACAGTTCCAAACGCGGCGCGGATAGACGTTGCATCAAGTAAGGCCTGTGTCGGGTGTTCGCCGACGCCGTCGCCAGCGTTTACAACCGGGCAGGGCAAACGTTCTGCAAGCGCGCGGTGCACGCCTGGTTCCGGATGGCGCACAATCATGATCCGCGCGCCCATGGCGGCTAATGTCTGGGCCGTGTCGATCAGCGCTTCGCCCTTGTTCACCGAAGACGCTGCGACGGGAACATTTAAAACGTCAGCGCCAAGTTTCCGTCCGGCAAGATCAAACGAGAGATTGGTGCGCGTTGAGTCTTCGTAGAAAAGATTGATTTGGGTTTTGCCAGCGAGGCGGCGCATCGCCGGCGCGTCTCGGCGCAAGCCGTCAGCGTAATACTCGGCGAGGTCGATCACAAAGCGGATCTCTCGATCCGTTAGGTCATCGACGCTTAACAGGTGGCAGGCGCGCCATCCTTCTGGCGGCGGCTTTGGCCGGCGTAGTCTCTCCATATCCAATGCCTTTATAAAACCATCCGTCGGAATACAATCCAGAGGCTGGCCAGCGTACGGCTAGCGGATGTCCTAGCGCTGGCTTAATCGGTCGATTGCACCCTGAAGGATAAACGCCGCGGCGTTCGCATCGATCTTGGCGGCGCGCTTCGCTCTGCTTTGGTCGAGCGCGATCATCTCGCGCTCCACGGCAACGGTGGACAGACGTTCATCCCAGAGGGCGACTGGCAGCTCGAGTTTGCGTTCTAGATTTCGCGCAAAAGCGCGCGTCGCCTGGGCGCGTGGTCCTTCGCCGCCATCCATATTGAGGGGCAGGCCTAAGACAAAGCCGACCGCGCTCCGTTGGCTAGCGAGTTCCCCAAGACGAAGTGCGTCCTGCGTGAATTTTTTCCGAAAGATGGTCTCAATTGGCGTCGCGACGGACCGCGCCGGGTCACAGCCGGAGACACCGATGGTTTTCTCGCCGAGGTCAAGTCCGAGGAGGGGCCCCGTGTCGCCAAAGGCTTGCGCAACTGCGAGAAAATCACTGCTCACTGCTTGACCCCGCGCCCGCATTGTTGTGCTGCTAAACGTCTATAAACGACCTTTCCGCGATGGGGGTGGGGCATCTCAATAAGCAAAATCTATCTCGCCTGTTTAGCGGTAATCTCTGCCGTCGCTTTTATCGCGCAGACGGCGCTTGCGCCAGCTGCGGATAGTCAGCAGAGGCGGGGCGGGTCACCAGTTTCTGGCGCAAACGCCAGCAACGCGCGCGCCACAGCGCCAGAAGCCGAAATCATCATTGTGCACCAGGGCGGGCTTCGGTTCAGCGTCACGATGAAGCTGCAAAAGGCAGTTGGAAAACTCATCTTAGGTCAAACGATTGACGGCTTTCGTAGTCGCGATTGGACCATGCGAACACCAACGGTTTTGCTCGAAAAGCAACGTGGTTTCGATGTGGCGCGATCGCTTAGACCTGGCGATGCATTCTCGCAACTCGATATCGAGATCAATGCGCGGCCGCTCGGACTTTCAAAACAATACGAGCAAGCGATGACCCTGGGTAGTTCAGGCGTTGCTCTTTATACGGGGCATTTGTGGCCGCTTAAGCCCAATGGCGAGCGAATGTCTGTCGCCTTCAGCGTAAACGCTGCCGCGGGCGAATATGTTCACATCTTCGGTCAACGCCGCCGCCGGCTGCAAATGTGGCGCGGTCCGTTCAATCACCCGTCATTTTTGTTGTTTGGCGATAAAGAACCGAGCTCGTCGCGCGCCGCTTACATCGCCCAGTCAGACAGCGTTCCCGTATGGGTGTCGAATGCGTCAGAGAGCATTATTGAAGAGGTTCTGAACGGGCTCGCGCGCCAATTCGATGAAACGCTGCTCGTCAAGCCCACGGTATTTTTGAGCTTCACGAACGGGGCGCCGCGCATGTTCGGCTACTCAGGCGATGCGTTGCCCGCTCAATTTCGCTTGTTCCTGCGGGACGGCGGATGGGTGGAACCGTCGCCTTTTGCCGAGCGCCTTTTAGAGCGCGGTATCGCCCATGAGGCTTTTCATCTCTGGCAGATGAAGACACCGCCGAAATCACGCGACGTGTCGGCTTGGATACATGAGGGCGCTGCGGAAGCCGGCGTTGGCGAGGCCTTGGCCGAGGCTTCGATTTGGAGCGCGCAGGAACGCCAAGCGCACTACCTACGCTCCCGAACAACCTGTGTTGATGGACTGCGTGGCGAAACCCTGGAAGAAGCCGAACGCTCAGGGGGCATCAGGACGGTTTACGCGTGCGGCCATGTCTTGATGGGCGTCGCCGCCGCTGCTCACAACGCCGACGGATTTGTTTCAGCGCTTTGGAAAAGCGTTGCCCAGCGCGCGCGCAACGAAAGCGGCTTTGATGAGGCGACTCTTTTCGCGGTTCTTGAAGACGCCGGAAGATCAGACGTTGCCGATGCGATCGAAGATTTTCTAGGGTCGCGCCTCGTCGACGTTGAGGAAGCGATTACTGAATTGGAAGCGCTTTCTATGCCCGCCGACGCAGGGTAACGCTAAGGCTCTGAATGGTCGGCCCGTCGTAAGGCTTTAGGTTTCCACTTGAACAGACTGCCCGCCATTGTTACGCGTTCGCGCTGTATCCGCGGCGCAGATAAGCTGATTAATCGGCGAAACAGAGGGCTGTCCCATGGCGATCGATAAAGAGACGGTGCGAAAAGTCGCGCGACTTGCCCGCATCGCCGAAAACGAAGAGCGACTTGAGCCGTTAGCAAAGGAACTCTCCGGCATCCTCGGCTGGATTGAGCAGCTCAACGAAGTT
>JBCCTV010000180.1:0-6720 GCA_039197915.1 Pseudomonadota bacterium | reverse complement strand
GAAACGGGTGCGCCTGCAGTAGCGACCCCTGAAGCAGCACCCCCTGAAAATGAACCTATAGCGAAGGCCCCTGAGGAAAGCGCACCAGACAAGACATCAGACAATGGTCTCGAAACGAGAAGCGCTGAAACACAAACCGAACCGCCGGTTAACGAGGCGCCCGCGGCAACAGTATCTTCTTCAACCGCGCCTAACGCGTTGCCGCCCCAAGGCGCACAAGAGCCAGCACCGGCGCCACCCCAAAAATTGTCGTTCGACCCAGCAACCAGCGTTGCGCCTTCCCCCTCATATACTGACCTTGAAAAAGCGCCCTTAGCGGGCGAAGCGCCGTCGATCGCCGACCCGGAAACGCCCGCAAACGCGCCTGATATTAAGGCCCAGACGCCAGAAACCGAAGACGCGTCAGCGCCAAGCGACGCCTTAGACCAGGCAACGGCAGAGCCGCAAAAGAAGCGCGGGTTTTTCGGTCGGCTTAAAGATGGCCTCGCCAAAACGTCAGGGCGATTGTCCGAGGGCGTCACGTCGATTTTCACAAAGCGCAAGCTTGACGACGACACCCTCGAAGAACTCGAAGATCTTCTGATCACCGCAGACCTCGGTGTGGCGGCGGCGTCTCGCATCACGGAGCGCCTGGCAAAAGATCGCTACAACAAAGAAATTACTGATACTGAGGTTAAAGCGGCGTTGGCTGATGAAGTCGCCGCAACGCTTTCAGCCCTCGAAAAACCGCTGGACGCCAGCACTGGCAAGCCGCACGTTATCTTGATGACCGGCGTCAACGGGGCCGGCAAAACCACGACAATCGGCAAGCTCTCAGAAAAATATCGCCGCGAGGGAAAATCCGTCATCATTGCGGCCGGCGACACCTTCCGCGCAGCCGCGATTGAGCAGCTCTCCGTCTGGGGCGAGCGCACGGGCGCAAAAGTCATCGCCCGCGACCAGGGCGCCGATGCGGCGGGCCTCGCCTTTGACGCCCTAAGAGAAGCCCAGGAAACCGGCGCTGACGTCTTGTTGATCGACACGGCGGGGCGTTTACAAAACAAATCAGAATTGATGGATGAGCTCGCAAAAATCATCCGTGTTGTGAAGAAACTAGAGCCGCAAGCGCCCCACGACACCGTCCTCGTCCTCGACGCCACCGTCGGTCAGAACGCGCTCAGCCAAGCCGAGGCGTTTAAAGACATCGCCGGCGCGTCGGGCCTCATTATGACCAAACTCGACGGTAAGGCGCGCGGCGGCGTCCTTGTGGCGCTCGCCGAAAAACATCAGCTCCCGATCCATTATATTGGCGTCGGCGAGGGCGTCGATGATTTGCAACCCTTTAACGCCCATGACTTCGCGCGCGCCCTTTCCGGCGCCGCTTAAAATCCGAGAGTTAGTTTGATGTCGAATGAAGCAAAAGAGACAACGCGGCTTTCACAACGGGCGAAATTTCTCGTCGATTTCGGCCCCCTCGCTGTCTTTATGGGGGCTTATTTCTTAGGCCAGAAGCTGGCGCCCGCGATCGGCGGCGCCATCGGGCGCGACTGGGCGATTAAAGACGGCGAGGAGATGTATTTGGCGATCTCGCTTTTTATGCCCGCCTTTGCGGTTGCTTTCGGCTACTCGGTTTGGCGCGAGCGGCGCGTTGCGCCGATGCTCCTCGTCAGCGCGGTCGTCATTGGCGTTTTGGGCGGCCTGACGCTCATCCTCCGGGACAAGACGTTCTTCTTCATGAAGCCGACCATAGTCTACGCGTTGTTTTCATCGGTTCTGCTTGGCAGCCTTTGGGCTGGACGCAACGCCCTGAAGTCGCTTTTCGATGGCGCCCTGACAATGCCGGACGACGCCTGGCGCGTGCTCACAAAACGCTACGCTGTCTTTTTCGTCCTACTCGCCGCTGCGAACGAAGTGGCGTGGCGGTGGTTGATGCGCGACTGCGATTTAACGGCGACCGCCACATGCCCTGGCGAGCCCACCTGGGTGAACCTCAAAGTGTTTGGCTTCACAGCAATCAATCTCGTTTTTGCGGGGCTTCAGACGCCGTTTTTTGATGAAGCATGTGGTCGAAGAACCAAGCGGCTCCGGATGATCAGTGCTGGGGGGCAATAGGCCACTCAGCCCGGTCATTGCGCGCGTCTACTTAGGCCGCCTTTATGGGCGGCGCAGAAGCCTACGCGGCAAAGCCCAAGCTAACGCCGCGGACCCAGTTTTGATTCAGAAGTTTTCAGAATTTTCTTCAGTTGATGGGACGCACTGAAATGGGTCTGTCTCAGCGGCGGCTTAAAGGCCGTCCACAGGATTCGCATAAGGAGGAAACACCGCCTGGTCCTTGCTCTCATACCATTGCCGCAAGGCCCATCCGACGGTCGGAAACGCAATGTCCTCCCACGGTATATCGTTCCATCGATACAGCTTGACGGCTTCACTTTCCGGACCCGCTGCGATTTCTGGTGTTTTTAGACGGGCGCGAAACATAATTTGAACCTGGGAGATCCGGGAGACGGAGTAGATTGCAAGCACACGGTCAATTTCCAGGCGCGCCCGCGCCTCCTCCCAAGCTTCGCGTTTTGCCCCGTCTTCAACGCTTTCATTGAGCTCTAAATACCCTGCTGGCAGTGTCCAATAGCCTTTGCGCGGTTCAATTGCGCGCTTACAGAGCAAAATTTCGTTCCCATGCGTCGCCACTGAGCCGACCACAATTTTTGGGTTCTGATAGTCCACAAAGCCGCAATGGTCGCATACAGACCGCACGCGATCATCGTCCGGTGGCGTTGTGTCCGAAAAGCTCTGTGAAAGGTGAAATTGATCGCTCATCGTCCGCGTTCCCCTAGTTTTGATCAATATGCGCTCTATTACGCTGTGAAAACTCGATCAGCCGCTTGCAGATTTTCTGTTTAAGGTGCATTTTCCTCTTGATTTTCCACAATTGTTGCAAATTTGTCGATGACGGAGGATTTTCAATCGTTTATTAACTGCGCGGGTTCACATCGCGTCGCCAGGTCGGGACCGGTGTACAGATTATCAGTTGACCGCACTAAATCCGACCCATGACTGCGCTTCTTGGCGTGACTGTAACCGATCGAACGACTGATCAACTGCTGCTAACACTTTCCTTCAATGATTGTTTCGGCGGCGAATTAATGTGACTGAACGGAGAAAACCATGGCTAGCTACAATCTTCGCAAATCCCCGGGCCACCTTCTACGGCGCGCCCAACAATATGCCCACGACCTATACTCAAAAGAGGTCGGCTCTTCAGGCCCGACACCGCGTCAGTTTGAAGTCCTTCATACTGTCGCCCAAAACGAAGGCTTGAGCCAAACTGATCTCGTACGCGCCACCGGCATCGACCGCTCGACGCTTGCAGACATGATTGCACGGATGATCTCAAAAGGTCTTCTGTCACGCAAAAGAACTAAAGAAGACGCGCGCGCCAACGCCGTTTCAATTACAGCATCGGGCAAGCGTATGCTGAACAGCGCGCTCGGCAGCGTCAACAAAGCAGAAGCAGCCGCACTCGCCGTTTTGCCAAAAACACAACAAGGCGCCTTCATGAAAGCGCTAACGGCCTATGCCGAAGCGCTCGACAAAATGGAGCCAGCTGAAGCGCCGAAGCCTCGTGCGACGAAGAAAAAAGCGGCCAAAAAAGCCACGAAGAAAGCCGCTAAGAAACGCGCGCCGGCCAAGAAAGCAGCGAAGCGCACCGTTAAACGCCGCGGCAAGCGTTAATCGAATAAAGCAGCGGCGAAAATAAACGCCGCTCATTCTAGCCTTTTACCGGCGTCGTTTTTTGCGGCGTCGGTTTTTTTTGGGGCGTCTTTTTTTCGCCTCGGCTTCGCGAAGGATAGCGCGCCGGATCATCACATTGAATCACGCGAAGATCGTCTCAGGCGCTCTAGGCCGGCGCAAGCTACCCATAGACACAACTGCATCGAACGCCTTCGATGGCAACGTCCGTCGCTTCTACCGCCGATTGGGCGGGATCCAACTTTCTGTAGGCGGCGGACCGCCGCTTGCGACCGGCCTCGGGGGATACCCACCCATCGAAATTGTCCGGTCATACATAACAAGCGCCGCCGCGACCGAGAGATTGACGCAAAACCGGGTCGGGATCTTCACAAGATAGGCGCATTTAGCGCGCGCCGCCTCCGATAAATCACCCTTCTCCGGCCCTAAGATGTAGGCGGCTGTCGCCGGGTGGCGAAATTGCGGCAAGTCCACCGCTTGCGGATCAAGTTCAACGCCAATTAAAGCGCAGCCTTTCGGCAGACGCATATCCTCGATGCTTTCCCATTCATAAAGCGGCAAATGGGCGCCGGTATTCGAGGTATCAGCCCGATTGATCTCCCGGGCGCGGTGGTGGGCTTTCACGGTAAAGACGAAACTCGCCCCGAAGGCATGCCCGGTGCGTAACACAGCCCCCAAATTCATGGGCTTTGAAATGCGTTCCGCACCGATCCCGAAAAACCCACGCATACCGATTATCCCGCTCCCCGTGATCAGATCATTGCGCTGCGTGCGCCGCTCTGGCGATACAATCGAGGACGGCGTCCTCGTTCACCTGCGGATTGGCCGCCACCTGACGGAACCAGCGGGTGTCGCCTAAACGCGCTTCAGAGGCGAAGCCCTCGGGTAGGGCCGCGCGCACAGCATCCCAACGGTCAAGCGTCGCGGGCCGCCAGAGAACGACGCCCGTTTGCGGCTCCGCAAAGATCTTCAGCGATGGCGCGTCGCGCACCGCCCGCGCGACCCTTTCCGCGGTACCCATGGACGCCGATAGGATATCGTCGATCCCGCGACGGCCGAGGCTTATCAGCGTCGCCAGCAAGGGAAGGCCGCGGAGCGCTTTTGATCCGAGCACGCCTATATTCGGTGAAGCGAGATAGGCGCCGCCGAAACTCAACGCCCCATGGGCGGCGTCCGCATCGCTAAACATCACCAAGGCGCTCTCCTTTGCTTGAAAAAGCCATTTGTGTGCGGAGAGAGCGATCGAGTCTGCCTGCTCAACGCCGTCGAGACGATGGCTATAGGTTGTCGTTAAGCGCAATGGCCCGGCCCAGGCGGCGTCAATATGGAGCCATTGGGCGCCCTCGGGGCGACGGAGACGGTCAATCGCTCCGGCCGACGTTGTTCCCGCCGTGAGGACAACGCACGCCCCGGCGCAATCAATAGCGCCCGATGAGAGGTCAAGCGATCCGTCCGCAGATGGCTCATACATATCAAGCTCAAGCCCAAGCAAATCGGCCGCTTTAGCAATTGAAAGATGCGCATGGGTGCTGGCGATGACGCGACGAACGCCCTTGACCTTACGCGCAGCCCAAAGCGCGGTTAGATTGGCGAGCGACGACCCCGCGGTCATATGGCCGCCATTCATCCCGAAATAGGGCGTGAGCAGACTAATTGCGTAGGCGTCAAAGTCGACGCCGCGAGGCGACGTCGCCGGGTGCAGGAGGTTTTGATTGCTCGCTGCAGCCCAAAACCCCGCCACCACCGCCGGCCAGTGCGCTGGCGGGTCCATATGGGCGAAGGCGGTTGGCCCCGACAGGTCTGCCGCACTTGGTGCAAAGATGGATTGCAAAAGGGCTAGGGCCTTCTCCGCCCCGAGCCCCTCTTCGATGTCGTCTTTATTGAGCGGAAAGCCTTGCCCGTCGAAACCCGCAACCTGGTTTTCCTCCGACCAGAGATTTGAAGAACGCACGCCATCGCCTAACGCCTTACTCGCTGGGTCGCGCTTTGCCTCAGCGTTTGCGGCGCCCGCATCACCCCGTTGTCGGGCCGTGATCAGCGCCGTCGCCTCCTGCAGGACCTCGCTTGATAGGGTGAATCTTTGCAACGACTCCACAGACTGCGCCCTTAGAAACTGAACACCACTTAGAAATCCAACACCACTGGTGCGTGATCTGATGGTTTCTCCCAGTCTCGCGCGCCGTCGTGGATTTCTATGGCGCCAGCAAGCGCCGCCTCACGCAATGGAGGCGAGACCCAGATATGATCGAGGCGACGCCCGCGATTTGACGCGCGCCAGTCCCGGGCGCGGTAGGACCACCAGGTATAAAGCTTTTCGTCGTCCGCCGCTTTCTCCCGGGCGACGTCGCACCATCGCCCGGCGTCCTTCACCGCCCTCAGGCGATCGACCTCAACCGGCGTATGGGACACAACCGATAGCAGCTGTTTGTGGGACCAGACGTCATTTTCATGGGGGGCAATGTTGAGATCGCCCACCAAAATGCGCTTCTTCCGCGACCGGGCAAACGAGGTTGACCAGGCTTCCATTTCGTTGAGAAATTTCAGTTTGTGATCGAACTTTTCGTTTTTCTTCGGATCAGGTTCATCGCCGCCTGCCGGTACGTAAAAATTATGGATCTCAACGCCGTCAAGTGTTGCCTGGATGTGCCGGCAATCGTCTTTGCCGCAGAATTTCTTCGCAGCGATATTGCTTATGGGCGCGCGTGCAGCAATCGCAACCCCGTGATATCCCGCCTGGCCAGCAATCGCTAAATGGCCATAGCCCATGTTACGGAAAGCTTTTTCCGGAAACTGATCGTCACGGCACTTAGTTTCTTGTAAACACAACACGTCGGGCGCGCGCTCGTTTAAGAACCGCTCGACATGCCCAATCCGTAGGCGAACGGAATTGATGTTCCAGGTGGCGATACGCATGCCGTCTCCCTAATGCAGTGTAGCTCTTTAAGGCCTTCTTAGCGGATCAGACCAGCGCCAACAGCCTTTTTCTTCTAG
>JBCCTV010000179.1:0-6728 GCA_039197915.1 Pseudomonadota bacterium | reverse complement strand
TGGGTATGTGACCTAGACTAGTACCTTATAAGTAGAAAACCATCAGCTTCATTATAAGTAGAAAATCCTCAGCTTCATTCGATTTTCCTATTGTGGTTTGTGCTGGCCAGTTGACCGCGACCGCTCTTGATGGATCTGTAACCAAGTTGCAAGGTCTCGTTGAAGCGTTCCTTGCAGTAGCGATGTGATTCTGACAGCGCGCACGTCGGGAAAGCCTAACGCTAACCCACGCATATCGCATGGCCAATCTTCGCGGTAGCTAAGCCTTGCTACATTTTCCGTTTTAAGAGTTTTTCAACAATTTCACTAGTTTATCTCAAAAGAATTGATGACCGATTTGATTTATTCCTACTAATTTGACTATACTGACACAGTCATACTTGTAACTAGTTGTATCATTCGGGTTGCTTATGAATTCTATCACGCCATATTTGGGGCCATTTGCTATTCTCACAAGCATTATCGTGTCGGCTGCCTTTGTTCGGCGACAGATCAGGATGAATTATCTTCTTAGTCTACGGAATAAGAGTTTCGAGTATTCTTTGTATAACAGAGAAGCATTGCTTCGGGCGCGGATCGGTGTTGAGCAAAAATTTGATAACTTATTTGAAATTAATGAACCAATACCAATGAAGGAGATTAAAAAAATAATAAAAGAGCAGATGAAAAACCAAAAAGAAGATAGCGCGTTACTTTCAGACATATTAACCTTGCTCGCCCACTGGGAAAATATGGCGCTTGCCATTTATTCTGGAGTAGCCGATGAAGACGTTTGCTTCGAAATGGTTGCTGGAACAATGATCCAGCACGTAAAAATTTTCAGAAATTTCATTGATGATCGTCGAGCAAAAAATGACCGCGCTTACTACTACCTGTTGAAGCTTCGCCGGCGTTGGGAAGAACGACTTACTACTCATGCCCGATCGGAATTCCAGGATGTTTTGCCAGCGGGCACGACAACGGGAGCGCCACGTATTCCACGGTCCAGACCGATATCGAGATTGCGTTAACTCGCAGTGCTGGCGGCTTTATCTTTTCGGCGTTGCCAGCGCATCTTACCGGAAACCAAGACGCACCTTGCTCGCGTGAAAGCTGGGGCCGAAAGCGTCATGGCGCTGCCGAAAGAAGCGTTCGTCTCCTAACGGACGAAATCAAATCCACGATCCAAATAGGCGGCCCCGGAGCGGGTCGCCTTTTTTATTTGGCGCCCTCGAGATTGATCGCCCTAAAGACGACGCCAAGCTGACGCCCAGTTTTGCGCCTCATCAGCACAAACTTCCAAACGGCTATGATTTATACGTGATATTAAATCTCGGCGGAGCGGATAGCGTCGGAGAGGAAATCAGCCGTATTGCTAAGGTCTTTTAAGGCGCACTCCCACACGGTAAAAACGCGCCAATTCAGGGCTTGAAGCGCGTTTCTATTGAGATCGTCGCGCGCTCTGTTGCGATTTATTTTTGCAAGCCAATAGTCCGTATTGGTTTTCGGAACGCGGGCCCCGCGTTTGCAATCGTGACCATGCCAGAAGCATCCGTGAACGAATAAGACTGTTTTGTATTTAGGGAGGACAATGTCCGGCTTCCCGGGCAAGTCCGAGCGGTGAAGGGTGTAGCGCAGCCCTCTTGCGTGAAGCGCCTTGCGCAGGAGCAGTTCTGGCTTTGTGTTTTGTGATTTAACGGCGCGCATAACCTGTGAGCGTTTAGCACGCGAAAATGTATCGTGAGCGGATGTTTCTTGCACCATGCGGCGTTGCTCGTTTTCGGCGCGCCCCGCTTTAATCTAATCGGATTGTATTTGATCCGTGGATAGGGAAAACGCCAGACTCGTAATTTTAAGAAACCTGGGTTGTGACGCAAGTCAATGTGCTTGGGGCACCGGCGTCACTACGCCCATCGATCTGGGGACGCTTTTTGCTGGCGCACTCCGACTGATAAGCCATGTGTTCCTCCAGCGCGGCGGCGCAAAAGGATTGTTCAATCGCTAACCCGTCTTGTCGGCGGCGAGGTCGAGCCAATCAAAATTAGCGAACGAGACTTCGCGAACGCCGCGGAAGTGATCCAGGTAGTGCGCACCCAAATCCGCAAAAATGTCCGCGACTTCTATTGCAGGAAAATACTCTTCGCCGACACCGTTCTTTATAAAGATGATATTTGGAGACGAGTCGCCCACTTTGCCCACGAGGCGATAGCCTTTTTGGACGCATAGTCTAGAGAATGCCCGAACAGAAGCTCCGCTATACATGTGCTTAATCTGACCGTTATACTCATGCTCGCCAACGACAAAATCATCATCATAAGGAACGGAGCAGTCTAAATCGGGGCCGAGCAACATTTGTGCTTCTAATATAATAACGCGAGGTTGTATTACCGTAAGCGCTTCCAAAAACCAATAATCGTTGCCGTCCACGTCGAGCGAAAAAAGGTCGATTTCCCCTGCAATCATATTATCCGAAATAAGACTGTTTATGTTGCCTCGGGTAATCCATGCGTTCACAAGCTTTGGGTGTCGGAAGCCGGCCAAAGATCGATTGAAGAAGGTTTTTGCTTTGGCGATATTTGTCTCGCTTCCGTCGATCAGCAAACCCGCCCAGCCATTATTGAGGATTAGGTTTGTGGCGTTACATTCGGACCCGGGGCCACAGCACATCTCAACAACAACTTTATTTGTCGTGCCGATGAGCTCGAAAATGTATTCGAGGACGCCGTCTTCGCAGAATTGGGAGTAGTTTGAGTAGGCGACTTTCTGAAAGTCTAGAATGTCTCCCTTCGCCGCTCGCTCACGGTACATCTGCATCAGGAGGGTTTTTGTTGCAAAGTCGACACGAGGTCTGGCGTTTTTGATGTAGTCCCATGTTTCGCCGTGCAAGTGGCGGTTCTTCTGTAGAAGCTCCGTGCGCAGCGCTTTCAGCTCGGACGAAAGCTCATCGATGCGGCGCACAAGTTTTTTGTCGTTAAAAATCATCTTTGTCAGTTACCGTACTAAATCGACGCCAAGACGTAGGCTTTGAAATTACAAGGTGTGATCGAAGGCAAGCGCTTCGTATTAGAGCACATCTTTTGTCGCATGGATAAGTGGTCTTGTGCAGATCTGACGAGCAGCGGATATTCAAAAATCGCAAAATAAATTCAAATCGTCACGCAGCGTCGCGCTGGAGGTTAGCCGACATGGCGGGCTCCAGGATCGCGCGCGCAATCCATGAAACGACAGGCGCGCTCACGCCGTCTCCGCAGAGCTTCAGAGCTGCAGTTTTTGATTTCGGCAAGGCATACGCCTCGGGAAGTCCCATCAATCGAGCCGCTTCGCGCGGCGTCATCAACCGCGTGTCGATGCGCCCCGAGCCCGCGCGCACTAGAAACTGGCGCGAGGATCCGCCGGCCGGCGTTCTGAGGCATCCGGCGAGGCCGTCAAAGCGCGCTTCAAAGCGTTGAACCTTGCACCCGTTTTCAATCCGTATACGCCTATAACCAGCGCCAAACGAAAATGTCGCTCCTTCCTCCATCGCTCTAAGTCGCGCGCGTTGCTTTGACCCCATCGCTGCAACCAACGCCCGCGTGGCCTCCCGCTGAGCCCAAGGCGCCGACTGGTCGATGATTGTCTCCAGTGTTTCGCCCGTTGTCTCTGGCGGGCGTGCGGCGAGCCATACCCACTTGTCTCGCGCCTGTTTCGGCAGCGCGCTGACCGCGCTTTGCAGGGCGCGCGGCGCCGCGGCGTCATGGTCCGGCGGTTCTTCGAGGCGCGTCACTGCGTGAGCAAGCGCGGCGTCAAATGCAAAAATAAAGATGCGCGGGCGCGACTGTGGGGAGAAGCTTTTTGCATCCAAGACGAGGGCGGAGGGGGCGTAGCCGGCCTCTGCTATTAAGGAGATCAGCGTCGAAAAATCTCTTCCGCCAGCTGACGATAAAAGCCCGGTCACATTCTCAATGATGACGCACCGTGGCGCGCATCCCCGGCCCCGGTGCTCTGTCATTAAGCGCCAAAACGCGAAAAAAGCGCCGCTGCTGGTTCCGTGTAGGCCATTGCGCGCGCCGGCGAGGGAGAGGTCTTGGCACGGGAACGACGCCCAAGCCAAGTCAGGCTTGATTTGGGGCAAGTCGTTGGATGTCAGGGCGCCAATATCGCAGAGCTTGAACGGCGTATGCGGAAAATTCTCCTGAAAGGCCGCTGCTTTTTGTGGGTCGATGTCATTTGCGAAGGCGCATCGCCAATTTTCGCCAAGGCCAAGCCCCGCCATGCCGCCGCCGGCGAAGAACTCGAAAAAAACGGGGGCGGAAAGACGATCTTTCATCGGTGCCGGGACCTTTGTTCTACGCGGATATAAAACTCTTTACCGAGAGAAAGCCAACGTTCGACGGGAAGCGCAACATGGATGGCGTCAGGTGGACGCCCCTGTCATCCGTCTCGAGACAGTCATCCCGGCGCCGTTTATCGGAAACCGGCGCGCAGGCTGCGATTATTTGTCGGTCGCTGAGAGCCCTCGAATTGCTTTTGGGCAAGGTCAGTGGATGCTTTACATGCAACCTATTGGCGTTGACGCGACGGCGATTCTTAGCCACATTCTGCTCGGGCTGACGTTGGGGCGTCGCGCATCGAAGGGAATCGCGGAATGCCCGGCTTTATCAAGCAGTCGGCTGCGCTGGGCGCAGACCGAGCCACTGACTTTTCAAATCCGACAATTTTTTTTGACCGTCTTGAACGCCGCAACAAGGGTCGGCGCCTGAAACTCTTTGCGTTGGCGGGTGTCTTATGCGCCGCTTGGATTGTCGGCGTCAGCAGCGCCATGGCGCAAGTTGGCGCTGAACCCTTTAGCCGTAACGATGGCGCGTTTTCGCCTTCGTCGGCGTCGAGCGAACAGGTTGTCATCCAGGCGGAGCAGCGCGACCGCAGAGATCGCGCCGCGCGAAATGACCGTCGCCGGTCGGACGGAAATCGCGGTCGCGGTCAGCGCCAAAATTCACGCAGGCAAGTCGAGCGACGCGCGGTGCGTCGCAATGAACGGCGGACGGATCGGCGCGTCGAACGCAGGCGGGATGTTCGGCAGGCAGAACGGCGGGCAGAGCGCCGCCGCGACGTGCGCAGGGCTGAGCGCCGGGTCGAAAGACGCGTCGATAGGCGCATAGACCGCCGCGTTGACCGACGTATGGACCGGAGGATCAACCGGCGCATAGATCGCCGAGTTGACCGACGTATTGATAGGCGTCTTGATCGGCGATTGGCCGCCCGTCCGCGTAATCTTCGCCCGGTGCGCCGTGCGCGGTTTGGTCCCCGCGGTTCGCGCGCGTTCGGCCATGGCCTCGGCCCCCGGGGCGGGATCGGCTATTATTGTTTCGAACACAGAATATTCCATTACTTCTCAGGCTTCAGTCCCGTGGGCTGGCGGCGCGCCTTCCACCCCGGGTTCCCGGCGCGACGTGGATGTTTCACCGTGGAGCGTCTCGGTCGACGGCGTGGGCGTCGCGTCCTGTTTGGCGGCCTCCTCTGCTATGACAGTTTTGGCTACTCGTACTTCGTACCGAACAGCCGCTACGTTTATCGCTGGCTATGACGCGCGAGCCCGAGGGGTATGTGAAGGGATAATTGAAGGGTTGTTTGACGGGGGGCGCGACTCTGTCGATTTAGACGGTTTAAAGTTTCACTTTGGGCAGCCCTTATGGTTGGCGCAGCATCTTTGATTGGTCGCGTTCGACGGTTACGTCTGGGCGAGCTATTCGCCCTAGGCGTTTCCTCCTTATTGAGCAGCGCTGCTCAAGCGGACCTGATGGACGTCCAGGTCGGCGAGCGCGGCGACTTAATGCGCATCGCGCTAATCTGTGACGGGGCGTGCTCAGTTCTGAAAGTCAGCGGAACGTCATACCGCATCGATAATATTGAAAAGTCCCTGGAGATCCCGTTGCAGGAGCGCAGCGCGCTGGTTCGCAGCCTCCAGGTTTTACGTGATGACAATGGCGGCGTGATTTCGATCGTCACAGACCGCAGCATCGCGTCATCGCGCGTTCGAGATTGCGACGTGGGCTCGAGCAAGGCGTCCTGCATTGATCTGAATTTCGCCCCGATCGCCGTCTCACGCCGGGGCGTCACAACGCCGACCACCGTTTCGGAAGTCGATCCGCTGCCGGAAGTTGCGCCCGGAAATAAAACGGCGCGCGCCGCACCGGATAGTGCGCCGGCGCCGTCAATTGCGCCCAGAAATGCGACAAGAAATGCACAAGCGACAGGCGCAAATGGAACCCTTGCGCAGACAGCGCCGTCAACGGCTACCGCACCGTCGAAAAAGGCAGAGGTGGTGACGCCAACACCAGCATCAGCAAGAATTGAAGTGCCAGCGCCCACAACCAAACCAACGGCAAAAAAGCCTGATCAACCGGCGACAAAGCCTGCCCAAGTTTCGCCTCAAAAATCACTTGAGAAATCGCCGCCGCCGCGTCCGCAATTGCGTGGCGACCGGGGCGGATCGAGCCGCGTTGGTGAAGTTGTCAGGCAGTCGGCGCGACCCACCTTGCGCGAAGCGCCGAACGCCAAGGTGTTGACCTTTACGCGTTATGAGCCGCTGGACCCTTCAGCTCCCACATTTGCGACGGTAACGCCGCTGCGTAAAGGCGCGATAGAACCGACATTGACAACACTGCGCCCCGGGGAACCGAAAGGCTTGCCGCGCTCGCGCATTCCTCGATTTGATCAGTCAGCCAATGTAATTCTTCCGAGTACGGTGCGTGAAAGCGCTTTTGCGGCGC
>JBCCTV010000178.1:0-6762 GCA_039197915.1 Pseudomonadota bacterium | reverse complement strand
GAATATGCGGAGCAATGGCCCGCTTTAACAGCGAATTTATCATCTAGATTTTGGGGAATGCGGTTCCGCCACTCATCTTTCAACCAATAGGCGGACTTCATGCCGACAGGCTTCTGAGAATTTTCCGCCGCTGGCGTCGGGCTCGCCAATTTTTCGTTGTTGATCGAAACGCCCGATCCTTTCTCTGCAACAACCGAAAGCCCGTCAGGCGCGCCATAAATCCATCCCATCCGCGTTTCGCCATTGACCGCGAGGGCAACGATGGTCCCAAACTCTCTTTTGCCGCGCACAAAGTTTCGCGTGCCGTCAAGGGGATCGACGATCCAAAAGGCACCGTCGCCGTCAAGGGCGCGATCGGCTCCGGGTGAGGCGGCGACACCCTCCTCGCCGATTACTTCCGCAGCCGGATAAATGCCGCGAAGGGCTTTTGCGAGCTCTTTTTCCGTCGCCTCGTCGACGACTGTCACAAGGTCCGTTTTGCTGGATTTTTCCCGCACTTCGTCGGGCGCAAGCTCACCGAAACGGGCCATGATTTGGCTTTCAGCAATTTCCGTGATTACAGCCGCAATCTGCTCCGGGTCGATGATCACGCGGATCGCTCCGACAGGCGGGCGAGAGGTTCATGGGCGACGTCAGCGTACGGGTACAACTTTTCGAATTGTCCAAGCACTTTTGCTGACAGGCGCACGCGCAACCGCGCTTTGTCATCATAATCACAATCGATAACGTCTCCGCGCGCATGAAGAAAAGCGACAGCGGCGCCGTCATTATGGGGCACACTGATTTTCACCGTTTGATGCGCCGCCGTCGTCACATCATCGATCAGATCGCAAAGATCCGAAATCCCGTCGCCGGTGATCGCCGAAACTGGAACAATAATCGGATCGTCTAGATCCCCTTCTACGGATGTGTTCCTGTGGGCCTTCGCCGACAACGCCGCTTTTTCGTCCGTTGCAAGCAGGTCGGATTTATTCATGACTTCAATAACGGCGCGATCTTCCAAATCATCAAGGCCAAGGCTCCGAAGAACCTTTAAAACATCATGACGCTGAGCGTCTGTTTCAGGATGGGCGGCGTCACGCACATGTAAGATAACGTCAGCCTCGATAACCTCTTCCAACGTGGCGCGAAAGGCGGCGACGAGTTGTGTGGGCAAGTTTGAGATAAAGCCTACTGTATCGGACATGATCACCCGCTGGCGCGACGGCAAATCCACCGCCCGCATGGTCGGGTCGAGCGTTGCAAAGAGCAGGTCTTTCGCCATAACGTTCGATTGGGTGAAACGATTGAAGAGCGTCGACTTGCCCGCGTTCGTATACCCAACAAGAGCAACCACCGGATGCGGCGCGCGTTTGCGCTTCGCGCGCTGGAGGCCACGCGTCCGCCGCACATGTTCAAGCTTTTCTCGCAAGCGATCGATTTTCGTGGCGAGGGCGCGCCGGTCCGCTTCAATCTGGCGTTCGCCCGGGCCTCCCAAAAAGCCCGCGCCGCCGCGCTGCCGTTCCAAGTGCGTCCAAGACCGAACAAGCCGCGACCGTTGGTAGGTCAAATGGGCCAGGTCAACTTGCAATCGCCCTTCGGCGGTGCTCGCTCGAGCGCCAAAGATCTCAAGAATGAGCGCTGTGCGATCAAGCACCTTTACCTGCCACGCCCGCTCAAGATTGCGATGCTGAACCGGCGTCAGAGCTGCGTCGACAATGACAACGCCTGGTCGGCGCGCAGCATTGTCGATTTCATCTTTGATTGTCTGAAGTTTCCCAGCGCCAATAAGCGTAGACGGTCGTGGCGCGTTAACGAAGAAAGCCTCCGTATGCGCAACATCCAAGGCTATTGCTTTGGCTAGCCCCGTCGCCTCTTCCAATCGCTCGTCAGGCGCACGCGCTCTGTCGTCGTCAGGCAATGACGGGTGGAAAACAAAGGCGACTTCGGCCTCAACATGCGTCGTTATGGGCGACTGGGGGATTGATCACCTCTGACCAGTTGGCTTACTCGGCCTCTTCGCCGGCCCAGAGCGTAATGGGGTGCGCCGGCATCACGGTCGAAATAGCGTGTTTATAGACAAGCTGCGACTGCCCATCGCGTTTGAGCAAAACACAGAAATTGTCGAACCAAGATACAATACCTTGGAGTTTAACGCCATTGACGAGAAAGATCGTCACCGGGACTTTATCCTTACGAACATTATTCAAGAAGGTGTCTTGAAGATTTTGTTTCTTCTCAGTCATTTACCGTAAGCCTTCAACGCGACGAAGCTTTTGCGCCGCAACAATAAAGTCGCCTGAGTTATCTCGTAAAACAACCGGGGGTCGCCGCAGCTAAGCGTCGCGCCGACTAAAGTCGATGTACGCTTCGCGCAAACGAAGGGCCACCGGTCCAGGCGCGCCATCGCCGACGATATGGTCATCAATGCGCACAACGGGAGTGACGATATTTGTCGCAGAGGTGATGAAAACCTCTTGCGCTTCATGGGCTTCAGCCAAAGTGAAGGCGCGTTCCTCGATCGGGATTTGTAGCTCCCGCGCGCGGTCAAGCGTAGTTTGGCGGGTTATCCCGCCCAGTATTTCGTGGCCCAGAGGGTGCGTCACCAACACACCCTCAGCGGTCAGGATCCAGGCGTTCGACGACGCCCCTTCGGTGACTTTACCGTCTTTAATTAATAATGCTTCTGCGGCGCCAACGCGCTTCGCCGCCTGCTTGGCGAGCACGTTCGGTAGCAGCGACACCGACTTCACGTCCACCCGGCCCCAGCGGATGTCCGGCTGCGTGACAAGAGCGACCCCCTTCCCTGCAGTCGCGTTGGATTTCGCCAAGTCGAACGGGCGCGCGGTCACAACGAGTGTCGGATCAGCCGCATCCGGAAACGGATGATTTCTGGGGGCGACGCCGCGACTGACCTGAATATAGACCAGTGCATCGCGCAATTTATTCAGGCGCAAGACTTTCGCCATAATGATCTTTAATGCGCCATCGCCGATTGGTTTGCGGATGCTAAGCGCCTCAAGCGACCGCCACAGTCGAGCAATGTGACCAGCCATATCCCAGTATTTGCCGTCGACCACGAGACACACTTCGTAGACGCCGTCTGAGAACTGGTAGCCGCGGTCTTCGATATTCGTTGATGCGTCGGCGAGCCGGGAATACGCTCCATTCACATAAGCTATTCGGGGCATTTCCCGTCACGACCTCCAAAAAGCGTTGTTAAAAAGGGCAAGCGCAACCACCGCTTCCAAGCGGCCGAGCACCATTGCGACACACATTACCGCCTGCAATGGCGGCGAAAACGCGCCATAACCGCCCGGCGCGCCTTCAACGAGAAATACGACCGGGCCGGCATTAGCGAGCATCGCGGTCGCGACGGTTGCTGAAAGCTCGAAGGGATGTCCGCCAAGGGTTAGAGCCAAAGTCAAGACGCCGAGCGTCAACGTAAACACCAAAAAGTGGATCCAAACCCCCAACTCCTCGGCAACCTGACGACCGCCGAAGACGCCATTTGGAATAACCAGCCGACGCACTTCCTCGCGCGCGCGCCGAATAATCACGAGCCACCGCAAAATCTTAAACCCGCCAGCAGTCGATACCGCTGCGCCGCCAATGATAATAGTGACAAGCACAAAGGGAAGCGTCGGCGCTTCACCAATCGTTACGCCGGTTGTTGAAAAGAGACTGGTTGCGTTGAAAATCTGATCCGCGATCTTGCGCATATCGCCTGCGCCGAGGGCGAGCCAATAAACACACGCGACAATAAGGATTGCCGCCGCATAGGCGCGCGTCTCAATGTCTTTCTCTCGCATCGACCCCGCAGTCGCTAACCGAGTGATGAGGATGAAGTTTGCACCGCTCAAAAATAAAAAAGGCGTCAGAATGAACGCCGTGGCGCGGTTAACGCTGTTCGCCGCGTCCGCCCCACCGGCCTCAAGCGCCGGGAGAAACCCACCAGACGATAGGGTCGACATCGCGGTAATCAGCGCCTCTAACCCGGGAACGCCGGTCGCTGTGAGAAGCAGGAAACAAAGCGCCGTTAACCCTCCGTACACACCAATAAAGGCCTCGGTCGCCGCCCGCACCGCCGCTAACGCCGAGTCGTTGTCCCCGCTAGAGAAGGGAGGCGACAGCGTTTCAATGCCGATGAAGGCCGGACGAATGAATATGGCGGCCGCCACGGCGAGCGACGCTAGACCGCCGAGCCATTGCAACGCCGCCCGCCAGAGAGCGCCGAGCGGGCTTTCGAGCAATTCATCTGGCGCCAACCACGCGCCCGTCGTTGTCAGTGCGGAAACCGCTTCGAAGTATGCGCCAACGGGCTCAATCCCGGAAAACAAAAAGGGCGCACAGGCAAAGATCGGCACGCCCGTCCACCAAAACAAAACGAAGAAAATCGCCGTGCGAAAGTCTGTTTCCGTGCGACCGCTTTCGGCAATCAACAAAAGCGCCGCACCCGCAAACCCCGCAATCGCGGCGCCGTACAAATAGGCTTCGGCCGTTTCGTCAGGCCACAAGAGCGAGGCCGCGCTGACCATGGCCATAAGCCCTGCAAGCACAACGAGCGTTGCGCCGAAGCTTTTTAAGATTGCTGAATTGGCCATCGAAGCGAACGCGCGCGAGGATTATCGCTACTGGAAATATTCAATCGAGACACGGAACATCTGCTCAACGTCGCGCACATTTTCGCGCATGGCGAGCAAAACGACCCGGTCGCCAGCATTAACGACCATGTCTGCGTTCGGCATGACGACTTCCCCGGAGCGATAAACTGCGCCGATCATCACCCCTTCCGGCAGCTTTGCGTCGCGCAGCGGTTTGCCGACGATCGGCGATGTTTCAAGGGCGATGCCATCGACCAGCTCGGCCGCCCCGTCGGCGAGAGAGAACACGCCTTTAATGCGGCCACGGCGGATATGCTGCAGAATTTTTGATACCGTTATCGCTCGTGGATCGACGAAGCGGTCGACGCCGACAATTTGAGATATCGGGCCGTAATCCTGATCGTTTACAAGCGTCAGGGCGCGGCGCGCGCCTTCTCTTTTGGCGATAACCGATGATAAAATATTGGTTTGATCATTATCGGTCAGCGCGACGACCGTCTCCGCGTCAGCGGCGCCCGCTTCTCTCAATATTGTCCGGTCAAGGCCATCGCCTTGGAGCACAACGGTGCGCTCCAGGCGTTCCGCGATTAGCTGCGCACGTTTGTCGTTGCGTTCCACCAAACGAATTTTCATCTGGTTCAGGCGTTCCAAACCCTCGGCGACATAAAGGCCGACATTCCCGCCACCAACAATAATCACGCGCCGAGCCTGACGCTCCGCCTCCCCCATAATTTCGAGAGCGCGGGGAACTTCGTTTTTTCCCGCAATAAAATAAATCTCATCGCCTGATTGCAACTGGTCTTCTGCATGGGCGCGCCACATCCGGTCCTCCCGGCTGATGGCGACGATTGTAATTTTTAAGTCCGGGAATAACTCCGCCACTTGGCGCAACGGCGTCGCAATGATCGGGCAATGGTCGCCGAGGCGCACGCCGACCGCCCACACGCGACCGTCGACAAAGGTGCGAACCTCAAAGGCGCCCGGCGTCGATAGGCGTTGCAATATCGCTTCAGAGACCTCGCGCTCGGGCGAAATGACGACATCGATCGGCATATTGTTTCGGCTGAAAAGGTCCGAGTACCGCGGGTCCAGGTATCCGCCGGCGCGAATACGCGCAATTTTTGTTGGCACGTCAAAGAGCGTATGCGCAATCTGACACGCGATCATGTTCACTTCGTCAGAATACGTCACAGCGACGATCATGTCAGCTTCGCGCGACCCGGCCTCAGCAAGGACATCCGGATAGGCGCCATTGCCGACGACACCACGGACGTCCAGGCGTTCAGTTACACTCCGGATTAAAGGACGAGACTGGTCAATGACCGTGACCTCGGAGCCCTCAAGCGCCAATCGACGCGCGATGCCGTAACCAACACGGCCAGCGCCGCAAACAATCGCCCGCATCGCGCGCTCGCTCCCTTACGCGGTTGCGCTTTCCGCGCGCTGCTGGCTCGTGACGCCAAGGGCCTTAAGTTTGCGATGGAGCGCCGAGCGTTCCATGCCGATGAAATTTGCCGTGCGAGAGATGTTGCCCCCAAATCGATTGATTTGAGCGATGAGATACTCCCGCTCAAACCGCTCGCGCGCTTCGCGAAGGGGCAACGCAATGATCTGCTCAAGCCCTTCCCCGGCTGGAATTGAAAGCCCAGAGTCGATAATTTCAGCAGGCAGATCATCGCAACTTATGGGTTGCGACGACTCCCGGTTTGATAGGATCAAGACACGCTCAATCACGTTTCGCAATTGCAGGACATTGCCCGGCCAGTGGTAGGACTGCAGCGCAGCCATGGCCTCCATTGACATGGACCGGCGCGCAAAACCGCCCGCGCGGCAGAAACGATCGAGGAAGTGGTCAACCAAGGCCGGAACGTCTTCGCGGCGTTCAGCGAGCGACGGCGCCGAAATTGGAACCACATTTAAACGATGGTAAAGATCTTCCCGAAAACGCCCTTCCGAGGCTTCAGCCAGGAGATCGCGCGCTGTGGCCGAAACAATCCGCACATCAACGGTCACCGGCTCCGATCCACCGACGCGTTTGAACCGTTGTTCGGTTAGTACACGCAGAATTTTACGCTGGGTTTCGATTGGCATATCGCCAATCTCGTCGAACATTAACGTTCCGCCGTGGGCCTGCTCCATTAGTCCGACAGACCCGCCGGCGCTGCCGCTTGCCTCCACG
>JBCCTV010000177.1:0-6764 GCA_039197915.1 Pseudomonadota bacterium | reverse complement strand
GCGGACTATCTCACGACCGGTGCCGTGACCAATGCGCTCAATTCACCGTCCATCTCCCTTGAAACGCTGCTTCCCGCGCCTTCGGCGTCGGCGCCGCTCAGGCGGTTGTAAAATCGGCGCACAACAAAACCTAAAACAAGCCAGACGGGCACAATCGCTGCGAGCACCAGGAGTTCAGACGCCGATCGATTGGTAAAGAAATCAGAAACGCCGCTCACGCCTTGGCGCAGGGTCGCCCGATCGAGGGCAAAAGACCCCAGCGTCGCAACGAGCGCAATTTTTGGGATAATGCCGATCGCGGTGCCAATCCAATATTTCCAGATTGGGATTTGCGCAGCCCCCGCCGCTGAATTGACAACAATAAACGGCGCAGAAGGCACAACACGCACGAGGGCGCTCGCCAAGACGCCGTGGCGCGCAACAAACGACACCGTTTGCGTCACGCGCTCGCCGCCAAACCGGCGCACCCAATCGCCGCCCAAAAACCAGCCTAGCAAAAAAGTCAGCGTTGCGCTCACCATTGTTGCGACCCAGGCGTATAAAGCGCCGTTCAACGGTCCGAAGGTTAAAACTGTCGCCGTGATCATCAGGATTTGCGGGAACCCGGTAAGCGCTAATACTACGTATACAGATATAACTAGAAAAATCGCCGCCGGTGAGTTTTGCGCCCGGGACAGAAGGGCTTGCAACGCCCCGCTGTCATCCAAGCGGAGCCACCGCTCGCCGAAAACAAACATGGCGACAACGAACACCAGCAAAAACAAGGATAAGGCGAAAGATGTCGCCGCCTTTTTGTCGATTGCCGCAAGAAAGCGGGACGTCAAACGGAAAAACTCAACCATCCGCCTTAGGTGCTCCATGTCGGCCACATTCTGACGGCGGCCCTCGCCCAGCAATTATTTACACGCGCGCCTCACTTTCTGTCGATAGTTCGGCCTTTACGTTTGCGCTCAGGCCTTCGCATACCCTTAAACGTCGACTATCGAGAGCGCTTCATCGAAGCTTGCAACCCGACGCCACCCTGCACATTGGCCGCGAAACCACGTCAATTGACGCTTGGCAAAACGCCTCGTGTTTCGCTGCGCCAGGGAAATCGCATCGTCCAACGTCCTGTCTCCCATGAGAAATGAAGAAAGCTCCGGAACGCCAAGCGTTTTCATGACCGGCAATCCAGCATCGAGACCACGGGCTAGCAAAGTCCGAACCTCATCAATGGCGCCTGCATCCACCATCGAGCGAAACCGATCATCACACCGGGCGTAGAGACCGGTCCTTTCAGGTTCAACGACCATTTTCGTATAAGGGCCATTCAAGACCGGCCGGCGCGGCGCTGCCTGGAAGGCGGATAAAGGCTCGCCCGTCGCATGGTATACTGACCAAGTGCGGATTAAACGCTGGGTGTCGCCGGGGGGAAGTTTCTCGGCTGCGCGATCAAGCCCTATCGTTTCTTTACGGAATTCCTCCGCCCCAAGGCGTTGGTGGCGCGCTGTTGCATCAGAAATGATCTGCTGCGGCACATCCGGCATGGGCGAGAGACCGTCAACGAGCGCCTTGAAGTAAAGCCCTGTGCCGCCGACAATGATCGGACGGGACCGCCGGGAGGCAATCTCGGCCAGGACTCTTTCAGCGTCGCGCGCCCATTGGCCGGCCGAATACCGAACGCCGCCGTCGACGTGGCCGAACAAATGGTGGGCCGTCGCCGCCGTCGCAACGGCGTTGGGTCGAGCGCTTAAAATGCTCAAATCCGCATAGACCTGAATTGCATCGGCGTTGATGATTTCTCCGCCGGCTTTTTCTGCAAGTTGGAGCGCCAAGGCGGACTTGCCCGCCGCCGTGGGCCCTGCGATAAGAATGGGGTGTAAAGAAGGGTCGTCAGACATCGGAGAAATGCAACACGTCTTAATTTTAATCTGCAAGCCAACAGAACCGGCGCTTACCGATGCTGATGCAGTCGCGATCCAAAATGCAATCATTGACGCGGGATATTTAGCGGACGCGCCTCGCACCCTGCAGCCCGGTGTCGCCTATGACATCGCAGTGTCGGCCGCGCCGGTCAATGCGCTCTCGGCCGGTTCTGTTAGTGCGCCCGCAGATGGCCCCGATGTTTTGTTCGCGAACGCGCTGACTGTGACAGAAATCGCAGGCCAGATTCTCAATGATCGTCCCGTCGACATCTGTCTGATCGAGGCCGCTAACCGGCGCAAAAAACTCCTTATCGCCGATATGGACTCCACGATGATCGAGCAGGAATGTATTGATGAGCTCGCGGACTACGCCGGCGTGCGTGAAAAAGTTGTGGGGATCACCGAGCGGGCCATGCGGGGCGAGCTTGATTTTGAGGTCGCCCTGAAAGAACGCGTCCGCATGCTGAAAGGCTTATCGGAGGAAACGCTAGGGGCGGCGTTCCGCGATCGCATCACTTTTACGCCGGGTGGGAAAACGCTCATACGCACGATGTCATCTTTGGGGGCGTTTACCGCGCTCGTTTCTGGCGGGTTTACATTTTTTACCGAGCGTGTCGCTGGCGCTCTTGGGTTCTCCGTCCACCGAGCAAATCAGCTTATCGTTGGCGACGGGCGTCTCACCGGCGACGTTTTGGAACCAATCTTAGGCCGCGCCGCAAAAGAAGCCTCGTTAACGTCTTTTGCAAATGCGGAAAATATTTCGCTTTCAGAGACGCTTGCCGTTGGCGACGGCGCAAACGACCTCGCCATGATTAAAGCCGCGGGACTAGGCGTTGCTTTTCACGCCAAGCCCTCCGTTGCGGAAGCCGCGTCCGCGAGCATTTCCCATGGCGACCTGACGGCGCTCTTATTCCTACAGGGAATTAGCGCTGATGAGTTTGTCGACGAATAATTGCTCAGCGCTCGACCCAATGCTGGTCAGCCGGATGCATGCAGTCCGTGAGCGGTTGATGCGCCCATAAAGAAAAAAAGCCGATGCTGGGCCAAAGCCCTTTCCGGCCAGACAGATGATGGTTTCGGCCAAATAAAACGCGACCAAATAACAAGCCAAAAGCGCTTTGCGGCCAGACATGCGCGCCGCGCCGCGGATTAAACGCAAAGGCCAGGGTCTTCAAGCCGCGCTACAGCTACTGAGCAGCCCTGATCTGCGCTTCGTCCAGATGCTCCGCGAAGCACGAGGCTAAGTAAACCTGCGGCGCTCCGTAGCGATCGCACCGGACGCCCACCACTCTGTTAGGGCCGTAATTGTTCAAAGAACTGAATATCGCCACGCTGCACATAAATATGTACTGGTCCACTATTCAGGTTACGGAGCTTTGAGAGCTTTTCAATCGCCGCGGCCGGCGTGTTCATACGCTCCCAACCAATTTCTAAAATAACGTCGCCCCGCTGCAGAACGAGCGCTGCTGGGCTGGATGGATCTACCGCCGTCACTACAACGCCGTCAACGCTTTCGGGTAGGCCAAAGGCCGCCTGCACTTCTGGCGTTGGTTTCTGCAAGGTCACACCCGACCCGCTTGCTGCGCCCGCCGGCAAAACATTTGAGGGCGCAGAGGCGAGCATTTGCGTTTCACGACGGTCGACACGCACTTGCAGTGTAATCCGACGACCTTCGCGCAGCACTTCCATGGGGACTGTGGAGCCGATGGGCGTTTCGGAGACGGCTCGGGTCAAGTCACGCACAACGGTTACCGGTCTGCGGTTAAACGAAAGAATAATATCCTTGGGCTGGACGCCTGCCGCAAGCGCCGGGCTATTCGGGCGCACAACGGAAACAATCGCGCCGCGTGGCCGATCAAGCCCTGCTTCACGGGCCGTTGTCGCGTTCACGTCGTCAATTGAAACGCCGAGCCAACCCCGCCGCGTCTCGCCATATTCCAGCAATTGGCGAACGACAAGCGACGCCAAATCGGAGGGCACCGCAAAACCGACGCCGACCGATCCCCCCGATTGGGAATAAATAGCCGTATTAACGCCGATCACCCGACCGGAAACGTCAAACAAAGGACAGCCGGAATTGCCCCGGTTGATCGCCGCGTCGGTTTGGATGAAGTCGTCAAAATCGCCCGCATCGATATTTCTATTGCGCGCTGAAATGATCCCGACGGTCACCGAGCCGCCAAGACCGAAGGGGTTGCCCACGGCAATGACCCAGTCGCCCACGCGCGCTTTGTTGGAGTTGCCGAATTGCACGGCTGGCAAGCGGACACCGCCGGTTTCAAGCTGTAAAACAGCGAGGTCGGTTTCCCGGTCGCGGCCTTTCAAAACCGCTTTGAACTCGCGGCCATCGTTCAATGTGACCGTTATATCGTCCGCGTTGTCGATCACGTGATTATTGGTGACGACGATGCCTGCGGGATCAATAACGAAACCGGACCCGAGGGAGACCGCGCGCCGGCCAAGCTTGCGCTGAAAGGCCGATGGGTTTGATCCGCTGACCCGCTGGGCGGAGGAGATGTTCACCACCGCCGGCGTTAAACGCTCGGCAATATCGGCGAAACTATCGGGCGCGCCCCGCGCCGCGTTTACGTCCGGCGAGACGGAAACGCTTAAAAACGCCGCCGCCAACCCTATTGAGGCTGCCTTGAACCCGCGTGAAATCCCCATTATCGCCTCGCCCGCTAACTACCGTTTTCAAGTGCTAACGTTAGCGCAATTACCAACCTGCGCAAATCTAGAATATTGCCAGCCCCGGCAAGGAGATTATGGGCGATCACCTTCTAAATTATTGAAGTACCGGAAAAATTCGCTTTCTGGCGACAGAAGGATCGTTGTGTCGCCTTTTTTCAGGGCTTCCTCATAGGCGAGCAGGGAGCGATAAAATGCGAAAAACTCAGGGTTGGCGCCGTAAGCCTCGGCGAAAACGCGGTTGCGGTCAGCGTCAGCTTTACCTTGAATTTTCTGAGCCTCTTCCTGCGCTTTCGCCCGTTCTTCGGTCGCCATACGGTCCGCCTCGGCGCGAATACGTTGCGCAGCCTCGTCACCTTCGGCGCGAATTTGTTGGGCGAGCTGTTTGCGCTCTGTGATCATCCGCTGGAACACGGCGGCGCTGTTTTGCGGCGGAAGGTCAGCGCGGCGGATTTTCACCTCAATGATTTCAATACCGAGGGGATCAGCGCTTTCGTCCAAAAGGTCCCGAATGCGCAACATCAGCTCCGCACGCTTTGTGGAGACGATATCGTCAACGCTGACCTCGCCCAGAACTTCACGCACCGTCGTGTTCATCAGGGTCGTCAGGCGTGATTCACCCTGCCGCTCCGAACGCAAGGTTTCGTAGAAGCGGCGTGGATTGACAATCTTGTAGCGAGCGAACGCATCCACGTTGAGGCGCTCCTGGTTGCTCGCGATAATCTCGATCGGCTCTTGGTCGAGCTCCCGGTTTCGCTTGTCGATATATTCGACACTTTCGACGATCGGCGTTTTAAACTTCAAGCCCGCCTCGTCATAAACGCTCGTCGGCTCACCAAAGCGAAGCACGATCGCCGACTCGCTCTCAGGCACGATGAAAGTGGCGTTTGTGATAATGATCAGGACAAGAACAATGCCGCCGATGATAATTGGAATAGGAGCGCCGCGCATTATTCGCCTCCCTTTTTCTGAAGCTCAGTAAGCGGAAGATAGGGCACAACGCCGCCGCCGGCGCTTTCCTCGATAATGACCTTGTTCATGCCGCCTAGAACATCCTCAACCGTTTCCAGATACATGCGCTGGCGCGTAACTTCCGGCGCTTTTTCATACTCGGAGAGAATTTGGCTGAACCGGTCAGCCTGACCACGCGCTTGCGCGGTCACCCGGGCCTGGTAAGCACGAGCCTCTTCTAAGATGCGCTGGGCTTCACCACGGGCTTGCGGCACAACTTGGTTCGCGTAGGCGCGCGCGGTGTTGATGAACTGTTCCTTGTCTTGCTTGGCGGCTTCCACGTCGAGAAACGCTTCGTTCACTTCAGCCGTCGGCGGTTCGGTTTTTTCAAGGTTCACTTCCGTGATGACGATGCCGGACTTTTGGGCGTCTAGCGTCGCCTGCATCAGCTTACGCGTGTCCTGGCCGACCGTTGAACGACCGGTCGTTTGAACAAAATCGAGCGTATTGCGACCGACAATCTCACGGATTGACGCCTCGCCGACGGTGCGAACGAGATTTTCAGGTCCATCAATATTGAAGACGTATTGCGCAACGCCTGGGAGGTCTTCGTCTTCTCCCTCGGCGCCGGGCTTGATGACCCACTGTACGACCATCTCAACATCGACAATGTTTTTATCACCGGTGAGCATGAGCCCCTCGGCCTGCGGGCCGCGCTGACCGCGGGTTTGGGGAATGTAGGTGTTGCGGACTTGCAGAACCGTCTCTGTGCGGACGGCCTCAATCGGCGAGGGAATATGCCAATGCAGCCCCGGCGTTGTGATTTTTTGGAATTGGCCAAAGCGCGTCACCACACCGAGGTCCGAGGCGCTCACTTGATAAAAGCCGCTCAAGCCCCAGAGAAGTAAGAGGCCGACCGCTAGAAAACCGCCCGTGCGCGCGTTTAATTCAGGTCCCCGACCGCCGCCGCCGCCATTTGAGCGTCCGCCGCGACCGCCTGAAGGAAAGGCGCGTTTAAACCGTTGCCGCGATGCTTTTATCAGCTCCTCAAGGTCCGGCGGTTCAGCGCCGCCGCCGCCCCCGCCGCCATTAGGCCGACCAGATGGGCGCCCCCACGGTCCTTTGTTTGGTCCCTTGCCGCCGCCGCGCGGACCGCCGCCATTATTAGAGTTGTCAGACCAGGGCATGTTGTTCCTTATTTCCGTCGCGCTTGGAGAGATT
>JBCCTV010000176.1:0-6780 GCA_039197915.1 Pseudomonadota bacterium | reverse complement strand
AATGGCCGCAGGAATTGCATCGCTTACGGATAAGCCGTCCAGAAAATCCGAATTGTATATGACGCCGGGGCCCACATAGGCCTCGTCCTCGACCTTGTTTGCATCCGGTTCGGTGTCAGGCGGCAGCACCACAGGAATGACGGGTAGGTCGTATTTATGGGCGAAATCGAGGTCGCGTTGGTCGTGGGCCGGGCAGCCAAAGATAGCGCCCGTGCCATACTGCATGAGAACAAAATTCGCGATGAAAACCGGGAGGACGCCGTCTTTAACGAGCGGGTGCTTCACGGTGAGCGGCAGGCGGAACCCTCGTTTTTCCGCCTTCTCGATCGCTTCTTCTGAAACGCCCGTGGCGCGGCACTCAGCGATAAAGGCGGCGGCTTCCTCATTTGTCGAGGCAAAATGCGCCGCCAACGGATGGTCTGGCGATATGGCGCAGAAACTTGCCCCGTAAAGCGTGTCCGGTCGGGTGGTGTAAACGGTAAGGCCCGTTTCCCCATTGGGCGCCGCGCCATCCGCGTAATGGAATGTCATTTTGAGCCCGCGGGATTTCCCAATCCAATTGCGCTGCATAAGTCGCACATTATCAGGCCACTGATTGAGGCGGCCATCGTCGATCGCCAGCAGGAGATCGTCGGCCATATCGGTGATTTTAAGAAACCACTGGGTCAGCTCTCGTCGTTCAACGGGCGCGCCGGAGCGCCACCCCTTGCCGTCGATGACCTGTTCGTTTGCGAGAACCGTTTGGTCAACCGGGTCCCAATTTACAAAGGACGACCGACGGTCGACCATGCCGGCGCGCCAGAAATCTAAGAATAATTTTTGTTGGTGTACGTAGTAGGAAGCGTCGCATGTAGCGAATTCGCGCGACCAGTCGATTGACAGCCCCATGCGTTTAAGCTGGTCCCGCATCGCGGCGATATTGGCGTAGGTCCATTCGGCGGGGTGCCGGCCCGTTTGCATGGCGGCGTTTTCGGCTGGCATGCCAAAGGCGTCCCAACCCATGGGGTGCAAAACATTGAAGCCTGTTGCGCGCTTATAGCGGGCGATAACGTCGCCCATGGCGTAGTTGCGGACATGGCCGATATGTATCCGCCCGGAAGGGTACGGAAACATTTCGAGTACGTAGTATTTTGGCTTTTCCGGATCGTGCTCACGCGGCGTCTCAAATATTTTTTCCGCTTCCCAGCGGGAACGCCACTTCGCCTCAACGGTTTTGGGATTATATCGCGCCATGCGCCGCCCCTGGTCGTCGGCCAAGCACTTACTCGTCGAGGGCGTTCAGGCGAAGCTCGCGCGCCCGGGTGAGGATCGCGTTTTCAATTTCGCGCGCTGTCGCCGGGTTGACGGCGGCGTCGATCCACCCATCGCCCTCTTCGTTTTTGGCTTGGCGGAAGACGGAAACGCGCAGCGCGTCCGCTCTCAAAGCGTTGTCCAAAATATAGACGTTCAACTTGAAACGCTCATTTGTCGCTTCGGGGTTCGCGTGCCAGTCGGTGATGATCAATCCGGCGATCGGGTCGGCGGTAAAAACGGGCATGAAATCGAGCGTTTCGAGCGAGGCCGCCCACAGATACCGGTTTACAGTGGTTGCCCGTCCGCTTGATGAGCCGAGCGAGTAGGAGGGAAGACCGGCGTTTTTCGAAGGCCCAGAATTCCCGCCACACCCGCTGAGCGCGAAAAGGCCGAGAAAAAAGCAACTAATAACTCTGATGTTCATCTGTCAGGCAGTCCGTCCGTCAGTAACAAACCGTCCAGCTAAAAAACTAGCCAGCCAATAAAACGGCCACTCCACAAAACGGCCAGTCAACACAACCGCCGACAGTCGGGCGACCGGACGGTGCGGTTTTGTGCGCCGCCCCGGCGTCAGATCGCGCGGTTTTGGTCAAACACAGCGCTCGGTTTATCACAAGTTGCTGACCGCACAACTTTTTTACCTATTCGGTTAAGCCGAGGGGTTTATCGCAGCCGATAGCGACATATGTTCCCAAATCATTTGCGTTCTTGGGGTCGTTTCGGGGCGAGCGTGGTTTTCGCGTCGCACTTGCTGCATAAAGCACCCCAAAAGCGTGATATTAAGGACGTTACGCCGCGTAAGTGGTAGTGTAGTACTCGCGGGAGAGCAGGAGAGACCGTGTCGCCGGACCTGGCAGCAGAACGAGCGGGGGAGGCTGTGCGTTTTGAAAAAACGCGCAACCCTGCGGCTGTTCGGTCGCTAATTGGCAAGTCTTTCGTATCGGCACTGGGTTCGTGCGCGATTTTTTTGTCGGCCATGGCGTTAACGACAAACCAGGCCATCGCAGCCGATGATCCTGTTGAGCTAGAAATTTCAGGTGAAGCGAGTGTTGTCGCCGGAGTGTCAGACGGCGATGGCGGCGCGGACGCCGACGCGGAAGTGCGCGTCAAAGCTTCAACGGTATTGGATAACGGCATCGACGTGGGGGCCGTCCTTGAAGGGCGCCTTGATGGGCAACAACCCGATGCGATTTTCGCAGGCGGGCGATATTCAGGCCTCACAATCGGCGGCCCTCGCGGCGTCGCGCCCGCAACGAGCGACGTTTACCTGCAAAGCGCTTACGCCTACGCGCGCGGCTCTTTTGGCGAGATTAACGTGGGACGGGTTGAAGGGGTCTCGCGGTCGCTCGCGGTCACGGCGCCGACGATTTTTCGCGCAATCAACGTGAACGACTGGCGCTCGGATTTAACGGGCCTCAACGACGTTCACACGATCAACGATTTCACCGGCTACGCCACGAAGATCACATATTTAGCGCCCGCGAACTTCCTCGGCGGCGTTCTCGGCGGTTTGCAAATGGGGGTTTCCTATTCGCCAACCTTGCGCGATTGCGGCCAGACGCTTTGCGCGCCCGAAGGCGGGCTCGCCATTACGCCGGACGGGCTGACCTTGTCGGAAACCTCCAACTGGGAAGACGGCGTTGAGACCGCCCTTTATTATCAGACCCGCATTAACGGCGATGTCCTCGTCGGCCTCGGCGCGAGCTACGTGGCTGCCGACGAGGATGCGCGTTCGGTCTCGCCGGTTTTTGAAGATTACGAGGCCTACTCCATTGGCTTAAACCTCGCGTATCGCGGCATCACCCTCGGCGGCTCGATAAAGTCAACCAATGCTGGGCTCTCATCTCTCGATGAAGAAAACGACGGCTACCTCGCGTTTGACGCTGGCGTCACTTTTAAAACGGGTGACGACAAGGGCGATTGGGGCGTTATGCTCGGTTATGGCCAGTCGGAGGCGAGCGTCTTTGGCCTGAACCCGATCGACCCAACGCTTTTCCAGGACACCCAGACGGCCCAGGCGGGTTTCACTTATTTCCTAGGGCGAGGGGTCACCGTTGGGGCCGCCGCACAGTTCTTGGAATCTACGCGCTCCGACACCCTAGGCGGTCCAGAAGAAGCAGCCACCGTCGTTATCGAGAGCTCCATACGCTTTTAGTGTAAAGTGCTTGATCGCGCCGTTCGGGCTAACAGTTTTTCCCAACTATATTAGCATTCTTAGCGCCGATTAAGGGACCGCGTCTTAGGTCACGCGCCTGGAGCACCATCTCCAAATATGGGCGCTAGCTCACAAAAGAAGTGACGCCGGCAAGCCCGCTGAAATGTTGCAACGCTCGGACGGGGCTTTGCCAGTTGACGCCGCCGAGGGCTACCGCAGGGCGTTGGGCCACTCGCACCAAGTCGTTAGCGTTCCATCGGCCGAGGGCGCTAGCCTCTGGATGGGACCCGGTTTCGAAAACCGGGGAAATCACTACCCAATCAGCCATTATCATGCGGGCGCGCCGGGCTTCGTCCATGCTATGGACCGATGCGCTCAAGCGCAGGCCCTGACGCCTAGCGATCACTTGGCTTCCACTGACAGAGCGGGGGATGTGCCAACGAGGGATGTGAACGCCGTCCGCGTTGATCGCCCGCGCAAGCCTAAAGTCGGCGCCCACATAGACCTGAACGCCGAACCCCCTTGCATAGTCAGCGAGCGCGCGGGCCCAGCGCGCCCGGTCAGGTCTCTGGTAATCGCGCAATATAACCGCTGACCGACCGGGGGGCAGGGCGCGAATGACGCGTTCAGGCTTTGCGAGTCTCATATGGTCTGTGAAAAGAATGATCTCCGGCGGCGGCGCAATTCCCCTCGGGGGGCCTTCTCCTCGGGCCTCGCTGGGCGTTGCGCCGAGGCGGCTGCGCTTGAGCCGGGCCGAGAGCTCTGTTAAGCGCGCCGTAGAATAATGAGGATCTCCGTGTCTGCGTCCCATCAAAGCGCCCCTAGTGACGGTTCAGCAATTAACCCGGCCGCGCGTATCGCCGAGGTGCAAGCGCGCATCGACACGGCGTTAGCCGAAGCCAATGCGGAGCCGCGCCTCGTCACCATAACCGCGGTCTCAAAAAAACATACTGCGGAAACCATTAAGCCCGCTTTGGCGGCGGGACACCGGGTTTTTGGCGAAAACCGCGTGCAAGAAGCCATGGCGAAGTGGCCCGACCTGCGGGCGGATTTCCAAGACATTCAGTTGCGTTTAATTGGACCCTTGCAGTCAAACAAAGCAAAAGACGCGGTCGCGCATTTCGATGCGATTGAAACGATCGACCGGCCAAAGATCGCGAAAGCGATCGCCTTAGAATGCGAGCGGCAGGGGCGTGCGCCGTCGCTCCTGATACAAATTAATACGGGCGAAGAAGATCAAAAAGCCGGCGTGGGTCCCCTTGAAGCAGATGCGTTCATTAAACAGTGTACGGCGGAGTTCGGCCTACGGATAGATGGCGTTATGTGCATTCCGCCGATTGACGAACCGCCAAGCCCGCATTTTGCGCTTCTGGCGGCGATCGCTGAGCGCAATGGGCTTGCGGTTGTCAGTATGGGCATGAGCGCAGACTTTGAGACGGCCGTTCAACTGGGCGCCACACATATTCGGGTCGGCTCACAGATTTTTGGCCCACGACCCACATGACAAGATCCGAGGGCGGCCGTAGCCGAAAGTCTACTCACGGCGTGATCGCGCAGCTGTTAAAAAACGCGAATTTCCATTGAGCGGCGCCATTGATACAGTGCCCCTGAGAAGCTGAGGGAGTAAACACCGCCATGGCGCGCGCAAAACGAATTCTGCTCGTCGACGACGACGACCTATTGGCGGAAACGCTCACGGACCAATTTGCCGTTCACGATGAGTTTGTGATCGAAACAAGCCGCACCGCCCATGAGGCAGTGGATAAGGTCAAAGACGAAGCGCATATCGATCTTCTGCTTCTAGATGTCGGCCTTCCGGATATGGACGGGCGCGAGGCGTGCGAGCTCATGCGCAAAAACGGCTTTAAATCACCGATCATTATGCTAACCGGCGCGGATACAGACGCCGACCATATTCTGGGCCTCAACGCGGGCGCGAATGATTATGTGACGAAGCCGTTCAAGTTTGCGGTGCTGCTGGCGCGGGTGCGCGCCCACTTGCGCAGCCATGAGCAAAATGAAGACGCCGTCTTTAAGGTCGGCCCCTATGAGTTCCGGCCGGCCGTGAAAATGCTGGTGACGGAAGAAGACAAGAAAATCCGGCTGACGGAAAAAGAAACCTCAATCCTAAAATTCCTATACCGTGCGGGCGGTCAGCCCGTGTCGCGCGACGTCTTGTTGGACGAAGTTTGGGGATATAATTCCGGCGT
The DNA here is from genome assembly GCA_039197915.1 of Pseudomonadota bacterium. GTDB lineage: Bacteria > Pseudomonadota > Alphaproteobacteria > Caulobacterales > Parvularculaceae > JAJFFW01. The sequence goes on along the minus strand of JBCCTV010000176.1, from coordinate 1,122 downwards.
TACGACCCATACGCTAGAAACGCATGTATATCGGTTGCGGCAAAAGATTGAGCCGAACCCATCGACCGCGACGCTATTGGTGACCGAAAGCGGCGGCTACCGCTTGGTGGTTTAAACCCGCTCGCCTGCCTGCAGTTTTTTGAGAACGGACCTTGCGCGTTTGCGGTAGGCGGCTTGCTTGTCCTCGCCCATGCGCGCCCAATTTTGGTAGATCCGGGAGAGCCTCGGGTTGCTCTTCAATTTCTTCTCATTACGGATTAAAAAATCCCAGTACAACGCGTTAAACGGGCAGGCGTCTTCTTCCGTTTTGTGATTAACGTTGTAGCTGCAGCCAGAGCAATAGTTCGACATGCGGTTAATGTAGGCCCCGCTCGCCGCATAGGGCTTTGAGCCGAGGACGCCGCCATCGGCAAAAAGCGCCATGCCGATGACGTTGGGGGCTTCGACCCATTCATAGGCGTCGGCATAAACGGCAAGATACCATTCGTGTACGTCCTTTGGCTCAATACCGGCAATGAGCGCGAAGGCGCCGGTGACCATCAGCCGTTGTATGTGATGGGCGTAGGCCTCGTCGCGTGTTTGCTCCACCGACGCGCGAATGCAGGCCATGTCTGTCTCGGCGGACCAGTAAAACTCCGGCAACGGTAGCTTAGCATTAAAGAAGTTACGCTCGGTATAGTCTTCGCCTTCGCGCCAATAAATGCCGCGTACGAATTCACGCCATCCGATAATCTGGCGGATAAATCCCTCGACGGCGTTAAGCGGCGCGTCTCCTTCTTCATAAGCGTTTTGCACTTGTCGGCAAACGTCGATGGGGTCGAGGAAGCCGATGTTGATATACATTCCAAGTAAGGAATGGAACATGAAGGGCTCATCGGCGACCATCGCGTCCTGAAAATCACCAAACAACGGCAGCGCGTCTTGGATAAACCGGGAGAGGGCTCTTTGGGCGTCGTCTGCCGAAACGCCAAACCAAAAATCGTCGGTCGTTCCAAAATGGTTAGTGAACTGCTTATCGACCATTTTGATGACATCGCGCGTGATTTCGTCCGGCTCGACCCGGAACGGCGCCGGGGTTTCAAGCCCTTTCTTTGGCGGTTTCCGATTTTCCTGGTCGTAGTT
>JBCCTV010000175.1:0-6869 GCA_039197915.1 Pseudomonadota bacterium | reverse complement strand
TGATCGGCCCGAAGGGATGACCGGGCTCGTTCCCCCAAAGCCGCCTGTCTGGGATGTGCGCACGCCTGAATACACTGTGTTTGAAGGTGTTTTGCCTTTTGTTTGGGAGACGACGCGGGGACTTGGTCGTTCGTTCGGTTACAACCGCGCAGAAACTGAAGCCGATCTGCTAAGCGTCGACGACATCACGGCGATGCTCGCGCAAGCGGCCTCCTATAATGGCAATGTGCTTTTAAATGTCGGGCCGAGAGGCGACGCCCAAATCGATCCGCCGCAGGCGGATCGCTTGCGGCAGGTGGGTGATTGGCTTGCTACCCGTTCGGCGGCGGTACAAAACACGCGCCCCATAGAAATGCCGCCGCAAGACGTAAGGGTCGGTGCGGTCGAAAATGGAGACCGGTGCTTCTTAATCCTGCTTGAGAAACCGTCAGCGAAGCAGGCCGTAATTCAGCTTCCGAGCCGCCTTGCTGGCTATGCGAACGCTCGGGCTATAGCGCGTACGGACTATCAGGTCTCGATCGACGCGGGTAAGCTGACAGTATCGCCAACGGCGTCTTGGGGTGAGGGGCCCGTCGTCATTTCACTGTCAGTATGATATAGATTTATATACGTATTAAAAATACTATAGACCTTCTCAATCCGTTGGGATTGGTCAAAGGGCTCTCGGTTGTAGATCTGTGGCGCTTCTTTTGTTCAGTTGATGGATGGAAACCTTTAACTGCACATACGTATCCGCGAAGTGCCCTTAAATTCAACTGTTCAGGACTGACGTTCAAAATTGGCTTTCGACATGCGTCTTTACGACGAGAATCCCTCAGTCTACAAACGGTCAAGAGCAAAAAAACTGTTTGGCCGAAGTTAGTTTTAGCCTGGGGTTATTCTGGCAAAGGCGGCTCGAGCGCTTCGGCGAAAGCAAGGAAAAGGTGATAGAACGTTGACGCCGGCATGTCCTTCGCCAGCACTGACCGGTCCGCAGCGAAATGATCGATCCACCCGCCAGCAGGGATGTTGTAGCCCGGTTGCGGTTTCAGGTATTGATCCAAGAGGGTAGACGCGGTTTGATTTGCAGCATCGCCCATGGCTGAAGATCCAAGACGTTTAGCGGCAATTGCTGCTTTTAATCGTTCGGTGTTTGGCCAAGTGCGGGAGCTTGGGTCAACGACAGCGCCGTCGTTAAGCGTTGTGTTCATCACATAGCCAGTTGAGCCGTCAACGCCAAACTTCTCTGAGAAGTTCATCATCCGAACGATTTCGTCGCTAGCGTCAACGCCGAAATCCCGTTGGCACCCTTCAAGTATCCAAGCCCATTCGAGCTGATGACCGGGTTCTGTCATCCGCCCTTCGCGCCCATCGGCAATTGACCAGTCATCGTGAAAATATTCGGCAAGCGTGCCAGTTCTATGGTTGAAAAAGTGGCTCTTAAACAACGAGACCAATTCAACCGCAAGCGCCTTGTACCGATCATCCTTCATCACCCGCCACCCGATCAGACAGGCTTCAGTTAAATGCATATGGGGGTTTTGCAACCGAAAGCCTTTTACCGGTAGTTCGTGGTCAAACCCTTTTCCATTTGGGCGGCGAAACTTGTTCTCTATGACGTCAAGCGTCGCTGTTGCGAGGTCGCGGTAAGCCGTTTCGCGCGTAGCATTAAAAGCCCAAATAAAGCCAAAGAGCGCAAAGGCGTGATCATAGAGGTCTGGTGTCGGATCAAGGCTTTCGCCGTCGCGGGTTAGGCGCCGAACAAAGCCTTGGTCGGGACCACGCCAAGCTTTGTCGACTAAGTATGATACGCCGTCGGCAATGAGGTCTTTTCCGTCAGTCCAACCCATGACGTATGCATGCGAAAAAACATAAATCTGCCGGCAGGTTACTCGCACGCGTTTGAACGGAAGTGCGGCGTCGCGTCCGGAAAAGTCTAACGCTTCAACGAAACCACCATACTGTTTGTCCGGCCCTTCTTCCGCCCAGAATGGCAACGCCTCCTCGAACATCCAGTGGCGGATATCGTCTTTGCGTTCGAGCAATGTTGGCGTCCTAACTTCGGTTGATATCTCGTGAGCGAAGGCTAACCGGAACAATGACGTGGCGTTAAGCTTTTATCAGTAACCTATCTACCCTAACACTTTTAAAATGAAATTAGCTGCGCGCGGAGCGCTATGAGCGGAGAAATTTAGATGGACGCTGGACTCGTTACGCCCGTCATCATGTCTGGCGGCTCCGGCACGCGGATGTGGCCATTGTCCCGGAAAGCCCACCCGAAGCAGTTCCACAAACTTTTCTCTGAGCTAAGCTTATTCCAGGAGACGCTGAAAAGGGTATCGACGGGTAACGGCCCGTTTAACGACCCGATTATCCTCGCGTCTGCGTTACACCGTCACTTGATTGAAAACGATTTAAACGAATTGGGCGTCTTGCCTGAACTGATAATCCTTGAACCGATGGCGCGAAACACTGCGCCCGCAGTCGCGGCTCTGTCAGTTGCTGCTGAACGTCGTCGGCCTGGCGGTGTTGTTGTTGTTTTGCCTGCCGATCATCTGATTCCCGATCACCAAGCGTTTAGCGCAGCCTTAGAGAGTGGCCGACAAGCGGCGGCGGACGGCGCCATTGTGACTTTCGGATTGAAACCAAAGCATCCAGAAACGGGGTACGGTTATATTCAGTCTGGAGACGGGCTCGGCGGGGCAGCCCGTCGCGTGGCGGCGTTTAAAGAAAAACCAGACCTTGAAACCGCAAAGAAATACGTCGCTTCAGGCGATTATCACTGGAATGCCGGTATTTTTATGTTCCGGTCAGACGTGATGCTGGAGGAACTCCGCGAGCATGCGGGCGAAACCCTCGATGCGGCTTCCCGGGCTGTCGAGGCAGGCGCGCAGGACGGTCCTGCGCTTTCTCTAGACGCCAACGCATTTGAAGCCGCGCCAGACAACTCCATTGACTACGCGGTTATGGAGGTCACACGGCGCGCGGCGGTTGTTCCCATCGATATCGATTGGTCTGACATCGGGTCGTGGGCCGCGACTTGGGAGATTGCAGAGAAGGACATGTCTGGGAATGCAGCGCGGGGAGACGCGGCAATTTTCATCGATGCGCAAAATACGCTTGCGGTTTCACAGGGACAAAAAATCGCTGCAGTCGGTGTCCGTGACCTTTTGATTATCGCTACCGACGATGGCGTTCTCGTTCTTCCGCGCGAGCGCGCGCAAGAGGTAAAAAGCGTCGTGAACGCCTTGAAAGCGTCGGGTGAGACTGATCTCCTGTAGCGCTTGGCTAAATATTTATATGTGTACGTATCAGGTTTTCTCGGCGCTATGTGCACATTACCTGCACTAGCTTGATGTAAGTCTGAGGTGAAGCCGCCGGTTTGCGCTGACCCACCCGTATTAGATTAGGCGTCTTTATGTGACCGCAGCTGAATTAAGGCGACGGGTAAAACACCGAAGACGATGATCACGAGCGCAGCGCTTGACGCCTCGGTCAGTCGTTCATCGCTCGCGAGCCGGTAAACGCGGGTCGCCAGGGTTTCAAAGTTAAACGGCCGCAAAATAAGGGTGGCTGGGAGTTCTCGCATCACATCGATGAAGACCAACGCAGCCGCGGCAAGCGCGCTTGGCGCGACGAGCGGCATATGAATGTCGCGGAAAAGGCGCACTCGGTTTGCTCCAAGGGATCGCGCAGCTTCATCGATCGCTCTTGGGATTTTCTCTAACCCTCCGCTTACCCCATTAAAAGAAACCGTTAAAAAACGCACGGTCAGCGCGTAGATGAGAAGCGCCAGCGTTCCGCTGAGAAGAAGACCGCCGTCAAACCCAAAAGTGTTGCGCGCAAACTGCGTGATCGAGATGTCCAACGCGCCAAGGGGGGCTAGTAAACCCACCGCTAGGAGCGCACCCGGCAAGGCATAGCCGAGGGTCGCAACGCGGATAGCCGCCTGAATGCCCAGCTGATCGACCGACGATCCCGTGGCTTTCCTGCGGGTTGTCAGCTCGCGCTGGGCGTAGACAAGAAACATAGCCAGAGTAACGGCAACGAGCGAGGTTAGGCCCGCTGCTTTCAAGCTGTTACCAGCATATTCCGCGAGCGATGCAATCGATTCAAATGCCCCGGCGCTAATCGCAAGGTAAGTGAGCACTATCACGGGCGCCACAAATCCGAGGATAATTGGTATACTGCAGACTGTGATAGCGATGATTGTGCCTGCAAACGAGAGAACAAACGGCGGCGGCGCAGACAACATGCGATCATAGCTCGAAACGTCACCTTTGCGGCTTAGCGCTTCGGCCCCTACCAACACAAACACAAATAAAAGCATCGTCCCGGCGAGTTGCATCGCCGTTGTGCGGTCGCCCATCGCAAGCCATGTGCGAAATATACCTGTGCTGAATGTCGGTATCGCAAAATAATCCGCGACGCCAAAATCGGCGAGAGTTTCCATGAGGACGAGCGCAAGCCCGCCGGCGATCGCCGGTCGCGCTCCCGGCAAAGCCACTTGGAAGAAAGCCCGCACAGGCGACGCGCCAAGCGTTCGAGCGGCTTGAAATTGGCTCCGGCTTTGGGCGGCGAAAGACGCGCGCGCTAACAAATAGACGTAAGGATAAAGAACGAGGCCGAGCATTGTCGCCGCGCCGGGGAGGGAACGAACCGCTGGAAACCAATAATCGCCCTGTCCCCAACCAGTGGCGTTTCTGAGCGCCGTTTGCAGCGGACCTGAGAACTCTAGTAAATCAGTATAGAGATAAGCAATAATATAGGCGGGAGCGGCCAGGGGCAGGGGCAACATCCATGACAGGATCTGGCGGCCGGGGAAGGACATGGCCGTTACGATCCAGGCCGTAGCCACCCCTATTGCTGCCGCAATGAAGCCCACCAGCGCCATTAAAGCTAAGGTGTTCACTGCATAAAGGGGGGCAACGGTCTCACGCAGGTAAGCGACCGTGTTTCCGCCTCCACTGCTCAGCGCCCAGAGGACTGTCAAAATCGGTAGCGCTGAGAGCAAGGCGACAACAATTACTGCCAGGCGCCATAAAAAGCCGTTGGGTAGCGCGATTTTGCTGATTGTCGCGGCGTCTTTCATTTCTCTGCGTGATCGTATTAACAATGCGAATAACAAAAAGGTTGGAGCAGGTGGCGCTCGAATTTGTCAATATTTCGCACACGTATGGCGCGAACAGGATTTTGTCTGGCGCATCGTTTTCGGCGGCGCCCGGCGAAATCACATGCCTGTTGGGTCAATCTGGTTGCGGTAAGACGACCTTGCTTCGATTAGCGGCCGGGCTGTTAAAAGTGCAGCAAGGATCGATTTTATTGGGCGGCGACGTCCTTGCTTCTGAAAACCTATCTCCTCCGCCTGAAGCCCGCGATGTTGGCTTGGTATTTCAAGAGGCCGCTCTTTTTCCCCATCTCACGGCCGCGCAGAATATCGGTTTTGGTGTTGCCAAAAAGTGTGAAAAAAACGCCCGTATTTCCGAAATTCTCGGATTGCTAGGCCTAACGTCTTTTGCGAGCCGTTACCCGCATACCCTTTCGGGCGGCCAACAGCAGCGCGTCGCTTTAGGGCGTGCTATGGCGCCGTCGCCCGGTGTGTTGCTGCTCGATGAACCCTTTGCGAGCCTCGATATTGTTCGCCGCCGTGAACTTCGGCGCGAAGCACGACGCGCTTTAAAGCAACGCGGCTGCATTACTCTGCTCGTTACACACGACCCAGACGAGGCGCTCGACGTTGGTGATAAAATTGCCGTCATGGATGCCGGGCGCATCATCCAGTGCGACGACCCCGCTCAGTTATACAACGCGCCGGTGAACGCCCATATCGCGAGCGTTTTCGGCGAAGGGCAGGAGATTGAAGGATCGCGCGTTGAAACCGGCGTTAAAACGGCGTTTGGGGTTTGGTCTGTTGAGGGCTTTAAATCGCTACCTTCTGAGCGCGAATTAAGCGTTGTAGCGCGGCCTGAAGCGCTCACGGTGTCGCCAGCGGAGGGCGACGCGAAAATCGAAGACATTCGGCGGATTGGCCTGGCTACTCGGGTCCTCGTTACTGCAAAGTCCGGCGATAGCATATGGGCCCACGCCGCGCAGGACGTCGCGATTAAGGTCGGCGACCTCGCGAGCGTTAATCCAATCTCGGCGTCAATTTTTGCATTTCCGCGAGTGGCTTAACGGCTCGATGAGGTTTGGGCGCTTGCCTTAAGCGTGCTTTATTGATAATCATTCGCACGACTTCCGGTTCGTCCCATTCTCAAAAGGCCCTGGTTTTGCTGCGATCTCATTTACCGAAGATTTTATCGTCATTTGTGCTTTTGCTGGTTTGCCTAGCGCCTCTCTCGGCCAACGCACAAAGCGCTGGCGCTGTGAACCTCTATTCGTCACGCCACTATGACACCGATCTCGCTCTTTATACAGACTTTACGGAGCAAACGGGCATTCGTGTAAACCGTCTGGAGGCGGGCGCCGACGCACTTATCGAGCGCATACGGAACGAAGGCGAGTTTAGCCCAGCGGATATTTTGATAACAGTCGACGCCGGGCGTCTCTGGCGGGCTGAAGAAGCGGGTATCCTGTCCCCGGTTAAGTCAGCTTTATTGGAGGAGCGACTGCCGGCGTCAATGCGCCATCCGGAGGGGTTGTGGTTTGGGCTCTCAAAACGAGCCAGGATCGTCATTTACAATAAAGAAGCTGGTCGACCCGAAAATTTAACAACGTATGCGGATTTAGCCCATCCTTCAAACATAGGAAGAATATGTGTCCGCTCGTCTTCGAACATTTACAATATTTCCTTGCTTGCATCGATCATAGCAAACCAGGGCGTGGAGGCTGCAGAAGCGTGGGCCGCGGGCGTCGTCTCAAATTTTGCGCGCAGACCCCAAGGAAACGAC
>JBCCTV010000174.1:0-6881 GCA_039197915.1 Pseudomonadota bacterium | reverse complement strand
GCCCAGGACCAGATCGAGGCGAACACCAAAATACCCATGACCGCCTTCACGACCGGGTTCGCCTTCAAAAAAAGGCTCCACAGCGTAAACTCTCCGCCAAGCTCAACGGCGGTCACAGCGCTCGCGATTTCCGTTTCCATTCTCCGAAAATTCCCCTCGAAGCGCCCGGCGCGCGGGCGGCGTTACTAAACAAGCATGGGACACACGATCTTATTACGACCGCTTCCTGCATTATGGTTAACACTGTGCGGCGCAATACGAAATCCCGCAGGCGTTGGAACTGGCGTAACAATTCAATGAGCCAGCTCGCCGAAACGGAATTTCCTCAAAATGGCGGAAGCGAATTCCCTCGACATGGACGCGAATTAATCGAAAGCGCCAGGCTCCGCGCCATCCCCCTCAGTTGCATTGCCCCGACCTGAATTGCCCCGACCTGAATTGCCCCCACCGGGATCGCCCTAGGCTTGGTTGCCCCAACTTGAATCGCCAAGCTTCGCAAGCACCTCGCTCGGCAAGCGGCGGGCGCGCCCGGTTAGAGAAACGCAGGCCGCCTCAACCTCCGCCGCGACCAAAAGGGTTTCCCCTCGCCGCGTCTCTTGGGAGATAAACAGGCGCGCGCCCGCAACCCGGTCAAACCGCGTTCGCACCTGGAGCATGTCGTCGATTTTTGCGGGCGCACGCCAATCAATGGTCATTTTGCGAATGACGAACGCGAGCGGTTCAGCGCGCTCAAGCAGTTCGGAATGGTGCACGCCGCAGTCGCGCAATGCATCGGACCGGCCGCGTTCGAAGAACTTTAAATAATTCGCGTGGTAAACAATCCCGGAAAAATCCGTGTCCTCGTAATAGACGCGTACGGCGATCTCGAAAATTCGCCCATCAGAGTGTTGTATCGTCATGGTCCAGACGACCTTGCTTGACTGTAGGTATCGCAACCGGCGCAGGCGCTGCGACGTCTCCCAGAACTAGAGCAACTTCGCATCAACCTGAACCGCTTCGTTTCTCTAGGTTTTTGTTTATCGCTTTTCCTTACGCCCAACCGGTCTCCACTTGGTCGGTAGACGCTCTACCGGTTATCAGATCTAGCTATCGAACAGATCCGACGCGGCCTGCTGCCGCGGGGTTTGGCTCGGCGGGTTGAGGCCAAGGTGACGCCAAGCGCCGTTCGTCAGCATACGTCCACGCGGGGTGCGTTGTAAGAACCCTTCCTGCAACAGATAGGGCTCAATCACGTCTTCGACCGTGTCGCGGGCTTCCGCGAGCGCGGCCGCCAGTGTCTCGACGCCGACGGGGCCGCCACTATAGGTCTCAGCGATCAGTGTCAGGAAATTCCGGTCCATGGGGTCAAGCCCGCGCGCATCAATCTCCAAGCGATTGAGCGCATCGTCGGCGGCAGTGCGGTTGATGACGCCAGCGCCCGCCACTTCAGCGACATCGCGCACCCGGCGCAAAAGCCTCCCGGCGACCCGCGGCGTTCCCCGGGCGCGCCGCGCGATTTCATTGGCGCCGTCATCTGTAATATCGGCGCCAAGCTTGGCCGCACCGCGCCGGACAATCATCGACAATTCTTCATCCGTATAAAAATTTAATCGGATCGGGATGCCAAAGCGATCAAGGAGCGGCTTCGCCAAGAGGCCAGACCGCGTTGTTGCGCCAACAAGCGTGAATCGCGGCAGGTCAATCCGAACGGAGCGCGCAGACGGCCCTTCGCCAATCATCACATCGAGCGCAAAGTCTTCCATTGCCGGATACAAGACTTCCTCAACCGCTGGCGTCAGGCGATGGATCTCATCAATAAAAAGAACGTCGCCGGCTTCGAGATTTGTCAGGAGCGCCGCCAAGTCGCCGGGCTTTGTGATCACCGGTCCCGACGTCGCGCGAAATCCGACGTCCAATTCGGCGGCGACGATCTGGGCGAGGGTTGTCTTGCCGAGACCTGGGGGCCCGTGGAGCAACACATGGTCCAAGGCTTCCCCGCGCCCGCGCGCCGCCTGCACGAAGACGCTGAGATTATCCTTTGCGCGCGCCTGGCCGATGAAATCGTCGAGGCGTTTGGGCCGCAAGGCGGGATCGTCTTCGCCCGTGCGTTCCTGGGCGTCGATCAGGCGTTCAGGGGCGGCGAATGCGGGTTCAGCCATGGCGATAAAATCCTGTGCCTCTTTGTGCGACGGGGGTTGGAAAACGAACCGGCGCTTATTTTACGCTCGCCCGCCTAGTTAGCCTGCTTAATTATGCGGCTGGCGATAAAGCCTTTAGTGCATTTTTAATCAGTATACTTACGTCATCGGTCGTTGCGTCTTTGCTCGTCCTAGAAACGGCAATGCGCGCCTCGGCACGATCATAGCCAAGGTTTGCAAGTGCTGAAATGGCGTCTTCCAACGCCATGCGATAGGGATCGCCTTGACCGCCGGTTGGGCCTGCTGCGGCCGGCGCGGTTTTTTCTTTGTCAGGATCACTTGTCGATGCGCTATCGCCGCCCGCGCCAGCAACAGCCTTTGCAGCGGCATCCGGCAGACCGTCGCCACGCGCGAGATACTGTGCAAGCGCGCCGATTTTTCCCTGAAGTTCAGTTGAAATGCGTTTGGCGAGCTTTGGGCCAACGCCTTGGGCGCGCGCGAGGCTCGCTGCGTCTCCGGCCGCAATCACGTCATAGAGCATCGCCGCTGGCAAAACCTGCAAAACGCCAAGCGCATGCTTCGCACCAACGCCCTGGACAGATTGCAAAAGCCGGAAGGCAGCACGCTCCGCCGCCGTTTCAAAACCATAGAGCCTAATCATATCTTCACGGACGATCGTCTCGATTGAAAACTGGGCGACGCCGCCAATTTCCAAATTCCGCAAGCTGCGGTGGGCCGCGAAGACCACATAGCCGACGCCGCCGATATCTAGGATCGCACTGTCCTCTTCGATGGCGGCGACAACACCGCGGAGCTGACCGATCATGCAACACCTCGCGCTTGGCGCCCTACCCCCGAACCTTTTGCCCCTAAACCTTTTGACCCTGATCCGTTAGCGGGCGAGCTGTGGTGGTGGGCATGGCAGATCGCAATGGCGAGCGCATCCGCCGCGTCCGCTGGTTGCTTGCCAGAGGCAGGCAACAACACCTTCACCATGGCTTGCACTTGAGACTTCTCGGCGTGCCCCCGACCGACCACGGATTTTTTCACTGTATTCGCCGCATAGGACGTGACGCTCAACCCTTTAAAGGCGGGCGCCATTAAAGCGACGCCGCGCGCCTCCCCAAGGACAAGCGCGTCCCTCGGCGAGGCGTTCACAAACGTCTCTTCAACGGCTGCCGCTTCCGGCGACCAAGCCTCAATCAGCGCACAGATCTCTTCAAATATGTGGGTCAATTTCTCCGCCCTGCTTAAACTCCGTTGGGGCCGGATAACGCCCGCCGCAATAAACTGAAGGCGTCCGTTTGTATCCTGAACAACCCCCCAACCGGACGCCGTGGAGCCTGGGTCAATGCCGAGTATTCTGGCCACTACGAACCCCGCCTCTCAGCCGCCGCTTGCACGGTCAAGCTCTTTCAAAAGGTCTTGCGCATTGCGAACGGTCTCCGGCGGCAAGGCGTCCGCGCCTTTGAGGGCTTCGCGCAGAAAGGTCTTTGCTTCCTCTGGGTTCTGGGTCCGGCCTTCTCCTTTTGCGAGCGCGGCGGCAAACAGAAACTGCCCCTGGGGATCGCCCGCGAGCGCCGCCCGCTCAAACCAATCCGCCGCTTTTGTCGCTGCGTCCTCCGCAGATGTTGCAGGCAAGCGACCGTCATAGTGCATTAAGCCAACAGCGACGCATGCGGACGGTAATCCTCCCTCCGCCGCGGCTTGCATCAGTTCCACCGCCCGCACCGGATCTGGCGCGCCCAAGTAATCGCTCTCGAACAACAATGCTAAATTATATTGCGATTCTGCGTGCCCTTGGGCCGAAGCCTTTTCAAACCACTCTGCAGCGGCCGGATAGTCTCGCTTCACGCCTTGGCCCACCAAATGGGCGACGCCTAGATTATACTGGGCGCCCGCATCGCCAGCTTCGGCGGCCTCGCGGAAATGGCCGATGGCTTTTTTCATGTCCCGCTTGACGCCGGCTCCGGATGCGAAGGCCATGCCGAGATTAACGTGGGCCTGGGGGTGGCCTTGCTCTGCTGCAAGCCTGAGCCATGCGAGGCCACGCTCAAAGTCCTGTTTTACCCCGGCGCCCGTCATGGCGAGTTCGCCGAGGGCAAACTGCGCATCGGCCGAGCCCGCCTGCGCCGCCTCGGAGTAAAGCGCTATGGCGCGCTCAACGTTCGGTGGGCCGCCAAGCCCACGCTCTTCCATAAAGCCCAAAAGACTGAGCGCATTCGGATCGCCGTCTTCAACAAAGGGTTCGACGGCTTTGCGGGCGGCGGCGTAGTCGCCCGATTGAAGATAGGCGAACGCGTCCGCCAACGACTGGGCGTGAACCGATGGCGGCGCCGACATCGCAATAGCGGATACAAACAGTAGGGTGCCCAAGACGCTCCGCGCCGATACAAAAGGCCGGGGCTTGAGCCGCCGATGCTGCGCATTGGACCCAGCAAAGACAAAGAGCGAAGGGCGTTTGATCATAACACCGTTACTTTACTCAGAGTCGTTAGCTCGATCGATTGCCGAATTTAGCGCCGCCACCGCCGCTTCCGGCCCCTCCGGCGCGCGCCAAACACCAGCACTCACCGCAAGGAAATCCGCGCCCGCCCGCACAAGGGGACCGCAATTCTGCGCGGTGACGCCGCCAATCGCCACGCAGGGCAAAACCGTTGCCTCACGCCATTGTTCGAGAACCGAAATAGGCGCCTGGGTCGGTGCTGACTTTGTCTCGGTCGGGAAGAACGCTCCGAAGGCGGCATAGTCGGCGCCGTCTTCCCCGGCCTTAAAGCCCAAATCAATCGACGCATGACAAGTAACGCCGATGCTGGCGTCGGGCCCGAGGAGCGCGCGCGCTTCCCGGCAGGAGGCGTCCGATTGACCCACATGGACGCCGTCTGCGCCGCTCGCCTGTGCAAGGTCCGGACGGTCATTCATGAGGAAAGCAACGTCCGCAGCCTTTGCGATCGGCAGCAACGCCTCGGTGGCGCGCAACACATCGTCATCGGGCGCAGGCTCGCCGGCGGGCGATTTTAGGCGCAGCTGGAAACAAGCGACGTCACCGCCGGACAGGGCGGCGCGAAAGGCATCAGCGAAGACAGTGATGTCAGGAAGGGTTGGCGGCGAGATTAAATAAACCCGCGCGCGTACCTGGTCGGTCTCGTCCATGGGCTAGGCCTAGCCCGAGGCGCGCCCAATCGCAAAGGCGATAAATGGGCAGGAGCGGAAACGACGAAGGCGCGTACAGCCTGGCGCGCCCTCGCGGAAGTCTACTAGAGCAACTCCGCATCAATCTGAACCGCTTCGTTGCTCTAGGTTTTTGTTTTATCGCGTTTTCTTACGTCCAACCGGTTTCCACTTGGTCGAAAAACGCTCTAGCTGCGCCAACGCGTCATGCTGCGGCGGCGACGCCCTGCTCACGCTCGGTTTGGGTTTTAGTGATGCGCGGCTTCAGATACGTCGCTTTTTCTTTTGCCGGAACAGACGCGTAGACCGTGGGCGCCGCCACATTCATTGACGCGCGCGCCTCTTCAAGCGGCATTTCCAAGAGGGCTTCAATGTCCTCGCCGAGGAGGAACTTCGCGTTCTTTCCATTTTCAACCCCTTCCGCGATCGCTTTCAATATCGGCGCTTTCGGCGCTTCCAGCTTAATAGCGCCGGAGCCCATGGCGATGATCACGCGGAAGGCGTTGTTAAAGGTTTGTTTTCTGGTGAAACCCAGAAGGCAAAGCTCGCCGAGGGCGTCGGTGCCGTAACCCGTAATAATGTGCCACAGGTCGTGGCAAAGCTCGGCGTGACGGAAAACGCGGGCGAACTCTGGGAAGCGATCTATAATCTCTTGATCCTTACCCGTCTCATCGGATGCGGCGATGATGCCGTCCGGCGTCAAGGCAGAGGCCTCGCGAAACTCATAAAACGCGCGCCCGAATGTGCCCGTGGCGAGACCGCTTAAATAGGCGTCATCGGCGAGTTTCTGCTCGAACTCTGTTTCGCCGTTGATAACGCGCAGGCCATAGGGCGTTTGCGCCATGCGCGCGAACACCCGCTGGCTCGAGCCCCCGGACAGAGCGTTCAAGACCTCAAAAACCTGGCGCGTGTCCTGTCGGTTCGCCATTAGCTTCGCCGACGATATCACCGCGTGCACCGGCCGGATCGGACGTTTGGTTGGGCATTGATACCCCGCGATTTCAACCGACTGGGTGGTTTGATCAGGGCTGCTGGACATCATTCAGGCTCCGCTCGAGGCAGTAAACTACACTGTTGAGTTTACACTAATCGGACCACCGTACCAGCAATTTATTACCCGTTCCGGAACCGTGTTGATTTTTTTCGGTGGTGAAGGGCGAATTTTTTGGCCAGCAAGGCGCCCATGGCCCCAAAAATGAGGGTCAGTTTTGCCGTTCGCCCGGGCGACACACCCTCAAGGCGCAAAAATCTCAGACGAGCGCTTGTCTCAAGAAACGCTCGGCCGTCGCCCTCATGTGAGGAGAGCGTCAGCCAACGGGCAACCCGGACAATTGACGCAATTGTTTGAGGCCAAATGACTTTAGACCGCGCGGCTAACCTATGCGGCTTCGAGGCTTTGGCGCCATTCGCCGAGCTGGGCGAGGCCGTTCATTTCAGCCCGATGGGCGAACGCTTTTTGCGCGTCGGCAATATTTTCCGGCTTACCGCTCCATGCCTTTAAGGGGGCCGCCTGAAGAGCGCGTCCGTATGAAAAAGAAAGCTTCCAAGGCATGAGGTCAGCAAAGCCCTCATTCATGGCGTTCAAATGCGCCG
>JBCCTV010000173.1:0-6957 GCA_039197915.1 Pseudomonadota bacterium | reverse complement strand
GCATGATGCACGCGGCCGAGATATTGCCAGATAAACGAATCGGCGATCAGATCGTCTTGCTCACTGAAAAAGAGCACGCGAACGCCGGCGAACTTCTCTCCTGGGCGCAAAAGCATGGTGTTCCCGAACTCGCGGTCCCGAAGAAGCTATTCACCGTCGACGCGATCCCGGTCCTGGGCACCGGCAAGACCGATTACGCCAGCGTCTCGGAAATGGCGAAACGCTTCGCCGCGCAGGCCGATGCCGCCAAAGCGACAAGCGCCGCTGCCCGCGCCGCCGCCAAAGAGGCAAAATCGAATGCGCCTGGCGGCGTGACAAAAAAAGCTGCGGAATAACGAATTCGACGCTTTTCCAACCTATAAACGCCTTTGTTCAACGCGCCGCGGTCCGGCGCACGCAACTTGGCGTATAGTTCTAGTGTTGGGTTAGTGAAGGGCAGACACGAGTAACATGAAGCCGACGACGTTAAGCGCAGCACATATCGGTGACACCAGTACATCGCCGGACGGTACGACCTTGCCGAGCGAGCACCCCCCTGTGCCGGCGCGAAAATTGGGCGTTTTGCTGGTTAACCTCGGAACACCGGATGAACCGACCGCACCCGCTGTTAAGTCTTATTTGCGAGAATTCTTAAGCGATACCCGGATCGTTGATCTTCCGCGCGCCATTTGGCTGCCGATCCTCCATGGCGTCATCTTGAATGTTCGCCCACGAATGACCGCAAAGGCTTACGCGTCGATTTGGCGATCCAACCCGTCCGAAAGCCCACTTCGGTACTTCACGCGACGCCAAGCGGAAGACCTTTCAACACGCCTTGCTTCAGAAAATATCATAGTGGACTGGGCCATGCGGTATGGTTCGCCGGCGGTTTCTGATCGTTTGGAAGCGCTGCAAGCACAGGGCTGCGATCGCATTTTTATCGCCCCGCTTTATCCACAATATTCAGCGACGACGACGGGCAGCGTTTACGACGCCGTCTTCGACGCCATGCGGAATTTGCGCTGGCAGCCGGCTGTGCGCATGGCCCCGGCTTTCCACGATGCGCCCGACTACATTACAGCGCTCGCTGCAGTGACACGGCGCCGGATTCAGTCTCTCGATTTCGATCCGGAAGCGGTCATTATTTCCTTTCACGGATTGCCTGAGCGTTATTTCAAGAGCGGCGACCCCTACCATTGCCATTGTCAGAAGACGGCGCGTCTGTTGCGCGAGGAAATGGGGTGGTCTGAGGATTTTGCACCGATCGCTTTTCAATCTAAGTTCGGCCGTGAAAAGTGGCTTGAGCCAGCGACGACAGATATCATCGACGCCCTTGCAGCGGACGGCGTGAAAAAACTCTGCGTTGTGACGCCTGGTTTCACATCCGATTGCATTGAGACGCTTGAAGAAATTGGCATCGCCGCGCGCGAGCAATTTGAAGAAGCAGGCGGGCAGAACTTCGACGCAATACCATGCTTAAACGATGAGCCGGAAATGATTGACTTCCTGGTGCGCTTTACGCGTACGGAGCTTTCTGGCTGGCTAGAGGAAGAGATTTCTGAGCCTGCGTTAAACAAACGCTACGCGTGAAAGTATTTTACTCGGACACATTTGATCTCAACCTGCCCCCTGGCCATCGCTTCCCCGGTCAGAAATACGGCATGTTGCGTCGAAGACTGATTGAAGACGGCGTCGTTCGCGAACACGAATTGTTTGAATCGCCATTGGCTGATGACGCTGTCTTGCTCCGCGCCCATAGCGAATCTTATGTGCGCTCAATCGAGGACGGCTCGATTGACCCAAAGGCCATGCGGCGAATTGGTTTTCCCTGGGGACCGCATATCGCGCGTCGCGCCCGGGCAACCAGTGGGGGCGCACTAGCAGCCGCGCGCGCTGCGTTGAAAGATGGACTGTCCGGTCAGCTTGCCGGCGGCACACACCACGCCCACCGCGATTTTGGCTCCGGGTACTGCGTTTTTAATGACCAAGCAGCCGCGGCTTTAACGCTGCTCGCCGAAGGACTGATCGACCGCGCCG
The DNA here is from genome assembly GCA_039197915.1 of Pseudomonadota bacterium. Classification (GTDB taxonomy): domain Bacteria; phylum Pseudomonadota; class Alphaproteobacteria; order Caulobacterales; family Parvularculaceae; genus JAJFFW01. Next base: position 4,941 of record JBCCTV010000173.1, on the reverse strand, counting down.
CCTTTGTCGACCTCGACGTCCACCAGGGCGACGGGAACTCAGCGATCATGACAGAAAACCCAAATATTTTTGTTTTATCCGTCCACGGTGAGAAGAATTTCCCGTTTAGAAAAGTGCCGTCAGACCTCGACATCGGCCTCCCCGACAACACCGAAGACGACGCCTTTCTATCGGCCGTTTTCGACGCCCTGCCGTCGATCTGGGACTTCAAACCGGATATCATTTTTTACCAGGCGGGCGTTGATCCGTTGAAGGAGGATCGACTGGGGCGGCTATCGCTTTCCCATGAAGGGTTGATGATGCGTGACCGAATGGTCTTGGCGGAGGCGTTCAATCGCGGCCTACCAGTGGCGATGGCCATTGGCGGCGGCTACGCGGATCCTATTGGCGCGAGCGTTGAGGCTTACGCGAACACTTACCGCGTCGCCCGCTCGATCTTTGGTTAAAAATCGAAGAACGCAGGGCCCTAACGTCTTAGTCGAGCGATAGGCTGAAGCTGCCGACCGTCTTCGCGGCGCTGACGATTGCAAACCGTCAACCGCACACGCCTGGAGCGCCGGGTGATCACACTGGATCAAGCTAGGATCGTCTCGGGCGCTAAAAACAAAGACTCGAGAGCATCGGGTTGATTCAAGCTAATCGCCCGATGCCCTAGCCGCGAAGCGCTTTATGCAATGGCTAAAGCACTTGTGAGGTCGTCGATCAGGTCGTCCGCATCCTCTATTCCAACGGACAGGCGCACCACATCGGGGCCCGCGCCAGCCGCTATTTTTTGCTCATCCGTTAACTGACGATGGGTCGTAGACGCCGGATGGATGATCAGGCTTTTCGCGTCGCCCACATTGGCCAAGTGACTGAAGAGTTTGACCGCATTGACAGCTTTCACGCCGGCCTCATACCCGCCCTTCAATCCGAAGGTGAAGACTGCGCCCGCGCCCTTCGGCGCATATTTGCGGGCAATTTCATACCCCGGATCGCTTTCTAACCCCGAATAAGAGACCCAAGCCACTTTCTCATGGGACTGAAGAAACTCAGCAATGCGTTTGGCGTTGGCGCAGTGCCGATCCATTCGGACCGAGAGCGTTTCGATGCCTTGAAGGATCAAAAATGCGTTAAACGGCGAAAGGGTCGGCCCCAGCGCACGAAGCCCCAGAACCCGGCACGCAATGGCGAATGCCATGGGGCCGAAGCTCTCGACAAACTTGATCCCGTGATAGTCAGCGTTTGGCTCAACCAAGTGCTTGAACCGAGGGTCCGCCGACCAATCAAAATTGCCGCCATCGACAATGATGCCGCCCATGGATGTTCCGTGTCCGCCCAAAAACTTCGTTAGCGAATGAACAACGATATTGGCGCCATGCTCAAACGGCCGACAGAGATAGGGCGTCGCCAAGGTGTTATCGACGACCAATGGGACGCCGGCGTCTTTTGCGATAGCGGCGATCGCGCCAATATCCGTCATGGCGCCAGCGGGGTTTGCAAAGCTCTCGATAAAGATTGCTTTTGTCTTGTCATTGATTGCCGCCCGGAAGCTTTCAGGCTCGCGCGCATCCGCCCAGCTAACCTCCCAACCAAACCGCTTAAAGGCGTGATCGAATTGATTGACCGAACCGCCATAGAGTTGACGTGCGGCAACGTAGTGATCACCGTGCTCTAGGAGCGTATGCATAACGGTCAGTTGCGCCGCGTGCCCCGAGGCGACCGCCAAAGCAGCAGAGCCGCCTTCGAGCATTGCAACGCGCTGCTCCAGAACATCCGTTGTCGGATTCATTATCCGTGTGTAAACATTTCCGAATTCTTCGAGATTGAAGAGGCGCGCAGCCTGATCGACGTCGTCAAAAACAAAACTCGTCGTTTGGTAAATCGGTGTGGCGCGCGCATGGGTCGTCGGGTCAGGCGCGGCCCCGCCATGGATCGCGGCGGTGTCAAATCGAAATGCCGGAGCGTCGGGGGTGTCGGTCATGTCGGGGTATCTCCTCGTGGACGGCGGTCGCTGGCGCGCGACGCTAGTGGCGATGTCAGAAAAACGTTGTGGCACGCCCAATAAAGCGTGGGGCGACGTAACCACCCTTAGCAAAGCGAAGCAACGCCGCTTCGCAGCGAGACGCTTAAAGCAAAAAGCGAGTTCGCTGGATGAAAGGCTTTATCCGGCGCAGGGCCGCGGGTTTGCGAAAGCCGGTTGAAGCGACCCAAAGATGAACGCCAAGGGCGTCTTAAGCGGCCCGTACTTGTGGCGCCCTAGCGCGGCGGGCCTTCCAATAAAATCGCCGCCCTGCTCTCGGTTTTTGCTTTGTCGCGTTTTCGTGGCCCCCAACCGGTCCCCGCTTGGTCGAAAAAAACGCTAGCGTACGCCATCAAAGACAAATTTTTGAACGCGCCGACCGGTAGCCACTTCAGCGGTGTATATGTCGCCGCGACTGTCGGCGGCGACGCTGTGCAGCCAGATAAACTGACCCGGATAGGTGCCGTTTCTGCCGACGGCGCCAAGGGGTTCATAAGTTTGGGCGTCCAAGATCCACACCTGACCGTTCATCATGTCCGCAACATACATGAATGTCCCATCCGGAGAGAAGGCCACATCTGACACAGTCCGTGTACCGCCGGTCGCGGGCGCAATAACAATATCCTGCAGGAACGTGATCGAGGCGCTCTCACCTTCTGCTTTGGGCCTAGCGACGCTTTCGAACACTTGAATCCGATTATTACGGCGGTCACAGACATAGATTCGGCCGCGCGGTCCGCCGACGACGCAATGGACAATGTCGCCAAACTGCCGTGACGATGGGTTGGCGCCGCCATCAGCTGTGCTTGAGGCTTGGGACTGGTCGAACGCGCCGGCCCGGGTTTCACCGTCTGGCGTCACCCCATAGGCGCCCCAGATGCGTTTGATGTTTCCTTGTCCGTCTGCGGCGACAACGCGCTTATTGATGTAACCATCGGCGATAAGAAGCGCGCCTGTTTTCGGGTCCCGGTCGATATCTGCCGGATTGCCCAGGAATTCAGTGCTAAAATTTCCATCCGTGCGACCGCGTTGGCCGACGGCTCGGATAAATGTTCCGTCAGCGGTGAAATTTAAAACAGCGTGATCATCATCACCATTGCCGCCGATCCAAATCGTCCCATCGCTGTCAGCAAATAATCCGTGGACTGTTTCTGGCCAAACGGGCCTGCCGTTTATGCGAGGCGTGATCGAGGGGCCGCCCCAGCCCTGGAGATACCGCCCGGCGGGCGAGAACTGCATCACGTGGGGCGCGGCTTTACAGCAGATTGCAATTGGCGGGTTTTGATCAGCCCCCGTATCAGAAAAGCGCAATGAGTTCGGGCGCTGCAACAGCCAAACATTGTCCTCACCGTCGACAGCGAGCCCTGACACTTGGCCGAGAACATAGTCATCGGGCATGGTTGGCCAGGCGGCGTCCACCTTAAAATGGGGGATTGCCCGATCGGTGAATTTTCTCATTTTCGCTGGGACTAAGGCGGGCGCGTTCAAATCGTTCGCTGTTGCCGCAGCTTCCTCCGCGCTAACACCAACAGTCATCGCAAAGAGGGTAAGCGCTGCGAAAACGAAAGACTTGAGCGCGCCCGTTACTGCGGCAGGCGTTGTAGTTTCTGTACGGTGTAATTTCGCGCCGACTCGGCTTGGCATAGGGTCTATCCGATGGGGTTGTTCAACTCAGTGATTGAACGGTTTTAAGATTAGCCGAAAGCTCGATCTGGCAATCGACCTTCCTTAAACATGGCGTTGTTCAGCGTTAAAAGGGCTAATACACCATACTCTAAAGCGTATGCTGACGATCAGTGCAGTTTCAATTTTGGTCGGATGACCTGATTTACATGGCCAACCAAAATCATAAAAACCCCTCGCAGCCAGCCATGGATTGCGAACAAATGCATCCGGTAGAGGCTGACATACATCAATCGCGCGAGGCGGCCTTCCACGGCCATCCGCCCGCCGACGAGATTACCCATGAGGCTCCCCACGGTTGAGTAACGCGAGAGAGAGACGAGCGAGCCATGGTCTTTATAGGTGAACTTTTTCAAGGATCTGCCATCGATCAGGGCACAAATATTATGAAATGCAACGTCGGCCATTTGGTGGGCGGCCTGGGCGCGTGGCGGGATGGGTCGTTCAGCGCCCTCTGGCATAAAGAACGCGCAATCGCCAATGGCGAACACATGGTCATCGAGGGAGGTTTGCATGGTTGGGCGGACAACCAGCTGGTTGTTGCGGCTGTTCTCAAGCCCGCCAATCCCGTCCAGGAACGGCGCGCCTTTGACGCCCGCGGCCCAAACCTTCAGTTCGCTCGCGATAAAACCGCCATCCTTCGTTTCCATCCCGTAGGGTGTAACAGCCGTTACTTGGGCGTTGGTTTTCACCACTACGCCGAGCTCTTCGAGCTCTTCGCGCGCGGCGTCAGCGAGCTCCTCCGGCAAGGCCGGCAAAATGCGAGGCCCAGCCTCCAGCAACGTCACTTTTAACCGGCTCTCGTCAAAGACTTCGAGGCCGTAATGCTTTAGACCAGCGGCCGCGTTAAAGAGCTCGGCGGCAAGCTCAACCCCGGTGGCCCCGCCGCCAACAATCGTGATACGGACATATTCGTCGGCATCAGGATAAAGGCTCATAACACGCGACACGCGCAGACACTGGTTCAAGAGCTTCTGGCGGAAGCGATCGGCCTCAGACCGGCTTTCCAAAAACAGGCAGTGGTCTTTAACGCCCGGCACGCCAAAGTCATTGGCGACCGAGCCCACCGAAATCACCAGATAATCATAGCGGATCCGGTGCTCGCCCATGATCTCCGACCCCGTCTCGTCGGTCAGGGGTTCAACGATCACTTCTTTGCGCTCCCGGTCGACGCCCTTCATGCTGCCGAGAAAAAAGCGGTATTTATTGTTGTGGCCATGGCTGCGATAGCCAACCTCATCGAGATTGGCGTCGAG
>JBCCTV010000172.1:0-6964 GCA_039197915.1 Pseudomonadota bacterium | reverse complement strand
GTTTCAGGAGCCGCATCTTCGGGCGCTGACGGCGCCGATTGATCTTTTTTCTCTTTTTTACCAAAGAGGCTAGAGAAGAAACTATTCGCCATAATCTGTTGTGGTGTTCCTGTGTCAGGCGGCGTTTTTGTTTTCGTGCAGAGCCGTCAGCGTCGAGCCGTCATGGGAAATAAGGCGTAGGCGTATCACCGACCCGACGGGCAAGGGGTTCATGTTAGCGCCGTCCAAATTGACTTCGGCAAAATTCGCGAGGCGCGCCCGGCCGCCGCTCTCAACGATGGCGTCATCAACGAGGCCGACTTGGCGGTCCAAGAAGGCGGCCTTCGCAACCGCTGCTTTTTCGCGCAAACGACGTGCGCGATCTTTAATGACTTGGCGCTCAAGCTGGGGCATGCGCTCGGCTGGCGTGCCGGTGCGCGGTGAAAACGGAAACACATGGAGGTAATCGAGCGCCGCCTCATCGACGATCGCGAGAGAACGGGCGAACATGTCCTCCGTTTCCGTTGGAAAGCCCGCAATAATGTCAGCTCCAAAGGCGATTTCCGGGCGTCTTGTTCGCAACGCGTTGCACAAGTCTATCGCTTGTTCGCGGGTGTGACGGCGTTTCATCCGCTTCAGGATCATATTATCGCCGGCTTGCAACGATAAATGGACATGGGGCGCGATCCGCTGTTCGCTGACGATGCGATCAAAGAGCTCATCGTCAATCTCGGCGCCGTCAATCGACGAAAGCCTTAGGCGAAACAGGCTTGGAACGCCCTCCAGAATTGCGGAGACGAGGCGACCGAGCTTCGGCGCGCCCGGCAAGTCGGCCCCCCAAGAGGTGATGTCGACCCCGGTCAGAACGATCTCCCGGTGGCCGTTCTCGACCAGTCGGCTCGCTTGAGCGACGACCTGTTCGATTGGGGTCGAGCGGGCGTTGCCGCGTCCATAGGGAATAATACAAAACGTGCAGCGGTGGTCGCAGCCATTTTGAACCTGGACGAAGGCCCTGGCGCGGTCCCCGTAGCCATCAATCAAATGGCCCGCCGTTTCGCGTACGGACATTATGTCATTGACGCGAACACTGGCGCCAATGTTGGCCCTAACATTTTTGCTTTGGTCCGGCGCGCCCCGTTTCTGCGCGCCCTGTTCCTGCACGCTCTGATCCCGCGAGCCCCCATCCGGCGCGCTCAAGCTGAGCGCCCGCCACTCTTCAGGATCGAGCTTTTCTGAGTTTCCAAGAACAGCCGTGACCTCGGGCATTGCTGCAAATGTTGAGGGATCAATCTGAGCGGCGCAGCCCGTCACGACCACGCGCGCAGTGGGATTGTCGCGCGCCGCGCGTCGGATGTTCTGGCGTGTTTGGCGCACCGCTTCGTTTGTGACCGCGCAGCTGTTGATCACGACCGCGTCGTCGACGCCCGCCGCGTGGGCGAGGCGGCGCATGGCTTCGCTTTCATAGCCGTTAAGCCGACAGCCCATCGAAATCAGTTTGGGGCCTAGTTGGTGATCATCGGAAGTCGCCATAGGGCACGGTATGTAAGGGGTGGGCGAGCGAATGTCGAAGGCGGCGTGTTGTCGTTGTTCCAGCGCCCGCTCACACTTGCGAGAATTCGCTCAATTTTCCATCCGGAGTAAAATCGTGAAGCCGATAATCGTGAAGATGATCAGCGGGAAGAAGGCGCCCAAAAGGGCTGGGAACACGCCTAATTTACCGAAGGCGAGCGCCATATTCTCAACCACAAAATAGCCGAACCCAAGCGCCGCGCCGGTGATCGCCCGGGCGAGCTGTGCGCCCTGGCGGGAAACGCCAAATCCCGCAATGGCGCCCAAAAGCGGCATCACAAGCGTGGACATAGGCTTTGAAAAACGCGCGAAGAAGCTCGTTGCGGCCGCAGACGGGTCGGCCCCTTCCTCGCCGAGACGCCTAATCTTCGAAATCAATTCACCGAGCGTCGTCCGGTCGGGCTCAACCGATAAAGCGAAAAGAAGATCTGGATTAAGCGTCGTCTCCCATGTGCGTTCGTCCGTTGCGACGGCACGCATGGTTTCGACATCGTGGTCGATGACGCCAAACAATCGCCAACGACCATTTTTATAGATGGCCGTGCGCGCCGTCAGGACGCTTGAGGTCAGCCCACCCGGATCAAGCTGTTCGATTTTCACCCCTTGTAGACGGACGGTATCGTCAAGGCGCGCCGCACTGTCCGCCTTTACGTATGTCCCCTCATAGGTCATGCGGACATTTGTGCGCGTACCATTATCCGCAGGCAGATCAATGGCGTAGTCGTTCGCCTCCCAAAAGGCGAACCGTTCACTGGCGTTGATGACGACACTTTCGTGGAACGCAAAATGGGCGAGCGCCACCATAAGGCAGGCAAAGCCAATGGGATAAAGCACACGGTGCACGGACATTCCGGCCGCGCGCATGATCGTAATTTCGCTCTGGTGGTTAAGAACGCTCAAGGTAATGACAATTGCGAGCAAGGCCGCAAAGGGCGCGAACTGGCTGATCAATTGGGGCGAGCGCAGGGATATGTATTTGGCGATCGACGTCCAACCGGCGCCTTCGGGCGCCAGCACGTCGGAGGAATTGTTTAAGAGGTCGAGCATTTGCAGGAGGATCACGAAGAAAATTAGAAGACCCAGAAACCGGATCAGGAAGTGACGCCCGACATATTTTAATAGCACAGTGTTCACGGCGGACGTTATGGCGTTGCTTCGTGTGCGGTTGAGATCGTTTTTGCAGCGGTCAGCGCGGCCCCGCCATGCTGTTCAGAGGACTGATCATGGGACGGGCCGGCCACGACGCGGACAGGCGGGGTTTCAGAGCGCGAAACAACGCGCGCGGTGCGGGCCTGGTCAATCCACCGGCGATAAAGGAAGACACTCACCAAACAGAACACTGCAAAAATGCCCCACATGGAAATATAGGGCGAGAGTTTGCCCTGTCCGGCGACCACTTGCCCCCATTCCTCAAGGAGCTCGTGGTAGACAATAACAATCGCGACGCCGAGAAGCGGTTTTAAATTCGAGCGTTTGCGGCGCGCGGTGACGCCCGTCGCGATCGCCAATATCGGCATAACGATAAAAGTCATCGGGTGGATGATCCGCCAGTGAAAACCGGCGTGGAACTCGTGCCATTCATCGCTCGTCGCCGCCGTGTTTTCCTTCAGGAATGCGACAATTTCCGTGAACGTTGCTTCGCGTTCGTCACCGCCCCGTTCCCTAAAGGCGTCGATCGCCGGCAGATCAATCTCAATATCAAAAGTGTCAAACGAGAGCGCGTTCACTTGCTCGCCGTCGCCGTCGATGAAAACGCGCCGACCGTTCTCAAGTTTCAGGATCAGGCGTTCGACTTCCGGCGTTGTCGAAATTGCGGCGCGTTTTGCTGTGATCGTGATGATCGATCCGTTGTCGCGCCGTTCTTCAAGGAAAATATTTTCAGCATACCGTGTTTCTGGATTAACGGACTCCACCCGGATTGTGGCGTTGTCTGTCAGGTCGAGGAACTCGCCTTGTGGGATTTTAATGCCGAAGGCGCCGCTGGTGACGTCAAACCGGATTTGTTTGTACTGGTACTGAGCGTAGGGCTGGATATAGGAAACCAGCAAAAAGTCAGCGAGCATCAAGATGATGACGAGCCCGTAAATGGGACGAAGGAGCCGGGTGAATGATGCGCCAGACGAGATCAGCGCATCGAGCTCGCTTGAAAGGGATAGGTTCCGAAAGGCGAGCATAATGCCCATGAACGTCCCCAACGGGAGCGCGAGGCCCAGATAGTGCGGCAGCAAGTTCGCCAGCATCCGCCAGACCACATCGACCGGCCCTTGCTCGGCAATGACGAAATCAAACAGACGCAGCATGTGTTCGAGCAGCAGGAGCATGCCGGCGATACTGAGAGCGATCAGCAAAGGGGCCGCAACGGTGCGAAGAATATACCGGTCTATGAGTGGCATCGCGATCAGCGCATTTCCTTGCCGTGTTTCCCCGAGGCCCGAATGCGGTGGACCCCATTTGAGCGGCCGTTTTTCAGTGGCCGGTATTTGCCCCACCAGACTGCCGGCGCACCCGTGAACTTCCGCGCAGCTGACGTTGTTTTTGCCGGTGCGACTAAGCCCAACGAGCGCCGCGGTTTTTCAAGCTTTTCAATCTATCGTACGCTGACCCATTAGTCTGACCAATCAAAACTGTGTGGTTGGCGTTCTGAAAGATCTTTTCGGCTTTGTCCGCCCAGCTTTTTAGTCCTCTGTCTGTAGCGAATTCCTTGCGTCGCACAAAGGGCGCCACTGCCGCGCCTTCGACTGGCCTTTAGCGCGGCGTGTAATTCGCGATTGCGTCCCGGTAATCCCTGATCAGGGCATCGAGAATAGTTGTCCAACTATAGTTTTCAGCGGTTCGGGCTGCGCGCGCTCCCATTGCTTTACGGGTTTTCGCGTCGCCTGCGAGGGCTGCCAGCGCCTCTGCGAACCCGTCTGCGCCCCCGTTTGCGCTGATGTCCGGTGACCGCAAAAGCCCCGTATCTCCGTCGGTTATGAGGGACTTACTGCCCGATGCGGCCGCCACAATTGACGGTAGGCCACAGGCCATGGCTTCTAGGGTGACGTTGCCAAAGGTCTCGGTGATGCTTGGGTTAAAGAAGATGTCGCCGCTGGCGTACGCGCGGCCCAACGCGCCGTCTTGTTGGTAACCGACGAAGACTGCGCCCGGGAGCCTTGCCGCAAAGCGATCTCGTTCGGGCCCATCGCCAACAATAAGCGCTTTGATGGTCGGATGGGACGCTTGGGCCTTAACGACCGCGTCCGCGAACAAATCGATCCCTTTTTCCAAAACGAGACGGCCAACAAATACAACAACAACGTCGTCTGGCTCAAACCCGAGCGAGCGCCGCCAGTCAGGGTCGCGCCTCGACGGGGTGAAGACTTCGCGATCGACGCCCCGCGTCCATAAACGCAACTCACGGCCAATATTTTCTGCGGCCAACTCGTCGGCCATCGATTGCGAGGGCGGATAGACATGCTCGCATTGATTGTAGAACCACCGCATATAGCGCGTCAGACGCGGTTCAAGCCAGCGGGCCCCGTAATATCTGGGGTAGGTGTCGAAACGGGTATGGAAAGAGGCGACCGCTGGGATTTTCTGAGCGATGGCGAATTTGAGCGCGGTAAACCCAATATAATCGGGCGCTGAAATGTGGATTAGCGTCGGGGCGAAACGCTCCAGTCGACGCCTCACCTGACCGTGGACGCCAAGCCCCAGGCGATATTCGCTGCGGGATCCGGGAAGCGCGAGCGACGGCACCGAGACAAGTTCGCCGCTATGTTGAAACGCCGCCTTCTTAACGGTTGGCGCAAAGACCAAGACGTCATGTCCCCGGGTCTCCAAGTGGGCCACAAGTTTATTCAACGCCCGCACCGGGCCATCCATCACATAATTGTAGTTACCGGAAAAAAGCGCCACGCGAAGCGGCGCAGTTCCTGCTTCTTTTCCGGCATGCGTGGCGTTGGCAGTCATCAAATTCGGGCGCTCGGCGGTTGCGCTAATGCGCAGTGGAATGCGCGTTGCAGGGGAAAGCGCAGTGCGAAAGACACGCGCATATGGGAGACACCATGAGTTCAACTACATATCATCCGCTTGCGCCTCGCCTGCAAGACGCGGCAGCGAAGGATTTAACCGGCGCCAACGAAGCGTCGAGCGCTGCAAAAGCGTTGGATTTTGAGGTTGCGCCGCTCGCCGCCGATATCATCGCCAGGCTTCAGTCGGAGTGGCGGGCTCTCGCCGCCCAGGCTGTCGAGCCGAACCCGTTCTTTGAGCCGATCGCCATGCGGGCGGCGTTGCGTCTGCCGGAGGCGCGCGACGCGTCGCTCCTGATTGTGCGCCGGAACGGCAGGCTCTGCGGGCTTGCCCCTTTGGCGAAACGCACAGGCGGCCTTAGCCGATGGCTCTCTTGCGACAGTATTTTCCAGCACCGCCATGCCTTTTTAGGCGCGCCGATGGTGTCGCGCGGAGACGAAGACCATTTCGCCGAAACGCTTTTCGACTTTATCGACAGCCGCAAAGCGCCACTGTTTTTTCTGCCGGGCCTCAACGAAAATGGGCCCCTGCGCGCCGCAATCGAGCGCTTTGCGCGTGCAAATAATCGAGACGTTTTCCAATCCCGGCGATCATCGCGTGCGCTCGCCGTCGTGATCGGCGATTTTGCCGGCCACTTGGCGGACGCGTTGGGGCCAGCGGGCGTTAAGAGTTTGCGGGCAAAACGCCGTCGCCTCGAAATGCTCGGGCCCGTCGCCTACGAAGTCGCCTCAGACGCCAGGGAGATCGCTTATTGGTTTCGCGATTACGCAAGCCTCGAGGCGAAAGGGCGCGCACGGAACACGAATGACGACGCCATCTTAAACGACCCAAATGACGCGGCCTTTTGGCGGTCTTTCATCGCCGAGGCTGCGCCCACCGGACGGATGCGTGTCGCGAGACTGACGGTGAACAAGCGCCCGATCGCAATTTCCATTGATCTTGATACGGAAAGCAGCGGTTTTGCCTTAAGGATTGCCGAAGACCCAGCCTACGCGCTTTATTCGCCGGGCGCCCTCCTAGAACTCGACAATCTGCGTGCGTATTTCCTTGATGGGAAGATCGACAATATTGATGCGAGCGCGGATGGGGCGCGGCCTGCGCTAGACGCTCTGTGGGGTAGCCGCCAGACCGTGGTTGACTTGTGCGTTCCAAAGGGCGCCGCAGTTGCCGGAGCGCTTGCTCGCATTTGTGCGTTGCGCACAGTTCTGCGTCGCTCTGACCCCGCGGATAAACCAGCCGAGAAAAAAGATAACAGCGATCGGGATAGCGCTTAACGCGTCATACGGATGATCTTTTAAGAAGCGCTAGAGCGGTTTCCGACCAAGTGGAGGCCGGTTGGGCGGCAAGAAAACGCGACAAAACAAAAATCTAGAGCAACGAAGCGATTCAGATTGATGCGAAGTTGCTC
>JBCCTV010000171.1:0-7012 GCA_039197915.1 Pseudomonadota bacterium | reverse complement strand
GCGTCCTCATAGAGGGCGCGAGCGCGGCTCCAGGCGACGCCAAACTTATCTTCTGCTTTGCCGGTGGAGATTTTCTCATGCCCGCCGGCGGCCACATCTGGGTTGACGCGGGAAGCAATCGGCGCCCGCACGCCTTTTTCGATCGCGACTTGGTTTAAGGCGTAAAGTTCCGCCTCTGATTCGACGTTGAACTGCCACACGCGGGCATCAAGTGCTGCGGCCATTTCTTTTTGGGTTTTTCCGACACCGGAGAAAACGATTTTTTCTCCAGGCACGCCAGCCTCAAGGGCGCGATGGAGCTCGCCGCCGGAGACAACATCGGCGCCGGCCCCTTCCCGGGCGAGGGTGCGGATAACGGCGAGGTTCGAATTTGCTTTTATTGAATAGGCCGTCAGCGTGTTCAGCCCCGTGGAAGCCTCTTTGAAGACACGGAAATGCCGCCGCAAGGTTGCATCGCTGTAGCAATAAAAAGGCGTGCCGACCGCGTCAGCAATTTCCGCGATTGCAACGTCTTCCGCGTAAAGAGCGCCGTCACGGTAATTAAAATGATGGGTCATCGCATTACGTTCCTGATGGACGGCGCCGCCACTGCTTCGGTCTGTTCGAGCGACGCAGAATTCTTAGGCTCAGGCGGTCGCAATGGCGCTTTCTTTCCGCATGCCGAAAGTACGCAGCCAAAACAGAGACTGAGGAGAAGGGCTCGTTTGATCATTGGCGTCGTCTCCACTCTTCTATCTGCGCCCTTACATTAGTTGGAGCAGCGCCGCCATAGGATATTCGTGACGCAACGGACGCGTTGACTGACAGGACCGTCAGCGTTTCTTCGGTGGCGCGCGGTTCAACCGATTGTATTTCAGCGAGCGTTAGTTCGTCTAAGCGCTTCCCGGCCTTTTCCGCAAGCGCCACCACTGACCCTGAAATGTGGTGGGCGTCCCGGAATGGGGTTTTTAAGACGCGTACTAACCAGTCTGCAAGGTCGGTTGCGGTGGAATAGCCCCGGCCCGCGGCTTCCGCCATCACGGCGCGGTCAAACGATAAGTCACGCACCATGCCAGTCATCGCGGCGACCATCAGCGCGAAGTCGTCCATAGCGCGAAAGGTTGTCGCTTTGTCTTCTTGCAGATCTTTTGAATAGGCGAGCGGCAAGCCTTTCATCAGTGTCAGCATGGTCTGTAGCGCCGCCGCGAGCCCGCCCGCCTTGCCGCGCACGAGCTCAGCGGCGTCAGGGTTGCGTTTTTGCGGCATGATGGACGACCCGGTCGAGAACGCATCGGTTAGCGTTGCAAAAGCGAAGTGCGGCGATGTCCAAAGGACAATCTCGTCGGCGAGCCGCGACAGGTGTCCGCCACAAATCGCTGCGGCCGCTAGCGCCTCCTGGGCGAAATCGCGGGCGGACACGGCATCGAGGGAGTTCGCCATGGGCGACGCAAACCCCAGCGCTTTCGCCGTTTCGTCCCGGTCAATCGGAAACGACGTGCCGGCGAGCGCCGCTGCGCCTAGCGGGCATTCATTTGTCCGAGCCCTCGCGCCTGCAAATCGCGCACGGTCCCGGTCAATCATTTCAGCATAGGCCAACAAATGGTGGCCAAGGGTCACGGGCTGCGCGGTTTGGAGATGGGTGTATCCAGGCATCACCGTATCGGCATTTTCTTCCGCCCGGTCGACCAGGGCCTCTTGCAGTTCCCGCAGGGCGGCGTCGATGTCATCGCAAGTCGATCGAAGCCAAAGTCGGAAATCCGTGGCGACCTGATCGTTGCGCGACCGGCCCGTGTGCAGGCGTCCAGCGGGCTCGCCGACTAGAGCCTTCAGGCGCGCCTCAATATTCATGTGAATGTCTTCAAGTGCGGGATCAAAAGTGAACGCGCCGCTCTCAATTTCCGCGGCGATTTGGTCGAGCCCGGAACAAATCGCGTCGCGGTCCTCCTGCGTAATAACGCCGACGGACGCGAGCATAGTCGCATGGGCCTTTGAACCGTCGATGTCCTCACGCCAAAGCCGTTTATCAACGTCAATCGAGGCGTTGATTTCTTGCATGATCGCGGCGGGGCCGTCGGCGAACCTGCCGCCCCACATTTGGTTCTTGTTGCTCTGATCGTTATCTGTCATGGCGCACCTTGTACTGCCGAAAGGATAAAAGCGTGAATAGTTTCTTGACCCCGCGACTTTGGCTTTTCATTTGGGGCGGCCTTGGCGCGCTATTATTGGCGTTTATTCTCATTTCCGCCTCCCAAGACCCAAAGGGCAGCGCGATTGCGACGGCAACGCCGACCTCCGACACAAGCAGTGAGGCGACAACGGCGGTTTGCAAGGCGAAAGCATCCGACCGCGCCCCGAGCCTTCTCAAAGGCGCAGTCGCGGATTTCACCTACGCCTTTATGGCGCGCCGCGCCCCCGGCGAACGGTTCCTGCGCGATGGCGCTGAGACCACGCTGGTCGACTTTCGCGGTAAAACTGTCTTGGTGAATTTTTGGGCGACCTGGTGTGCGCCGTGCCTCAAAGAATTGCCGTCGCTTAACGCGCTTCAAAAAAAGCTCGGTTCAGAGACCTTCGAGGTTGTGGCTGTCGCCGCGGATCCGAAAGGACCAGAGGCCGCAAAGAAATATCTTCGCGAGCTCGATATTGACGCACTCACTCTCTATACGGATCAAAAGCTCGCGCTTGCAAGCGCCGTGGGCGGCGTCTCGGTGTTACCGGTGTCGATCTTGTACGATGCAAACGGCAAAGAAATCGGTCGTTTGCGTGGCGAGACCGATTGGGCGGCTGATGAAGCGGCGGCGCTGATCGAGAACGTTATTTCCTGTTCTTAAATGACGTTGCGGCTTTTTTGGCGCGGCGTTTGCGCCTCACAAAAGGGGCTCGGACTTTCGTTTCCGCGCCTAGGCGTTCCGAAAGCGTCCGATGTTTTGCGCATGGACGCGCCTTGTCATCGCCCAATTCCGCGTCCATGCATAATGAACAAGGGGGCATGCCGTTAACGCCATTCAGCAGATCGGGACCGCGTAAGCGCTCGTCAGTTTCGCAAATTGGAGATCACCATGGTTATTCGAGCGCTCGTCGCGGCTTTCGCCCTTCTGCTCGTCAGTTGCGGCGGCAGCGACGGCGAAATCAGCGACGCTAAAATTGGTGAGTTCGAAAAAGCGGCGTTCGAGCCAACCCGCGCGGGCGCATCGCCAATCGACCAGCGATTTACGCTCAAAAATGCAACGCCCTTAGATATCGACGCACTGGTCGCCTTTATTCCGCCGCCGCTGCGCGTTGATTTTGAAGACACAAATTTCGACGAAACCCTTGGCGCAACCGTTGTCACGGGATTGCGGATCCGGGGCGCAACGGATGAGCCTGGCGTCACAATCGGCCGGCTCGAACTTTTTGGCGTCGACACGGCCGCATTTCAAAGCGCCTTTGCGCCTGCCGACGCGGGTGGCGCGAATGTCCTGAAGCTTTTCGACAAAATTCGTCTCTTCGACATAAAACCGCTCGCTGCGGACGCCTCCGGGGCCATTGAAGCCCTCGAAATCGCGACGCTCCAAGTGGAGCAAGGCCTGTTCGCCGGTGAACGGACAGAGCCCCTTTCCGTCATCAAAGGCCTGCAACTCACAGGCTTATACGCCAAGGGCGTTGACTTCGCCGGCAAGACCGAAACGGGCGATGTGGGCCTCAAAGTAAAAGACTTTCGGCTCTCCGAGTTTGGCGGCGGCCGCTTGAAAGAGCTTGCGGCCTATGACGTTGAAACCCGTGCTGCGGCGCCGATCATTGGTCAGTCCCCGGTTGATAGCGCGCTCAATGGAGCCATGCGCATCGCGGGCCGCCCGCAAAAGACGAGCCTCGCTGCTTTCATCTGGCGCGATTTCGACGCGGCCGGGCTTTTGGATTATGCGATCCGGGAAGAAGAACCGCCAGCGAACGCCGAAGGGCTTTTAAGGCTTGGCTCCCTTCGGGTTGAAGATGTTGCGGTCGACATTGACGGGACAGAAGCCTTTCGAGGTGCTTTGACAACAATGCAAGCCGGTCCTTCGATCGGTATAATTCCCCAGTCGATCCAAGCGCGATCTATTGATGGGCTCTATAACCTCCTCGCCTACGCCCCAGCGGACGCAACCGCGCTGCGCGACCTGATCGCGGAACGGGGTATAGAGACGGTCGCCGCCGAAGGCGCGTTCGATTGGACCTGGGATGCGAAATCCGGCGATGCGGCGCTTGACCTAAAGTCCGCCGCGGAGGGTCTGCTCGCATTTGAAAATGAGATCATGCTCTCTGGGCTCGACCCGGAAGCGCTGAACGCTGCGATGCAAGCGAATGATCCGAACCTGGCGCAATCGATCGTCAAGCTTGACCAGCTTCGTTTCTTCTTAAGAGACGACGCGTTTCTAGACCTCGCCTTTGCGATCGCCAGCATTGAAACGGGCGGCGACGGCGCCGCGCTTCGGGGATCCGCGCCGGCGATCATAAGGCTTGCGAGCGCCCAGGCATTCTTCGTGAGCCCGGCGTTAGCGGGGTATATAAATTCCTTTGCAAGCTTTGTGGAACTTGGCGGGGAACTCGAAATCGAGCTTGCGCCAGAGGACCCCGTCAGCCTCCTGACGATCTCGCAGATTGCCGAAAAAGAACCGCTTAAGCTCGGTGAGACATTGGGTGTGTCTGTCAAACACCGCCGCAAATAGGGGCGCCCAAAAAGTTCAGCTGCCTACGGAGTACCGTGAAGCGCGGGGGGGAGGTTACGCTGCGCGCTTAACGATCACTGAGCCTGCCGAATAGCCCGCGCCGAACCCTGCGATAACGCCAATGTCGCCAGTTTTGATGTCGTCGCGATGGCGGTGGAAGGCGATAATTGACCCTGCAGATGAGGTGTTCGCGTAAGCGTCTAAGATGACCGGCGCTTCTTCGCGTGTCGCTTCACGGCCAAGCACTTTTTTAGCGATCAGTTCATTCATGCTGAGGTTCGCCTGGTGCAGCCACAGGCGACGAATCTCAGACGGAGTAACGTCAAGTGAACCTAAGTGAGCGACTATCATTTCACCGACCATTGGCACCACGTCTTTGAATACGCGTCGCCCTTCCTGGCGGAACAAAACGTCCGTAAACGGCGAAGTTTGAGGATCAGGACTGTCGCCGTCGGCGCGTTCGCATCGGTTGAGAAAACCAAAATTGTTGCGGATATTATTTGAGAACTTCGTTTTCAGCCGTGTACCGAGAATGTCATACGCTTCGCCCGCCGGGTCGCCATCGGCGCGTTCCAGAATGACCGCGGTCGCCACGTCGCCAAAAATGAAGTGGCTGTCGCGGTCGCGAAAATTTAAGTGCGCGCTGCAAATCTCAGGGTTCACCATTAAAATACGTTTGGCGCCGGCGCGAATAAGGCCAAGGCCGGTTTCAATCCCGAAGGCGGCCGATGCGCAGGCGACGTTCATGTCAAAGCCGAAGCCTTCGATGCCGAGCGCGTCTTGGACTTCGACCGCAATTGCCGGGTAAGCGCGCTGTAGGTTCGAGGCGGCGCACAAAACGCCGTCGATATCGCTCGGTTTCAGATCGGCTGAGCGTAAAGCGTCGCGCGCTGCATGGACGGCGATTTCTGCTAGGATCGACAGCTGATCATTTGGGCGTTTCTCAAACCGCGGGGCCATCCGGTCTGTATCCAAAATGCCAGCTTTATCAAGAACATAACGTGACTTAATCCCGGAGGCTTTTTCAATAAAAGGCGCGCTTGACGGTTCCAGCGCTTTGACGTCGCCAGCGGCAATAGCGGACGCGTTCTCGGCGTTAAACTTTTCAACGAAGGCGTTGAAGGCGGTCACGAGTTCTTCGTTGGAGATCGCGTTTGGCGGCGTAAAAAGCCCTGTCGCTACAATCCGAACGTCAACCGCCGCGTGCCCCATGAAATTTGCTCCTGCACCGTGAATTTCGCTTTTGCGCATTGTTTTATCTGAGAATTGTGCGCTTGTTGTGGGCCCGAGGCAACTCCGGAGCGCTTCCCCGTCTGGTGAGCGGCGGATTGGTGCGACATTCGGCTCAGGCGATGGTTTCGATCCCGCCGTCAGGATTTCGCCATCGCCATCACGGCCTTGTAGCGCGGGCAGCGCCGCTCATGGTCGTTCACCATGCCGACAGCCTGCATGAACGCATAAACAATGACCGGACCGCAAAACTTAAACCCCGCCTTTTTTAGGGCCTTGGACATCGCTTGGCTTTGCGCGGTTTCGGTCGGTCCGTCGCGGTAATTGTCGAGCGCGTTCACAATAGGCGCGCCGTCAACAAAATTCCAAAGGAAGCCTGAGAACCCATTTGCTTCTTTTTCCATCAGCGCCAAGTAGCTTTTCGCGTTTCCAATCGTCGCTTCGATTTTAGACCGTGAACGGATGATACCCTTGTCGCTCAGGAGTGAGTTAATCTTTGCGCTGTTGTAGCGGGCGATTTTTTCAGGATTAAAGCCGTCAAACGCCGATCGAAAGTTTTCGCGCTTGTAGAGAATGGTGCGCCAGGAAAGCCCGGCCTGAAACCCATCCAAGATGAGTTTTTCAAACAGCGCTCGGTCGTCATATTCCGGGACGCCCCATTCTTCGTCGTGATACTGACGATATAGTGCGTCGTCAGGCGGGGCCCATGCGCAAACCGTCATTGCGGATCGTCTTCTAAATATGCCGGTGGGGTTAGGCTAACGGTCTCACCGTTAACGGCAAATGGGCCATCCCCGGCTGCGGCAACCCGATCAACACGGACGATCGCTAAGCCGACACCGTCAACTGCGGCGGTAACGGCGCCGATCGGGCCATTAGGGCCGGTGATTTCCGCTTTTGAAGATAAGCCCGGCCCCTTAACGCACCAGGTCCGTTTTCGCACAGCGCCTTTGCGTTTCATCCGACTGGTGACTTCTTGGCCGACGAAGCAGCCCTTTTTGTAGGAAACGCCGCCCAGGACGTCATAATTAACGTCCATCAAAAAAACGTCGTCGGCTTCAAAATCGGTACCGAATTCTGGGACGCCGTAGCTTAGCCGGTGCGCCCGGAAGGCTTGCGTG
>JBCCTV010000170.1:0-7021 GCA_039197915.1 Pseudomonadota bacterium | reverse complement strand
GTGGCGGAGCGTGCCGTTGAACCGTTCATTATAGCCGTTCGACCCTACAAACGATCCCCCCGATCGTTTGTTTGACGGGCATCACCCCAAGGTGGTGATGGTGATTGGATGGGAGCCAATCAGGGGTAGATCCTGATGGGCTCGATGCCGACCTTTTTTGAGCCATGCTTGGAAGGTATGAGAAGCGAACTCAGGACCGTTATCGGAACGCAGAAACTCCGGCTTTCCGTGTTTCAAGAGTAGCGGATAGAGAGCCTCGAGGACATCCTCGCCGTTCATCTTGGTGTGGATCGAGACGGTTAGTGCTTCCCGCGTTTACTCGTCGATCACCGTCAGCATCTTGTATGGGCGGCCGTTACTCAGCCGGTCGTGAACGAAGTCCACGCTCCAGATGTGATTAGGATACTTTGGACGTAGGCGGATCACCGAAGAGTCTTTGTGATATAGGCGTCGAAGCGAAGGTCATCTGCGGTGGAACGCCGACGAAGCCTGATCCGACGCTCATCAAAGCTGTCGCCAACGCCCTGCAATGGGCGGAGCGCCTCAAAGCAGGAGCCCAAATAAAGGACCTCGCGGCCGAGGCCGGCACGACCGACGGGCCGATCCGACGTTCGCTGAAACTCGGTTTCCTGTCGCCCGCCATTGTCGAGGCGATCGTCGCCGGCCGGCAACCGCCGACGCTGACCCTCGCCGCACTCCTGCGCGCTCGGATACCGCTCGATTGGGACGCGCAAAAACGCGCCCTCGGCTTCGCCGCCCCGACGAACGGCCAGAGCGTCTGACGGCTTCGTCGTCAAAGCGGCGTTAGGGCCCATCGCAGAAGCCCCTTATCCGCGGATCCGACTCTAAAAAAGTTGCTCGCCAAAGAACGGATCTTGCGCGGCGATAGGTCGGGCCCATTGGCGGGCGAAGAAGGCAAACGCATTCAAATCCAAAACAGGGAATATCAGGGAAAAACAGGGAATTTGAGAACCCTGATAATGTCGCGACGTGAATAAGCGATCCTTCTCAAATCGTCGTGGGAGACAAATCGGGGACGTACGAGAAAAAGCGCAAAAACCGCCGTCTCTCCACAGCGAAAGACGCAGCTTAGTTATTGACGCATATAAGGGAATTGGGCCCCCATCCGCCGAACCGAGTAGATCGGCCAGGTGCGTGGCGGAGAGAGAGGGATTCGAACCCTCGGTACGATTGCTCGCACAACGGTTTTCGAGACCGCCCCGTTCGACCACTCCGGCACCTCTCCTGGCGCTCGGACATAGCGAAGCCACAGCACACTTGCAACGCCGTGATAGCCGCCTTGGCGTCGACTGCGCCAACCAACAGTCTATGAACAAGGCAAGTTGGGTTTATTCGAAACTATAGCCATTCGCGTTCCGTTGGACTCGCTCGAGGGGCTCTAGGCTATTGATTTATCACGCTTATCTCGCGGAGTTGACGGATGGGAACCGTCAATCGCATACGCCTATCGGCGAAGCGCCCCAGCGGGGCCTGAGAAAAGCGCAACCTCTGATGACGCCGTTTGTGGTCTTGAGCCTTTTCTGCGACGTTTCTAGTGGTGTTTTAGCGGGGCTTCCTTGGATGCGCAGTTCCGTCGATTGGCGCAAAACGCGACAAGGATTTATGAGCCGCAAGATGGCTCCAAACGCCGTGAGGCGCCGCCAGACTTCGGCCGGGCTCGCGGAGGCCTGGTAAACGCTAGATTTTCCATAAGATTTCAGAGATTACGCCCCTCAGAGATGCCCATTATCGCCTTGACGGTGCGTCGAGGGTTCACTAACACGGAGCGAGCAACGGCGGCGAATGAACCGTCGAGTAAAAAGAGCTTTCAGCAGTTGATGCCAGCGCGTTGTGCGATAGGCGGCTAGGAGTTGATTATGTACGCGGTTGTTAAGACCGGCGGTAAACAATACCGCGTTTCCGAAAACGATATCATCCAGATTGAGCGTCTCCCGGGCGAAGTTGGTGAAACTGCGGTGCTGTCTGACGTCCTGATGATCGGTGACGGCGGCAATGTAACTGTTGGCGCGCCCTTCATTTCCGGCGCATCCGTCGCCGGCGAGATTGTGGACCAGGCGCGCGGGCCTAAAATTGTTGTCTTTAAGAAGCGCCGTCGGCAGAACTATCGGCGCAAAAAGGGGCACCGACAGAACCTGACATTTCTCAAGGTTACTCAGATACTGACCGATGGCGCTGCGCCAAAAGCGCCGCCAAAGAAGGCAAAGACGCCAGAACCGAAACCTGAAGCGGCTGCGACGGCCGCGAGCGGCGGCGCAGATGACTTGAAAAAGTTATCTGGCGTCGGACCGGCGCTCGAAAAAAAGCTACATGAGGCAGGCGTCACCAGTTTTGCGCAGATCGCTTCGTGGGGCCCGGAAGAGATTGCGGAATTCGACGAGAAACTCTCGTTTAAGGGCCGTATTGAACGCGAACAATGGGTCGAGCAGGCCAAAGCAATCGTCGACGGCGAAGGAGAGAACTAGATGGCTCACAAAAAAGCAGGCGGCTCCTCACGAAATGGCCGCGATAGCGCTGGTCGGCGGCTTGGCGTGAAGAAGTTTGGCGGCGAGCAAGTCATTCCTGGCAACATTATTGTTCGTCAACGCGGCACTAAATTCCATCCCGGTGAGAATGTCGGCATCGGTAAGGATCACACGCTCTTTGCACTGACCACCGGCCGGGTGAAATTTGCGGTCAAAAGAAACAAACGGCAATTCGTTTCCATCGAAACGGAAGCGGCGGCCGAGTAGGCGCGGCGAACAATTCAGCGCGTATACGGATAATGGGAAAGCCGGTGTTCTTGGGCGCCGGCTTTTTATTGAGTTTGGCTTTCAAAGCAGGTCGCTAAAGCGCTTTTTCGACCAATTCACCCCTGGTTGGGGGACAATGAAAACCCAAAAAACACAGATCTAGAGCCACTCGCGTTCCGTTGGACTCGCTCAAAGGGCTCGAGGCTATTGATTTATCGCGCTTCTCTGGTTGAGTGGAAGGATCGCAACCGTCACCCGCACACAAATATCCGCGAAGCGCTATCGAGCAACGGAGCGGCTCAGATCGATGCGAGGTTGCTCTAACGTCCATTTTCCATAGGCATCAGCGCAACGCGTCAGGGCTATTGCTGATCCCCTTGTCGTCCGAAATTGGGGTCTTCGGAAATTTGCGTATAGCAACCAACTGAAGCAGCGCACTCACCGCGAAGTGTTTTAATTCAGTTTGCCACGCAGATCGTCAATTGACTTCTCGATAAGCGCCGATTGCGCCCCTTGGTCAACGCGCGATTTGATGATTGAGCGAGCTGTCTCAATCGCGAGATCAGCCGTCTGCCCACGGACTTCCGCAAGGGCTTGGGCTTCAGCGCGGGCGATCTTCGCTTCCGCTGCAGCGGCGCGGCGGGCAATCTGATCGTTAATCGTTTCGCGGGTTTCTTCAGCCATGCGCTGGGCGTCTTTTTTCGCCTGGGCAATGATCGCTTGCGCTTCATCTTCGGCTTCGCGCTGACGGCGTTGATATTGCGCAAGAACTTCCTGCGCTTCTTCACGAATGCGCCGTGCGTTATCTAGCTCATCCGCAATCCGCTGGGCGCGCGCATCGAGAGACGACGCGACGGTTTTATGGACGCCGAGATAGGCGAACATCCCCATCACGAAAATAAAGCCTATGCTCACCCAAAGAGCAGTGTCCTCCCACCACGCGCCGTGCCCCGCTTCCGCGGCTTCGGCGGCGAAGGCGCCGCTTGTCAGTAAAAGGAGCGCCGGAAAGCTGGATGACGCCGCGAAACGAACCGTGCGCCAATTTAGTCGTCTACCGATCAACATCGTCAGATGCTTCCTTTAAGTTTGCGCCATTGCAGAGGTGATTGCCGCATCGGTCGGGTTCTCATCGATCAGTGCAGAAACAATCGATTTGGTGGTCTCAACCGCCGCATCGCGCACTTTTTCAGACGCCTGCTGCTTCATTTCGTTTATCCGCGCTTCAGCCGCAGCGACCGCATCAGCGGCCTTTTGCTCTGCTTCCATCTGCATACCAGCGATTTCACCGGTAACCGCATCACGGGTTTCAGCCGCAATCGCTTGGGCTTTCGCGCGCGCGTCGGAAAGCGCCTTGTTATAGGCGACTTCAGCGTCTTCGGCTTCGCGTTTGAACTCCGCCGCTTGGTCGAGGTCGTCCGCAATGCGGTCCCGGCGGTCTTCGATCACGCCCCCGAGCCTCGGCAGGATTACATTCGCCATCATCATGTAGAGGAAGACAAAGGTTACAAAGAGCCAGAAGAGTTGGCTCGGATAGCTCGACGGATCCATCTGAGGCAGCTGGCCGCCACCGGACGCCTCGGTCGCTTCCTCGGCCGCGGCGTAGGCGACGCTCGCCATGGAGAGGCTGGTCAAGCAAATGAGCGACACGCTCACGCTTAAGCCGATTGAAGCGGACCGAATTGGCGAAAATCGCAAAGCCATCTTTGTACCGATCTTACCTTTAGCTCTAAACCTCAAGAGGGCGGCCACTGCCTTTGCGCAGTAAGCGCCGCAGTTCGTCAGTTACCAAGAATAATCAGCGCAATAACGAAGCCGAGAATTCCGGTAAATTCGGTCAGTGCGAAGGCGATGAACATTGTCGTTCTGTTCTGATCGGACGCTGACGGATTGCGGAACGCGCCTGCTAGATAATTACCAAAGATCAGTCCAAGCCCAATGCCCGCTCCGGCCAGCGGCAATGACGCGATCCCGGCGCCGATTAGTTTCGCAGCATCTGCTTCCATGGTGAGTGTCTCCTATCGGTTTTGAGCCTTCAAAGTCCCGGTCTCGCGGTTGGCCCTCGCACCGCGCGGGAAAGGGTTGATTTCGGATTAGTGGTCGGCCGCGTGCTCCGCGTCGCCCAGATAGATACAAGTGAGGATCGCAAAGATGTAGGCCTGCAGAAATCCGACAAGGATCTCCAAAAGGGTCACCGCAACAATGCCAAGAAACGGAATGATCGAAACCGCTTTCATCACAGCGCCCGCACTCAACAATGAAACCACAAAGCCAGCAAAGACTTTTAGGATAATGTGGCCCGCCATCATGTTTGCGAATAAGCGGATGGCGAGGCTCACTGGTCTTGATGCGAACGAAATCAGTTCAATCACAATCATCAGCGGCATCAGCCACAACGGAAGTCCCGACGGGGCAAAAAGCTTCAGGAATTTCCAGCCGTTTTTCGCGACGCCGTAAACAATAACGATCGCGATCGTTAGCAACGCCAGCGCAAAAGTCACAATGATATGGCTGGTTGTTGTGAAGGTGTGGAATTCGGCCGGCAGTCCAGGGATCGAGGGCATAAGGCCCAGCCAATTGGACAGCAGAATAAAAATAAACAACGTGAACACGTAGGGGAAAAATTTCATCCCGTTCGGCCCGATGGAATCCCGAACCATTTCTGCAACAAACTCATAGCTCATCTCAGCGATCGATTGCATACGGCCGGGGATGAGCGAGCGGCTACGGGTCGCCGCCAAGAAAAACGCCACGGCGATGGTGACCGTGAGCGTCATCCAAAGCGATGAATTTGTGAATGATAACTGACCGTCACCGCCAAGTTGAACGATCGGTTTAATGATGAATTGCTCCATCGGGTCCGCAACTTGCGGGGCAAACGGAAGATCCAGAGATTTCGGGATCGCGATTGCGGTCATGCTCACTAGTCTTGCTCCCAGCCGCCCTATTGTGTTCCGGGCGTTGTGTCTCGCGCCGCATCATCTTCAGCAAGCGCCGCGTTTGCATTTCTGAGGCCGGCGGCCAGGCCAAATCCAAGCCCCACCAAAAGCCCCCAAGGCGCGGTTTCCAGCTGCCAGTCAGCGAGCCACCCAAGGCCACCACCGACGAGAAACGCCGCAATAAGCTCAGACGCGATCCGAAATCCGCGCCCCATCGCTGCGCCGTCTTTGCGCGGCGCCGGCGGACTGTGGGCCGCTTGTGCTGCGTCTAAACGGTCTGACAACTCCTCTAAAGAGGGTGGTTGGTCTTTACCGGCGTCTCGCGCCATCGCTTGCTCGAAAGGGCGCGCAACAGACACGTTGCGCTCTAAAAAGTTGCGCGAATTTACCTACGCTGCACCACAGCGTCAAGCTACAGTTTCCGTATGCAACACATTGATTTATCGAGAAAATTATCCAGCGTGGCAAAATTTTTCGAGCGCTGCCCTAGTGCGGATGAAAAGCTGGCGGCAATAGCCCAAGCGATGCGTTACGCGAAAGCGCGTCGCTGAAAACAATGAAGCGCTATTTGTGGGGACGAAACCGAACCCATGACTTTTCGAGCCGACCTCGAGCGTTTTCCGACCAAGTGGGGACTGGTTGGGGGCAAAAAAACGCGACGAACAATAATCTAGAGCAACGAAGCAATTCAGATTGCTGCGAGTTTGCTTTCGCGCGCAAACCTGCTGGAGACCAAGCGCGAGGCGCGGCTTCTTCACCGATCAATCTGGATTTTCATTGCATTGGCGTCGCGCGCTTTCCCTAGGCTATCAGTCAGCAGTGATATCTTTCGCCGTTATTGTCTCTTGCCGCAGGGCGTTATCGAGACCAGGCTCGGGCGCGACGCTGCTCAAGACTGCGCCGCCGTCTTCTCGCGCAACAAACTATCGGAAGGAACGTGTCGATGACCAAACAAGCAAACCCTCGTCGATTTAACTCGATCCTTGAAACCATCGGCGACACGCCAATCGTTCGCATCAACACAATCGGCCCTGCAGACGTCGACATGTTCGTAAAAATTGAGGCCTTCAACCCGCTCGGATCCGTCAAGGATCGTCTCGCGCTCGCTGTCATTGAAGCGGCGGAAGCTTCGGGCGACCTAAAGCCCGGCCAGACAATCGTTGAAGCGACGAGCGGCAATACTGGCATCGGTTTAGCGATGGTTTGCGCGGCGAAAGGCTATCCACTGGTGATTACCATGGCGGAGAGTTTCTCCGTGGAACGCCGGAAGCTAATGCGGTTTCTCGGCGCAAGGGTGATTTTAACGCCGGCGGCCGAGCGCGGCACCGGCATGGT
>JBCCTV010000169.1:0-7039 GCA_039197915.1 Pseudomonadota bacterium | reverse complement strand
CTTGTGCAAAAGGTATATCAACCACGCTTTAGCGCAAGCGCCAGCGGCGCCCCCGAGCCAAGAAGCGCCGCTGCAAACGGGGCACACCCAAAACGAGCAAAAAATATTTATACACCTTATAGTTGTTATTTGTCTCGACCGCCCGCAAGCTACGACGATGGCAACATCCGATACGCCCGAAGAAGCGGCCCTAGAAATCTATCAAAACCTGGAGGCCGAGGGCGTCAGCGTCTGTCGACCCAAAGAAGGCAAGCCAACGGCTTTGCCGGAGCGTTGGCGATATGATCGCGCTCGTAAGGTCATGAATAGCGCGGTCAATCGCCGTCCAGGGTTGATCGTTTTCCCGAAGTCGCTGCGAGAACTTCAATCGACGCTAAAGGAAGCGTATCGCTTCAATGCGCCGATATCGGCGCGCTGCGGCGGCCATGGCGGACAATCCTCCGCCGTCGCCGATGGCGGCGTCTGCATTGATCTGCGCAGGCTGAAAAGCCTCACCGTTACGCCACAAACAGCGGTCGTGGGGGCTGGGCTTTGCTCGGGCGCACTTGACCAAGCGTTGCGCAGATCTGGTCGGGTCGCCCTAACTGGCGATTGCGCGCGGGTTGGTGTGGCGGCTATGGCGCTCGGGGGCGGGCATAGTCTTTTGCAAGCGAAATTCGGCGTCGGATGCGACCGAATCCGACGCGCTGTTTTAGTGACACCTGAAGGGCGGGTAATTCGAGCAACAGATCGCGAGAACCAACTCGTGCTTTGGGCTTTGCGTGGCGCGGGGGCGGGAAATTTTGGCGTTGTTGCTGAAATAGAGGTTGAACATTTCCAACCGCCAGCAAAAGTATCAGGCGGCACAATCCTTTTCAGGCCAAAGTCTTTTGATCAGTGTATAGATGATTATTTTGAAATTTGCTCAGACGATACAAACCGGTCGACGGCCTATCTCGGCATTTACAAGAGAGAAAATGAAGATCAGCGAACGGCGTTTTTGGTCAGCTTAAGTGACAGAGACCGCGATGACCGGCGGAACCCACTCAACGTAATGAAGGAAAAGGCTCTCGCCTGGAAGGGCCGTCATCGGGATGGCGACTATTACAAAATCAAAGAAACCTTCGCAGCCCAGGAGCGCTCAAGACCAACAGTGAGCCGATGCTTTACAATGGCGCTCACTAAGCCAGGGGCAGAGGCAATCGCCGCACTCGTGAACACAACAGGCTGCCCAGATTATTATGTTCTCCTTGAACCATGCGGCAAACCATCAGCGAGCTCCGAGAACGGCGCCTACAGCCTTCGAACCCCTGGCGTTGTTATACAGATTATCGTTCCGTTGTCCAAAAAGACCGACAAAACGTGTGCGGATGAGTGGCTTGAGAGAGCTGCATCGCTATTGCGCCCTCTAACAACCGATCGGGTATTTGTGAGCTATGCCAACGTCCATTCGCCGAGCGGTAATGCCAATTTCGCGAGCGCCTGTTTCGGGGACGCCCTACCGGCCCTTCAAAACCTGAAACGTGCGCTAGACCCCCACCGCCTCATTCCCGGCGTTCTCTAGCGCCCATTGCGTTCGCCCTAGTTTCGGCCTCTTCGATAGACACAAGCCGCGGCGAAGTGGTACCGCTCCAAAGATGAGCGATGAGACTTACTCCTCACTGGCTGCGATAGAAGATTGGATTGGCGCAAGTTTAATACGCGCCGCGGTCGACAAACGCGCGGCTTTTCGCTGGCCTGTGCTCTCAACAATCGCAGATGGGGCTTTGCCATCTTCCAGGGTCGTCGTCATGCGGCGCTATGATCCGAAGAACCGCAAGATAACAATTTACACGGATGGTCGGTCGGCGAAGGTCGATCAAATCCGATCAAATGAAAATGTAGCGTTGCTGTTTTTTGACCAACGTCGCTCGATCCAATTGCGCGTCAACGGCGTTGCAAAAATCCATAAGGATGACGACGTCAGGAAGCAGGCTCTGAGCGCGCTCCCCTTAACCCGACAATCTGACTACGCGACTGAGGCTGCGCCCGGCAGCGTGCAGCAGTCCTCCGAAACCGCTTACCTCAGCGAAAACGCCAGCGAAAATTTCTGCGTTATCACCGTCAAAGCAAATACCGCCGATTGGTTATGGTTGAACCGCGAC
Source organism: Pseudomonadota bacterium (assembly GCA_039197915.1). Taxonomy (GTDB): domain Bacteria; phylum Pseudomonadota; class Alphaproteobacteria; order Caulobacterales; family Parvularculaceae; genus JAJFFW01. The sequence goes on along the minus strand of JBCCTV010000169.1, from coordinate 4,916 downwards.
GGTCATCGTCGCGCCCTATTTGAGTGGAAAGAGGGGCAGACTGAGCGTTTTTGGGTAACGCCGTGACGAGTAAAAGCGCCGCCAAGGCGACCAACGGCCTGACCGTCGATTTTCAAAGAATCACAAACACCAAAGCGGTTGAGAAAGACTGGGTGCGCCTGGAACAACAAGTGAGACCAGGCTTCTTTGCGTCCTGGCCATGGATCGAAACGCTGATTTCGCGATCGAGCAAAGCGGCGTTCTGCACCCGGATCTATGACGGTTCAAAAAATCTAGTGGCCATGGGGATGCTCGGGAGCGGAACTGAAAAACGCCATGGCTTTCTGGTCAGTCGCCAGCTGAGGCTCAATGAGGCTTACTGCACTAACGAGTGGGCGCCAGGTGAGTATACGGCGCTCTTAGCGGAAAGCTCGGTTTTGGCAAAAGCGACGGAAACGCTTTTTGCCGCCTTGAAGGACCGTTCCGAAAGTGTCCCGAAATGGGACGAGCTTGTCTTCACTGATCTTGATCCAAACTATTTCTCCACGCTGTCAAAGATAGGCCGCAGGATCCACCTGCGCGCATTGCGCCCAACCTATTGCGTGAACTTAGCGGCCCTGAAAACCGCTAATGACCTAACGCCGCTCTCCTTCGCAAAAACGCTCGGCAAGTCAACGCGCGCCCAGCTTTCCCGCTCAATTCGCTTGTTTGAAGCGTCCGAACCGGTCCAGGTGGAAAGGGCAACATCGCCGAGTGAGGCCCAGACTTACTTTGACGCCCTGGCGGAGCTGAACGACCTGAAACAAAGGTCCACAGGAGGCGTTGGTATTGCCCGGCGCAAGGCCCTCACGCGGTTCCACGCCCACTTGATCGCTAAGCACTACACCACCGGAACATTTGACCTGTGGCGCATCCGGGCAGGCGACCAATTAATTGGATTTATTTATTGCGTACTCGAGGCGAAACGCGCGCTATTCTATGCCGGTGGATTTAAGCCCTACGCAGATAATCGCTTGAAACCAGGCTTAACCGCCCATGCGGCCGTCCTCTGCCACTACGCAAACGCAGGGTACGACGAGTATGATTTTTTAGCGGGCGATGCGCGGTATAAGCGTAACCTTGGCGCGCCGCGTGCAACGCTCCATAGCATCGCTTTGCAACGTTTACGTCCAGGATTGATGGCCGAAGCGACGGCCAGGGGTTTCAGGAATCGGTTCAGGTAACGACGTTTACCCTGTTCGGTGCGGAAACGGTTTGATTAATGCGCAACGCAGCGCTCATCGCGGTCGTCGCCTTCGCCCTCGCTTTAGCGCTGCGATATCCATTTCTGGGCGTGTTGACCTGGGCGTGGTTCACCTTGATGACCCCCCACCAGCTTGCTTTCGGCGTATACGGCATCCCGATAAACCTCGTCATCGCCATTGGAACGATCACAGCAATCGCACTCCACGGCGGGTTCCGAAATGCGCGCATCGATACGCTAACAGGATTAGTCTGCGCGTTCGCCGTCTGGGTTGCGATCTCGCAGGTATTTTCACTCGATCACACTGAATCTGCACTTTATACGGATCGATTTATCAAGACGCTTGCATTTTGCATTATTTGTTCACTGACCGCTATTGATCGCCTGCGCATCCATGCCTTGGTCTGGCTCCTCGCGATCGCACTTGGTTTTTTTGCCGCGAAGGGCGCGGCGTTCACCCTGGCAACGCTGGGGCAATATCGCGTGCAAGGCATTGAAAACACCGTTTTAGAAGACAACAACCATATGGGCGTGGCGCTCGCGACGGTGTTGCCAGTCCTCTTATACCTCCGGGGCGCCGCGGCCCAATCAACCGTGAAACAGGGCGTTACGGGCGTTTTTGCCGCGACGCTGGTTTCAATATTGGGTACACATTCCCGAGGGGCTTTTCTGTCGTTGCTCGCCTTTTGTAGCCTCATATGGCTCAGAACACAGCGGAAATTGGCGATCCTCGGCGGCCTTGTTGTTGTGCTCGTTCCGATGATGATCTTTATGCCAAGCAAATGGTTTGAGCGTATGGCGACCATTGGCGAAGCGACGCAAGACGCGTCTTTTATGGGGCGCGTTGACGCTTGGGTTATTAATTGGAAACTCGCGTTGCAAAACCCTGTGACCGGCGGGGGGCTCAGAAATTCGTATAATGAAGTTATTGCCGCCGCCGTGGACCCTTCCCGCGCTGAAAGCGCCAAAGCCGCCCATAGCATTTACTTCGAGGTCCTCGGGGGGACGGGTTTTGTCGGACTGGCGTTGCTCTTGGCGATCCTTATCACCGCTTACCGGCGCTCTGGGGCGGTTGCAGCAAAATACGGCGACCAGTGGTCGGGCGCCCTCGCCCGGCAATTACAAACCGCGTTAGTGATTTTTTGCATAGGCGGCGCTTCCGTTTCGATGGAAATGTGGGACGGGTTATGGCTCCTGGTGGCGCTTATCGCCTCGCTTGAACGATTGACAGCCGGGAAACCGGTATCGGCGCCTACCCCAATCCGGGAAAAGGCGCGACCACAACGGCCCTCGCCCGCCTATTCGCGCAGTCTATACCACCGGCGCAACTCCGCTTAGGGTCAAACGCTCTAACGCTGAGGGGAAAATTCAAGCGTGCCTGATCGTCGACCCAAAGAAGACGCTGAAACCCCGTCGCGCAAAGCGCTTCTTACGTTCATTGATGAGCAGGAGGACGGCGCCACGCGTCGTGATATTGCGCGTGCGTTCAATATTCGCGGCGAAGAACGATCCGAGTTGCGCAGTGTTTTAAAAGAGCTCGTTGACGCCGGGCAACTCGAGCGCACAGGCCGGGCGCGGTACCGGCGCCTGCGCGCGGTCCCGCCCGTCGCTCCAATCGATGTCGTTCACGTGAATGACGATGGCGATCTCATCGCAAACCTCGGGTCTTGGCGCGGACCAGGCGATCCGCCTGCGATCATTATTGAGGCGCGCCTCGCTGATCGCATGAAGCCGAGCCCAGGCGTTGGCGACCGGATTTTAGCCCGCATTAGGGAGAATGCTGATGGCGCTTATTCCGGTGACCCGATCAAAGCAATCGGGCGCGGCGGCGATCGTTTTCTTGCAGTCATTAAACGCGACGCTGACGCCCATTTTGCCATGTCTGTTGAGCGGGGCGCCCGCCGGCCCTACCGGGTTGACCGGAACGATCTGGCCGGCGCAAGCGATGGCGATATTGTTTGGGTTGAAGCAAAAAACGACCGCAGTTATGGCGGTCAAAAGGTTCGTGTCAGAACGATTGAAGGAAAGCTAGACAGCCCAAGCGCATACTCGCTGATTGCTCTGGCGAATAATGGCGTTCCCCAGGGGTTTAGCGACGAGGCCCTTGAAGAGGCGAACAAAGCAAAGTTTCCGCCACTTAGTAATCGCGTTGACTTGCGCGATGTCGCACTCCTGACAATCGATCCGGCTTCAGCGAAGGACCATGACGACGCCGTTTTCGCCGCCGAGGACGACGCGCCTGAGAACAAAGGCGGCTTCAGGGTTATTGTCGCGATTGCCGATGTCGCCGCATTTGTCCGGCCAGGCGGAGCGCTCGATCGCGACGCGCGCGAGCGCGGCAATTCCACCTATCTGCCGGACCGGGTTGCGCCAATGCTCCCTGAACGTCTGTCAACGGACCTTTGCTCGTTACGGCCGGATGAGGACCGCCCCTGCCTCGCGGTCGAGCTTGTTTTATCGGCGGAGGGCCGAAAGCTAAACCATCGCTTTATGCGCGCAACCATGCGCTCAGCGGCAAAACTAAGCTATGAAGACGCCCAGGCGATAATCGATGGTGGCGATGGGCCGTCCAAGACCGTTGCCGATACCGTCCGCACACTGCACCGAGCGTTTCGCGCTCGATTGAAAGAGCGCGCCAAGCGAGCGCCGCTCGATCTTGAACTTGAAGAACGCGTGCTCATTCTAGGTGAAGATGGCGCTCTTGATCATGTTGAAGTCCGAGAACGCTTCGACGCCCATCGGCTGATTGAAGAGTTCATGATCTTAGCGAATGTGGCGGCGGCTGAAGCCCTTGAAAAAAAGAAAAGGACGTTTGTCTATCGCGTCCACGATCAACCGGACCCGGAGCGCCTTGAGGGCGCCAGAGACTATCTGGAAACGCTCGGCTATTCACTTTTGAATTCCGACGCGGTGCGTCCGTCGCACTTTAACCAGCTTTTGAAACTCGCGGGAAAACGGGATGAAAAAGAGCTCGTTTCCGATGTGGTGTTACGCGCCCAGCGGCAGGCGGTTTACGCGACGGATAATCTTGGCCACTTTGGGCTCAACCTCCATCGATATGCGCATTTTACATCGCCAATCCGTCGCTATGCAGACTTAATTGTGCATCGGGCGTTGATCAGCGCGTTTTCACTCGGCGATGGCGGCCAAACAACAGACGAAGAAAAAGCAATATCACGGATTGCTGATGACATCTCCCAATTCGAGCGCCGTTCGATGGCCGCTGAGCGCGAAGCAAAAGACCGCTTTCTGGCGGACTATCTCTCGGACCGCGTGGGTGCAGAGTTTAGCGGGCGCATCCGCGGCGTGACGCGCGCAGGGCTCTTCATTTGCCTTGATGAGACGGGTGCGGACGGCTTAGCGCCGATGCGCTCGCTTGGCGATGAGCGCTTTCACCACGACGAAAACGCGCAAGCGCTGGTGGGCGAACGCACCGGCGGCGCCTATCACTTAGGTCAAAAAGTCCGTGTGCGCCTGGCGGAAGCGACGCCGCTCTCCGGTGGATTGCGTTTTGATATTCTCACCGAGCCGATAAAGGGACACCCGCGAAAAAGCGCGAAAAAGAAAAAAGCGGGCTTTAACGGACGGCCTAATCGAAAAGGGCGCGCGCCCCGTCGCGGCAAAGAGCAAAAAGTCGGTAAAAAGTCAGCCAAACGGCGGCGCTAGAGCGTTTGCCGACCAAGTGGAGACCGGT
>JBCCTV010000168.1:0-7127 GCA_039197915.1 Pseudomonadota bacterium | reverse complement strand
GTCTCAGGCGCTCAAAACAAAGAATCTAGAACATCGGGTTGCGTCAAGCTAATCGCCCGATGCTCTGGCGATCCGGCTTTTGGTCAATTTAAATCTGTAAACGCACGAATTCAGCGCGCCTGTTTTAGATCATGCTGGCCGACTTTTCCAGAACGTCAATTCTTTAGCGCTCTCAGAATCGCAAGATGAACTTAGCAATGGGAAGCGATGGCTAATACTCGCTCTCTGCAAGGAGTTTCCTCGCATCTTGGCGAAGCTCCCCCATAAATCGTTCGGCGGTGTACTCACCCATGGTTTGGCCGCGCTCCGCCATTTCAAAGAGCGTGTTCAAAAATGGCGTCTCATCGGCGTCAACTGAGCCGGGCCGGGCGCGGGCTTTTAATCCTGCCTTCGCGATTTCTAGGGCGTCCAGGGCGATGTCTTGAACCGTCCGCCCGCCGATTTTAGCTTTATAGCCTTCGCGCGCCGCATCGATGCGAAGGGCTTCGCGCTCGGCTTGGCTCCACCCTTTCGCCAAATCCCAAGCCGCATCAAGTGAAGCGTCATCGTAGAGGAGCCCGACCCAAAAAGCAGGCAAAGCGCAAATGCGGGCCCAAGGACCTGAATCAGCGCCGCGCATTTCTAAGAACTTCTTCATACGAACTTCGGGGAAGGCCGTTGACAGGTGATCCTCCCAGTCGCCCAGATGCGGGGTTTCATCCGAGACTCGGTCGATTTTGTGATCCAGATAGTCCCGAAAGGACTCGCCCGCCAAATCCACATAGTCGCCATCGCGATAGATGAAATACATCGGCACGTCGAGCATGTAGTCCGCATAGCGCTCAAATCCGAACCCGTCTTCAAATACAAAATCGAGAAGGCCCGTGCGATGCGGGTCCGTGTCTGTCCAGATATTAGCGCGGTAGGACGCCCATCCCGACGGCGCGCCTTCGTAAAGACCGGAATTTGCGAACAAGGCGGTGGCGATCGGTTGCAACGCCAACGAAGTTCGGAACTTCCGCACCATGTCGGCTTCGGAGGAAAAATCGAGGTTTACCTGAACCGTCGCTGTACGGTGCATCATATCGAGGCCAAGCGAGCCGACCTCAGGCATATACCGGCGCATGATTTTATAACGCGCTTTTGGCATTTGCGGCATCTCTTCGCGCTTCCAGGTTGGGCAAAACCCCATACCGAAAAACGCAACGCCCGTGCCGTCGGCAACCGCTTTCACGGCGTCAAGGTGTTGGTGAACCTCTGTACACGTCTGGTGTACGTTCTCCAAGGGCGCGCCGGAAAGTTCAAACTGACCGCCCGGCTCCAACGATACGGATGCGCCATCGGGCGCTTTCAGGCCGATCGGATGGTCGCCCTCCATCACAAGGGGCCACCCTGTGCGCTCACTTAGTTTTTCGAGAATTTCACGGATCCCGCCGCGCTCTTCATAACTGACTGGCGTCAGATTGGTTCGGCAATAAACGAACTTCTCGTGCTCGGTGCCGATGCGCCAGGCCGATTTCGGTTTGCACCCGGCTTCGAGATAGGCGACCAGCTCGCGCGTGTCTTCAATAGGCGGACGATCTCCACCGGCGGCTTGCAGGCTCATGGCGTATGGCTCCGGGCGCGACCCTCGCAGTCGCAATATCGCCTAGGCTTAGCCCGTGGCGACCTTCACGGACAACCGCTATCTGCGGCCCCTAGAGCGCCGAATGATCAAATTTTCTCACGCGAAGATCGCCTCAGGCGCTCAAAGCGACGGGTCTGGAGCGTCGGTTTGAGCCAAGCTAATCGTCCGGTGCTTTAACCGCGAAAGGCGCTTTCGGTGTTTTTGGCGGCGAATACAACCTTCGCCGCGCTAGCGACTTGCGAGGTCGCCGAGCGCCGCCTGCCACAAGGCAAGCGCCGTAATCACAGCCGTATCCGCACGCAATATCCGAGGTCCTAAGGTCACTGGAATGACACCCTCGTGACCTTGCAAACGCAATCGTTCGTCTGGTGAGAAGCCCCCCTCCGGCCCGATGAGCAGGGCGGCGCTCTTGGCGCTTGAGCCTGCACGCTCGAGCGCATCGAGCATGGGCTCTGCGCGCCCTTCTCGGCCGCCCCAAGGCTCGTTCAGGTCGTCTCCCGCCTCATCACAAAAAATGACCGCATGCGTTGCGCCAATTCGGTCTAACGCCTCTTCCAAAGGCGCCATTGGCTTGATGGCTGGGGGGCTCAAGCGACCGCACTGCTCGGTCGCTTCCATGGCGATTGCATCGAGCCGTTGGTAGTTCGGCTCCGGCGCCGCGATCCGGTCGGTTTTGACAAACGCGATTTCCTTGGCGCCGAGTTCCACGCTTTTTTGGATGATTGTCTCAAGCGCCGCCCTTTTTACCGGCGCTATCAGCAAAGAAATATCCGGGACCGGCTCGGGACCGCGACGTTGCTCTCCAAGGCGCGCAACGCCCGCCTTTTTCGCTAAAGCCTTAATGGTTGCCGCGAACTCGCCATTTTCACCGTTAAACGCGAGGAAGACGTCGCCCGGTTTCTGACGCATCACATTTTTCAGGTAATGGGCGGTTGAAGCGCCGAGGGCGATGTCGGCCCCGGGAGCTAATTGGTCCTTAATAAAAAGCCGGATCATGCCGCTCGTCTTAGCGTCATTGCCCCAATGGAAACAGCGCTTGCACGCAGGAAAAGCCGCCTTAATACCCGGTGGTATGGCGACCGATAATCTCGATCTCAACGAAAGCACGCAGGCTGGCGAGGCCAATGCACGCAGCAATGCGCCCGGCGACGGCCCTGACGGAGCGCCTGGGCAACCGGCGCAAGCGGCCGGCGCAATCGCCGACGCCGTTTCCGGGAACTGGGTCGATAACCGCGCACCGAACTTCGCAAAGCCCTATCTGCGGCTGATGCGCGCCGACAGGCCCATCGGGACCTGGCTACTCTTACTACCGTGCTGGATGGGACAGGCCCTCGCTGGACTATCGACCGACGGCACGCCAATCATGAGCCTCTGGCACGCCGCGCTTTTTGCCGTTGGCGCGTTTGTGATGCGCGGCGCCGGTTGCGCCTATAATGATCTGATTGACCGCGATATCGACGCCCAGGTGGCGCGCACCGCCTCTCGCCCCATTCCTGCGGGCCAGGTGACGCCGAGGGCGGCAGGCGTCCTCATTGTGGCCCTATCGTTGGTCGGTTTTGCGATATTGTTGCAATTCAACGGCTTCACGATCGGGGTCGGAATTGCCTCCCTCGGGCTCGTCGCGGCCTACCCCTTTATGAAGCGCATAACTTGGTGGCCCCAGGCCTGGCTTGGCCTGACGCTAAATTGGGGTGTTTTGGTGGGCTACGCCTCGGCAACCGGCGGCTTGTCGCTCACCGCCATTATGCTTTACGCGGCGGGCGTCGCATGGACCCTCGGCTATGACACGATCTATGCCTGCCAGGATAAGGAAGACGACGCGCTGATCGGGGTCCGCTCAAGCGCTCTCGCCCTTGGAGACAAAGTCCGCACAAGCGTTTTCGGATTTTATGCAGCGACGATATTGCTCGCCCTGGCGGCCGGAGTCTTGGCAAAAACGTCCCCGATTTTTTACCTCATTCTAATCGCTCCGGCGCTCCATTTAGGACGACAAGTCTGGCGATTTCAGCCGTCAGACGGGGCTTTATGCCTGACGCTATTTCGCTCGAACCGTGATGCGGGTTTTTTGCTGCTCGCGCCGTTTTTATTGGCGGCGCTTGTTGGTGGGGCCCATATCTCTCTCTGAGACAAAGCGTCAGCGACGGGAGGTAAGGCGTTATGATAAGCAGAAGAAAAATACTGTCAGCGAGCGCTGCGTCAGCGGGGATTGGCGTTCTCGGTGCGTGCGGCGCGCAAAAAACGGCGGCGAAAGCTGCAAACAAAGCGGAGGAGACAATGTCGGACGTCGACGTTGCGACAATTCCCGATTACGCCGAATGGCAATTGAGCGATGCCGAGTGGCGGCAGCGCCTATCACCCGACGCCTACGCTGTCTTGCGCAAAGAAGGCACCGAGCGTCCATTTACGAGCCCGCTCAATGACGAAAAACGAACGGGCGTTTACTCTTGCGCGGGCTGCGGCCTCCCACTTTTTGCATCCGCAATGAAATTTGACTCCGGGACAGGTTGGCCATCCTTTTTTGACGCCCTTCCAAACGCCGTCGCAACAAAGACAGATTACAAATTGTTGATACCGCGTACGGAATACCATTGCGCGCGGTGTGGCGGCCACCAAGGCCATGTCTTCAACGATGGGCCGGCGCCGACAGGCTTACGATATTGCAATAATGGCGTTGCGCTGACGTTTTCGCCAGAGACGTCGTGAACCGCGTCACAGTCTAAGCGTTTTCTCTCCCCAACGGCCAGATTTACAATTTGCGATCGGGCTTACCTTCGATAGTGTTCGTGGTGGCGGCGCGATTCTAGCGTTAGCGACGCCAAAACACTCGTTGGGACATATTGAGGGAGAGCACTATGTCTACCTGCACCGCGCGCAGAATGCGCGCCGCTATCCATAAAGCGCGAGGGGCGCGCGCTACCATCCATAAAGCGCGCGGTATGCGCACCGTTCTCGTAGCCGCAGGCGCCTTCGGCGCGATCCTATCGACGGCGCTCGCTGATACATCGCTTACTGACGATTTAGACGCCAAGGGCGCAACGCCGGAGGCGCAGAAGGGCTATCAGATTGCAGCCCTTTCTGACCGATCGGACCGCGGCTTCGGGGACAGCGAAGTCGAAGCGACAATGGTCTTGCGCAACGCATCGGGCCAAACCGCTGAAAGGCGCCTCACAATTACGACCCTCGAAAAAGCGGATGAAGGCGTCGGCGACAAATCACTTGTTGTTTTTGAGAGCCCCCGCGACGTCGAAGGGACCGCGTTGTTATCTCATGCAAAAATTTTAAGCCCAGATGACCAGTGGCTGTATCTGCCAGCGCTAAAACGCACAAAACGAATTGCGTCGGCAAATAAATCAGGCCCATTCGTCGGATCTGAGTTCGCGTTTGAAGACTTCACGCTGATCGAGCTGAATAAATTCACCTATTCATACCAACGCGCCGAAGACGTAAACGGTCGAATGGCGGACGTTATCGAACGGTTTCCACGCTATGAGAGATCAGGATACACCAAGCAGGTCGCCTGGATTGATCAGGAGGATCGCCAGCCGCGTAAAATAGAATTCTACGATCGCAAGGGGGCTCTGTTGAAAACGCTGACGCTGTCTGATTACCGCCAATATGGCGTAATTTGGCGTGCGCATCGGTTCGAAATGGTCAACCACCAGACCGGCAAAGAAACAGATATGGTGTATGGAGACTACTATTTTGGGTCGGACCTCGCCGAAAACGACTTTGTTAAAGGCGTTTTGGAGCGCGTGCGATAACGCTTGAGCCTGCATCGATAGAGCGCCGCTTACGGGATGCGATTTTTCCAGTCCTGGCAGCGGCGTTCAGCCTATTGGTTGTAGCATCACCAGTGGCGGCAGGTGACACTTCCACTAAGCTCGAAATTCAGCCCACCAATATTTCTAGCCGACCGAGCAGCTTGCAAGCGCCAGAAACGAACGGGCGTGCGAACGCCCAACCAAAAGTACAAAAGATCGCTGACGTGATCTCACAGCTGGCTGCCGAAGAGATCGAAAAGGCTAACACCTCCCCTCGGGCCGCTAAAAGACAGGGGCGCAGAAGACGGGGGCGCAGAAGACGGCCGGCCAAGACTGATCTATCGCTCGCGGTTTCAATCGAAAACCGATCGTACTTCAACGATGCGGCCTTCGCGGGCCAACTAAACCACTTTCAACCATCGGTTATTCTGGCGCCGGACTTTCGCTGGGAGACCGGCGACCGCAAGCACACTGTTGCGATTTCGCCTTTTGCGAGGCTTGATACGCGGGACAATCAGCGTACGCATTTTGATCTGCGCGAGGCCTATTATCGTTATGTAGGCAACGAATGGGAAGCGCTTGTCGGGCTAACGCGGGTCTTCTGGGGCGTGACTGAGGGTCGGCACCTGGTTGATATCATCAATACGCCCGACGGGGTTGAGGATATCGACGGTGAAGACAAGCTTGGCCAACCGATGGCGAAGCTTTCCTTACTGAAGGACTGGGGCAAACTCGACGTTTTTTTGCTTTGGGGATTTCGGCCGCAAACCTTCCCAGGCGAGAACGGGCGCTTACGCCCGCCAGTGTTCGTCGATCCCGATGAGGCGCAATTTGACTTTGGCCTTAGGCGCGGCCGACCGGGCGCCGCCATCCGCTACACGCACACAGTTGGCGCTGTCGATATTGGCCTTTCTTATTTCCACGGTCCAGGGCGTGAACCTGACTTTACCCTGGCGGCCTCAGGCGACCGGGTCTCGCCGATCTACAAGGTCATAAATCAAGGTGGCGTTGATATTCAGTACACAGGGGATTCATTGCTCCTTAAAGCTGAAGCCATTGTCCGAGAAGGACAGGGACAAACCTTCGCCGCCGCCGTCGCTGGGTTTGAATATACCGCTTACGGCTTGATTGGCGACGCGGATGTCGGCTTTCTGATGGAATATCTCTATGACGGCCGGGATAGTTTTTCATTCACCGCGCCGGGCGTCGACATCGCAACGTTTGAAACCCCGGCCCCGCCGACGGCTTTTGAAAATGATATTTTTATTGGTGCGCGGCTTGGCATGAACAATCCGCAGGCGGCGGGTGCGTTGATCGGGGCCGTCATCGACGCTGACGATGGATCTTCGCTCGTTTCAATTGAGGCAAGCCAACGCCTCGGCGCAAACTGGCTCGCCGAATTTGAGGCGCGCTTGTTCATCAACATCGCTGCGGAAGACCAGCTGGCCATTTTCGCCGACGATGATTTTGCAACGCTTCGCCTAACACGGTACTTCTGACGCGGTTTTATAAATGAGGATGGCAACGGCCGGTGTCCGAAGCTTCGCAAGCGCCTGACGGCGCGCGCTATGAATTTACGATCGAGGAAGCGGACGCCGGCGCGCGGCTCGATAAATGGCTGTCTGAGCGCATTGAAGCGCTGACCCGGACGCGCTTGAAGGCGCTAATTGAAGGCGGCGCCCTGCAAAAGGACGGGTCGGCCTTCACCGATCCCTCCTGGAAATTGCGCGTTGGTGAGGCGCTTGTCCTCGAAGCGCCGC
>JBCCTV010000167.1:0-7133 GCA_039197915.1 Pseudomonadota bacterium | reverse complement strand
GGGGGTCAAGAAAACGCGACAAAACAAAAACCTAGAGCAACGAAGCGGTTCATATTGATGCGAAGTTGCTCTAACGCATCGGACAATGCGCGTGAACTAATCCGAGGCTCTGGTGTCATTGTTTTGAGCGCCTCAGCCGTTCTTCGCGTGATCCAATGTGATCATCCGGCGCTCTAGCTCAGCCCGGTTGTGGAAACGCAGCTGCTACTCGCTGTCTTCGCCAGCGACCGCGATCGCGTCGAGGGCGATCGCCACATCATCCAAAGCCGATTGGATACGCTGCAATTTAGCGAGAAGCGCCCGGGTTTGCACAGGCGATAGCCCCGGCGGCGCTCCGGCTTCGTTCGCAGCCTGGTGGGTCGCGTCATAGGGCTTCGGCTTTACGAAGGGGTTCGGTTTGTTGCTCGCTGCGACGAGGTCCTCATCGTCCGGGGTTGGGCGAAGTGAGATCGACTGCCCCTCTGCCGCGAGCCGGCCTAGTTCAGCGATGTACTTCACGCCCTGTTGCTTGAAAATCTTTTGAACGCCTTTTGTGGTGTAGCGCTCATCATAGAGAAGGACCCGCACACCGCGCAGAACGTCTATATCGACAGGGCGGTAGTACCGGCGTCCACCGGCGCGACGCATCGGCCTGATCTGGCCGAAGACTTCCTCCCAATGCCGCAGAACGTGTTGCGGGACGTCGAGCTCGGCAGCCGCCTCGCTAATCGTCCTAAACGCTTCTGCTGACTTTGAGATCGCCATGGGCGCCCCTATTTATTCAGCTGCAGCGGCGCTATCGCTCTTTCGCGCCTCATTGATTTGGGCTTTCAGGACGTGGGACGCCCGAAAGCTAATCACACGCCGCGGCGTAATTGGCACTTCTTCGCCGGTTTTGGGGTTTCGCCCCATGCGCAGTTTCTTGTCACGCACGCTAAACGTGCCGAATGACGAGATCTTTACAGTCTCACCCCGCTCCAAGGACGCTGACACTTCATCGAGAATACGCTCAACGAAATGCGCTGACTCGTGTCGTGACACACCAACGGCTCGGTAGACCGCTTCCGTCAGGTCAGCACGGGTGGTTGTTTTTCCAGTCGTCAAGGGGCGGCTCCGGATGAATACGCACCAGGCATGTTATCCACTGCTTCGGGCGTGAATCAACAACCTTCTGAATTTATTGCAGAGTTTTCAATATTCTGAGGCGTAACCTGAATTTCACCGGGGCAAAATCGGCTAGACGCGGAGCAGTGCAGCGCCCCACGTCATGCCGCCGCCCATGGCCTCGATCATGACCAGATCGCCTGGCTTAATCCGTCCGTCGGCGACGCCGGTTGAAAAGGCGAGGGGGATAGACGCCGCGGAAGTATTGGCGTGCTGAGCAATTGTTGAAATCACCTGTTCCGGGCGCAAGCGCAACTTACGGGCGACACCATCTATGATGCGTTGGTTCGCCTGGTGCGGAACAAACCAGTCAATATTCTCCGGCGCGACGCCGGCTTTGTCAGCCACATCGCGCATGGCCTGGGAAATTCGGGTGACCGCTTCACGGAAGACTTTGTTCCCCTCCATGCGGAGATGACCGATGGTGCCGGTCGAGGAGACGCCGCCATCAACATACAAGAGCTCACTCAAGGCGCCGTCGCAGAATAGGGCGCTCGCCAAGACGCCCGCGTCGCCAGCTTTTTCGGTCTCAACCGCCTCGAGCACGAACGCTCCGGCGCCGTCGCCAAACAGGACGCAGGTAGACCGGTCGTTCCAGTCGAGAATTCGCGAGAAGGTTTCGGCCCCAATGACAAGGGCGCGTTGGTGCTGACCAGAAAGAAGAAATTTCTCCGCTGTCGACACGGCGTAAACGAAGCCTGAGCAGACCGCTTGGATGTCAAAGGCGGCGCCGTTCTTTATGCCGAGTTTCGCTTGGATGAGCGCAGCCGTTGCAGGAAAAGTGAGATCAGGCGTCGAGGTCGCAACAACGATCAGATCAATGTCCTCCGGGCGCATATCGGCATCGGGGTGTGCGTGGGCCGCCGCGGCGGCGCCGTGGTCTGACGTTGTTTCCTTGTCGCCAGCGATCCGGCGTTCGCGAATGCCGGTCCGCTCGACAATCCATTCGTCGCTGGTGTCGACCTTTTGGGCGAGGTCGGCATTGGTGACGATTTGCGCTGGAAGAAACGCGCCGCATCCGCGATAGACCGCGCGGAAGCTCATGCGGTCGCCTCAACGGTGTCGCCGTCATGGCTCTTAGCGTCGCTCTGGCTTGGGCGAATGGCCGTTGGTTTTGGCGCCGAGATTTGTCCGAGCGCAGCGGCCACAGTTGTGGCGATTTCATCTTGAAACGGATGATCGGCGAGATTCGCCGCCATCAAAATGGCGCTTGCAACGCCTTCAGCGTCGGCGCCGCCATGGCTTTTAACAACCGTGCCGTCGATCCCTAAAAAGACGCCGCCATTTACCGAAGAAGGGTCCATTTGCGCTTTTAAACCGCTGAGCGCCGGCGCGAGAGCCAGCGCGCAAAGTTTCGACCACCAAGACCGCGTAAGCGCTTCACGCAGCCATTGGCCAACCAGTTTCGCTGCGCCTTCGGCCGATTTGAGTGCAATGTTTCCGCTGAAGCCATCGGTCACGACAACATTGACGGAACCCATTGAGATGTCGTTGCCCTCTACAAATCCGTGGAAGGACATTTCCTTGCAGCGCTCTTTCAGCGTCGCCGCTGCAACCCGGATCATTTCGCGGCCTTTGCCTTCTTCGGCGCCGACATTCAAGAGGCCGACAGTTGGCTTCTTAACGCCGGTAAGCGTACGGAAGAAAGCCTCGCCCATGATGGCGAATTGCACGAGCTGTTTATCCGTAATATCGACCGTGGCTCCCACATCGAGGACAACAACGCGGCCCTTCGGGCTCGGCCAGAGAGCAGAAATGGCCGGACGTTCGATGCCCTCCACCACGCCGAGAAGCTTATAGGAGAGCGCCATTAAAGCGCCGGTATTGCCACATGATAAAACTGCAGCACACTGATTTTTTCTCTGAAGCTCGATCGCCCGCCACATTGAGGTGTTTTCGCCGCGGCGCAATATTTGTGATGGCTTCGCGTCCATGGGAACCGTGTCCGGCGCGTCATTGACTGTTGCCTGCGATAGCTTTGGACGTTCCGCGATCAGAGCGTCGAGTTGCGCCTTCGGTCCGACGAAAACCAAGGGGCGGGAAAGCCCGCGCTCGATCGCCCTCACAGCGCCATCGAGCACGACCTCCGGTCCGAGGTCGCCGCCCATGGCGTCAATGGCGATGCGCGTGTTCTGATGGTTCGCCGGCACACCCTGACCGTCGGCGGACAAGATCTTGTCTTCCGGCTTTGCGTCGTTGGTCGCTGTGGCGTCTGGCGTCTCTCCCTCGCCAGGCGCAATCGGTTTAGACATCGGCGTGCGGCTTTCGTCGTTCTATCGTTGTGGCAACCTACCCGAAGCGGGCGTCGGCGCAATCGTCAAATCAATTCTTGGCGTTAAATCAAGTTTCTGCGGCACATCAGTTTTTGGCGTCTTTGGGAGACGCAACGATCCCTTTGAGTACTGAAAATGGTGACGGCGCCGCTTCTTGCCCATAGGCGGCGATCAGATCCTCAGCGTCCGCACGTCGTGGATAGGGCTCCATCCCTAGCGCGACCTGTTGAATTAACAGCTCAGCCAGGTCGACGCTGCCCTGTTGCAGCGCATCAACGTCAAGCTCGGTTTCTTCATCATAGCTTGCAACGTCTTCTGCCGGAACGAACAACACCGTGAAACGCTCCCGGACGCGTTCTTCCATGGGCTCAAGGCTCGCCACACATTGGCGCGTCACCTCGGCGTCAACATCGCCAACAACTCGGATGCCGGCGCCGAAACGGCTGAGCTGAAGTCGGCCCCGCAGTGATTTAACGCCTGGAACGCTGAGGCGCATGGCAATCGATTGCGAAGACGAGGACGGGGCTTCCAGGTCTAGGGACAGGCCGTCCTCGGCAAGGGTGTCTGCGGCTATGAGATAGCGCCAACCGATATCGGAATTTTCATCGCCGACAGGGCCAGCAGGGCCAGCCGGGTCAGTATCTTTCTTTGGGCCGTCATCCCTAGGTTTCATGGGCATACTACTCGCTCGCCCCTTCAGGGGTATGCAGCGCTTCCACATCAGGAAATTCAATTGTCGCGGCTAAGATTGTGTCGACAGTCTGCGCATCTAGGGCGGCGATGGACGCCACCATATAGTCCGCGATTGCCGGCGCCATCGGATGGCTTTCTCGTTCATAGACATTGCGCGAAATTGCGCCGCTCAACTGGTTGCGGTCGCCTTCGTCGAGCGCTTTTTCGTAAGCGCCAATACGGCCATAAAACGCCTCGGCGAGCCCCCGAATTTTCCGGCCGATCGACATATCGCCAACACCTAACTCCCGAAGGGCGTCGTCCATATTTTTGAAAAATGTGTCGAAAACCGCTTGCGCGAAGGAATCGGCGTTTTTCCCGGCGCCTTTTAACCGGCGGAGCGTGAGATAGACGTGGATCGATAAGATTTCGAAGCGGCCTTCGACCGTATCCGGCGCTTTGAGTTTTTCGAAGAAATAGGGCTGTCTCGATATGTCGATCAGCGCGCTGTAGAGCTCACGCGCACGGATATCTTCGTCGTTTCGTTTAAAGAGTGATAGGATCATAACGTGCTTACGGTTGTCCCGAATCGCGTGGATCGTTAAGAGTCACGGTGGTTGCGATTTTATCTGGCACTGCTGCGGGATACATGTCTCGCCCGGTGAATTCTCGGCAACGTAAGGTGAATGAGGACGCATGTATGAGTGATCTGATCCAGGCTGGTTTGAAGTTTTTCCGGCTTCTTGCGATCGCCTCCGCTGCAATCGCGCTGACGGGTTGTATCACTGTTCGAACGAACCACGGTTACGTTCTTGAGCGCGGCGAAACCTCCCTTGATGCGAAAGTAGGCGTTGATACACGAGACAGCGTTCTCGCTAAATATGGCGAGCCATCGCTGATCGGTACATTTGATCCGGACGCTTGGTACTACTTAAGCGAATCCGACTCAGCGCGCGCGTTTTTCCGGCCGAAGGTGCGCGCCCGCAAGATTGTCGCCTTCCGTTTTGTTGACAGCGGCTTTGTACAAAACGTTGAAGATATCGCCTTTGAAGAGGGCATGGACATTAAAACCGTTTCCCGACGGACGCCGACGCGCGGCAAAGAGCTCTCGTTCTGGGAGCAGTTGCTTGGCAATGTCGGCCAGCTACCAGCGGGCGTCGGCGGGCAGGGCGGTCTCGGTGGCCCCGGCGGGCCTGGTGGACCAGGGGGCCCCGGTGGTCCGCTCGGACGCTGATCATCGAGAAATATCAGTTTTTGGCGCGGAACGCGGTTTCAACAAGACGATTACGCGCCAGCAGCGCCGTGTCATCGCCAGCGCATATAGACAGTACGATTAAGCCGTCTAAGAGCGCCAGAATCGCAGCGGCGTCACCGTTAGTGTCGCTGCCCGCGTCGCTCACCAAATTTCCAGCGATCCAGTGAAGAAACCCTGTGGCGATGCTATTTGAAATCGCGCCATAGGGGGCGCTCTCATCGTTTGACGCCGCGATCATCTCCATTGAGATGCGCATATAAGGCTTAAATTTCGCCGACATTGTCAGTGCGGAAAGCTTTTCAAATAATTCGCCTGCAGAAAGTTTTTCGCCTTCGGGTATGACGGTGGCGAGCGCCGCCGTCATCTCAGCAGCAATGGCTCCGAGAGCCGCTGTCAGCGCCTCGGTTTTATCCTCGAAGTAATACAGCAGCATCCGATCGCTAACGCCCGCCGCCGCTGCGAGCTGGCGCAGGCTCGTCTGCGCCAGCCCATTTTCGAGGATGTGGCTAGCCAACGCCTTTGTCGCTTGAGCGCGTTGATCTGACTTTCGGCTCATCTGTAGATTTCTGTAGCGTTCGCTACAAATAAGTTGTAGTACGCGCTACAATATAAGCGCCAAACGCCCGGACATTCCAATTTCCCAGGGCCAGAAACGAAAAAAGGAGAAGAAAGATGTCTCATTCAGAACAGTCGGCGCCGGCCTTTCCGGTCAATCAAACGCTGATGATTATAGGATACGGCGCTTTGCTTTGGTTACTAGCGGCTTTCCTTCTGCGTTTTTTAGGGCCGATGGGCGCTTATAACGGTATGGGGCGCGTCGCCACCTATCTCTTGCTCGTGCCTGGAACCGTCCCGTTCTTGTTTTTGGGAAAACACCTGATCGGCTTTCCGGGCGAAAAGCTGGCGCTAGCAACGGCGTTAATGCTGACACCGGCGCTCTTGCTCGATGGAGCCGCGCTCGCATGGTTTCCAGGCCTTTATGGCGGTAGCGATCAGCTGGTTGGCGGCGCCGGCGGGACAATTCTCTGGGGCGCCGGGGTGGCGCAAGCGCTCGGGTTTTTGTTTGCTAAGCCTAGTTCTGAATAAATGGCGGAGGTAAGCGCAGAAGCGAGTTTGCGGCGTGAAGCGGCGCCGGTGGGTTACGCGTTAACGCTACGGGCGGCCATGATTGTCTGGTAAGCAGCGTTAACCCGTTGGGCGGCCGCGATCGCCGCTTCTTTGATTTCATCGTCAATATCAAGTGAGACCAGCGAATCCGGATGAACCGACTTCATGCGTTGTTTAAATGCGCGTTTAATCTCCTCAACGCTCGCCGTTTCTTTGATGCGGAGAACGTCATAAGGGCTTTGGTTTTGCGGGCGTTTCTTTGCAGCCTCGGCCTCCCGCTCAACGATTGAAATGATGGAGGTTTTCGCAACCACCATTGTGCGGCCAGAGGCAAAACGCACCGGCAAGAACCCGCGCTCATCATTGAGGACATCGCTCACCCGTTGCTCGGGCTTCAGGAACAACGTCGCTTGCGCCGGTTTGCAGCCATTAACGGTGATTTCAATCTGGGCTTCGCGGGTGAGGCGTGCGGCGGAAGATTTGTTGAACATGGCTGCGTCTCCAGTGTTTGTTGAAACAACCTGAGCAAGAACGCTGCCAACTGCGTTCGCCTAAAAATGTCTCAAAATAGGCCTAGAGCATTTCGCGACCAGATAGAATCGATTGGTCTTTGCAGTTGTTTCGAACAGTGATTCATCCTGAACAGGAGGTTCAGGATGCCCCGAAGTTATTCTCTCGACCTG
>JBCCTV010000166.1:0-7140 GCA_039197915.1 Pseudomonadota bacterium | reverse complement strand
GTCACGCTTGCCTCGCGTTGCGGTCTATCCCCCACGCCGTTTTCGCATGCGCATAAGCCATTCTTCAAAATATATTGCGGTAAGTCCCTTACGTTAATCTGGTCTCGCTCTAAGGACTCTCGTTGTTTGATTGGCCGCGCTTCTTTTTGCGGCGCTGACGCAACGGAAGCCTCAACCACAAAATCTATCTTCAAAGCGGTTAACAGCATCGGGCGATTAGCTAGAGCAACTTCGCATCAATCTGAATCGCTTCGTTGCTATAGATTTTTGTTTTGTCGCGTTTTCTTGCCGCCAAACCGGTCTCCACTTGGTCGGAAAACGCCCTAGAAGCAACCCGATGCTCTAGATGCTTTGTTTTGAGCGCATGAAACGATCTTTGCGTGATCTAATGTGATCTTCGGGCGCTCGATCAGATCAAAAAGCCCGGCTCAATCAATTGAGCCGGGCGAAATTTCAGGGATAGGGTGCGGCTTACTCAGAGGCGCGCAAACCCATTTTCAGCGCCCCACAGATACCAATTATCAACAACGGTGCCTGTGAGAAGGATGCCAATCCCCCCTGTCAGGGTCGTTAATACGGCGAACCACCAAGCCCAGCGATGGATTGACTCCATTGAGGCGTTGAAGCCCATCGTCCAGCGCCAAAACAGAGCGGCGCGCTCAGAAGCCGTGCCCCGATCATAGATCTGCTCGATTTCACGTTCGCCGCCATAGCGTGAAACGGCCATGATGGTCGCCCCGTGCATCGCAAAGAGGAGCGTTGATCCGTACAGGAATGTGATTGAGAGCATATGGAACGGATTATAGAACAAGTTCCCGTAGATCAGAGAGAAATTGTTCGTCCAGTCGAGATGCGGGAAGATACCAAATGGAACGCCCTCACTCCAGCTGCCGACTAGCAATGGACGGATAAAGCCGAGCACGAGATAGAGCCAGATCGCAGAGGCGAAAGCCCAACAAATATGAGTGCCAAGTCCCAACTGGATAGCCCGGCGATAGCACCGCACCCACCATAATAGGATTGACGCCGTCAGGAACATACCAGCCATCATCCACCAGCCGCCTTCATTCAGCGGCGGAAACGGATTTAAGCCGTGCTCTGGCAATGGCGGTTCAAGCGCAAGCCAAGGCAATTGGCCGACGAATTTGATCGGGTTCCAATTTACGCTCGCAAGCATGTTGAGCCCAATAATCTCGATGGCGATAACACCGCATACGAGAGACGCGACGCCTGCCCAGCCGAGATAGACAGGACCGATTTGCGCTTCACCAAGCTTTCCTAGGAGATAGTTCGTGCCGGTTCCTTTTTCCCGGCGCCAATCATCGCCGGGAAGCGGGACGCCGAGATCGACGTGGCCACGAACTTGGACCTGAGTTAAGAGATTTTGATAATCAGCCATTTTTCAGATCCTAATTCGCCCAAATTGGTAGATTACGAAGCGGTTCCCAGAACTCACTCCACGCTTGGCCTTCAGGGTAAAATGGGCCGCTGATGACGATGCAAATCGCACTCCACACACCCGCAGACAACGCCAGAAAGAGACCAAGTCTGTGAATGCCCAGCGTACCAACCGAATAGCCAATGAAGTCGCGGAAGAAGGCGTTCTCATGTTCCGGCGTTTTGACGAGCTTTTCGCCCCCCGGGTTTACGGCCGAGAGGACCAAACCGCCATGCATCGCGAGCGCCAAGGTCGTCGTGAAGAAGAGCGTTATCGCAACCATGTGGGCTGGGTTATAATGAAAGTTCCCGTACTGATAGCCAGTATAAGAAACCCAGTCCAAATGGCTCATAATCCCATACGGGAAGCCATGGAACCAGGCGCCCATCAAGACGGGGCGGATCACGACGAGCGTCACAAAGGCAAAGACCGCGGTCGCGAAAGCCACCGGCACATGGTAGCCCATGCCTAGTTTCCTGGAGATTTCAACTTCTCTCAGCGCCCACGAGGAAAAAGCCCCGATCGCGCAGAAGGTTACAATCTGCCATATTCCGCCTTCTGATAAGGGTGCGAGTGATAACCCATACTCGATTGCAGGCTGATCAATGCTGATGAGCCAAGGGACCCAAACGCCATCAATCGCGGCTTCATAAAAAATCATCGCTGTACCGAGCACAGCGAAGAAAGCCGCGGTTACACCAAAGAAACCCACGTAATAGGGCCCGACCCAAAAATCAAAAAGGTCACCGCCAATTAGTGTGCCTCCTCGAATACGGTATTTTCGTTCAAAGCTTAAGAGCGCCATTTTTTGCCGCCTTTCCGAGTAGCGCGTCGATTAAATACGGCGCTCACCGCCGTCTTCATTCTTATTGCTCCGTATATCGTAGGCTTACGGAGTAGTTTTGAGTGAACACGGACGGCTGAGCCGTCCGTGTTCAGCTGCTTCATGTTTCTCTTACGTCTTCAAAGAGTGTCACTGCCGCCTGGTCGTCCATTGCGGAGCCGAGCCAATTGTAGCGGGGTGAACTTAATAAGACGAAGTGAATAATAATCGCGAGCGTAAAGAGGAACGTGAACATTCCAATTAGCGCGCGCCGAGGATCAAACAGCATCCACATACGATACATGAGCGATCTCCTTAACTTAGAAACGGCATAACGGTGTTCGCAATTTGAACGCCGTCTTGCAGTAACGCCTGATCCCAACCGGCTTCACCGGGGATCCATGGCCGCCAAATCCACACGAGAAGATGCGCAACAAGCGCGATCCCGGTGAACAGGATAAAGTTCCCAATGAACCCTTTGTGGAATTCCTGCGCTTCGGCCTGGGTCAAACCAGACAGCGACGCAGTCTTATCCGCCGTATCACTGGCCATTAAGTGCCTCCTTTATTTTCACTACGGTCGTCGCCACAATTAAGCCCTTGCGACCCGGGCCTTTCGTCAGCGTAGCACACGCCGAAGAAACTGTTGTAAATCATCATCGTGCGGAGAATATCCATGGCACCGCGCTATCCGCTAAGTCCATCATCTCCCGCCAGAACGAAGGTTTTTCCTGTGTGAGAACGCTCGCACGCGATTTACGGCCAAAAAGGCGTTTAACGGCCGTCGCCGCGAAGCACCCAGGAATAACGAGAGCAAGATATATGCGGTACTCCAACCGGTCTTTCGTTCGGTCTAGAGTACGCGTTGACGTGAAGGTCACCATCCTCACCCTCCTGTTTATTTTTCTTGGTGCGCTAATAGTCGCCATACCGATCACGCTGCACTTTCCGCCAGAGCGACGGCCGACACATGTTCCGGCATCACCGTTTCTGCACCTGAATCGCGCGCAATAACCTCAGCGGCGTCGCGTAATCGTTTTGCAGCGGAAATTCGTGTAAGGACGGGCGCTTTTTTCACACGATCGTCTAGCTCTTGGCTTGCTTCCGGCGCCCAATCAATCGCCGCTGCGAGCCTTGAAAGCGTCGCTGGCGCAGAATCTAAGGTGCTGGCAAGCGGAAGGATATGGAACAAGGCGTCAAAGAGCGCGTTACAGACTTCCTGGACCAGGTAGGTCGCGCCGGCATACCCCATAAAGGGTGTGCCGGTGTGTCGACGAATAATAGCCCCCGGGAAGGATGCGGGGATAAAGACCGACTGAGCGCCCGCTTCTTGCAGGTACATGCGCTCATTGAAGCTGCCGAAAACCACAAGGGGCGCACCCTCATGGATCTTTTCGCGTACATGGTCGTTATCTGGCTTAACCCCGTGCACCCGTCCTACAGAAAAGGCGCAAGGGAGCCCAAGCTCTTCCGATAGGAAATTTGTGACGCCCCGCGCATAGGTCTCGTTTGCGACGATCCCGAAATTTGCGGTCCCAAAGAAATCTTGGGTTACGGAACGCCAAAGGTCCCAAAGGGGTTTAATCGTTGAATGCTTCTCGCGTTCGATGAACGGCTCTGGATCTAAATCCAAGAGTTCGCCCAGGGTACGGAGGAATTTTGTCGTGGAATGCAACCCTATCGGCGCCTGCAGATAAGGCTTGTCCAAGGCTTCGCAAAGGGCGCGCCCATATTCCCGGTACATACAAATATTGACGTCAGCGTCCGCGAGCCGCCGGGTTTGCGCAATATGGGCGCCCAGCGGGAAGACGAGATTTACCTCAGCGCCAACACCTTCAACGAGCCGAATGATCTCGGCTAAATCTGACGGCGTATTGAACATGCCATAAGCCGGACCAAGAATATTTACCCGGGGTTTTTCGCCAGGCTTCCGCGCCCGCCCTTTGGGATTTCGGCCTTTCGTTTGGGCGTATTCTGTCCAAAGCCACAGCATCGCGCGGTCGGCGCTTTGCCATTGGTCTTCGTCAATTGTTCGAGGAAGAAAGCGCTCGATATTCGAGCCTTCCGGGGTAACGCCCCCGCCGATCATCTCCGCAATCGATCCGGTAACGACGACCGCCGGCAGAGCCGGATCGAGCGTGCCCCGGGCGCGCTTCATCGCCTCCTCGGTGCCGTGCTGGCCTAATTCTTCTTCTGCTAAGCCAGTTACGACGATGGGCAATTCATGCGGCGGCAAGGCGTCCGTATAATGAAGAACGGACGTTACGGGTAGGTTTTCGCAGCCCACCGGGCCATCGATCACAACCTGCAGGCCTTTGATCGCCGTAAATACGTAAACAGCGCCCCAATAACCGCCGGCGCGATCGTGATCTTGGATCAACATCCAACCGGCTCCTCAAGATTGTCCTCGCGTTTTTTCCTGATAGCGAGTTTACGTTCTTGTTTTTTGCGAAATCCCTCGTCAATTGTGGGCTCGCCGCGCCATACGCCGGCCGTATCGTCTTGACCGACGCCCTCAAAGAAATCTTTCATTTTTTCAAATCGGTCTTTATTCGCGATTGCCGCGTTTACGACTTGCGCAAGCGAGCCCGCGCCAGCAACGCCCATGAGAGGCCGCGCCGAAATCAGGTTCGTAAAATATAGGCCTGGGATTGCCCGCTCTTTAGCCGACTGCACCACCGGCGTCGTTCCAATCGCGAGATCAGGTTCAAACGCGTTGAGCGCCGCGATATCATCCTCGAGCGAAGCACGGAATTTCACGTGAACGCCCTTTGCTTCCAGCCACTCCTGGTCGCCTTTGGACCACTTCGTACGCGGACAGGCTGATCCCACATACCGAACGTCCGCGCCGCTTTCGATGAGAAGGCGCGCAACGAGGAGTTCTGATCCTTCGTACCCCGACAAAGTGATGCGCCCCGTCGCTCGCATATTTGCAAGAGCGCCCTTAATCGCTGGAATTGCCGCATTTTGCGCGGCTGATACTTTCTCCCGGGAAACGCCACAGGCGTCGCCAATGGCTTCAAGCCACTGCGCCGTGCCATCGGCGCCAATCGGCGCGCCGCCCACGATCGGTCGACCAGCCGCCTGAAATTCGCGAATACTTGCGGTGTAAAACGGGTGAATCGCGGCAACGGCCGCACAGTCCAAGGCCGCATAAAGCTCGCGCCATTCGCGCGTCGGAACCGTTGGCCCGACGCGAACACCGAGCGGCGCGATAAGCTGCTGCAGGATCACCGGATCGGCAGGAAACATCTCACCGAGAAGGGTGATCGACGGCGCGCCCGATAAAGAGGTATCTGTTTGCGCCTGCGCTGGTTTAGCGACCGGACCGCTTTCCGCTTCCTTGCGGGCATAGGCGAGCATAGCGCCCGCCAGAACATCTTTCGCTTCAGCGTGGGTCGGAACGCCAAAACCCGGAACGTCAATACCAATGATCCGCACGCCGTTGATCTGCTTGGGCAGCAAACGCAGAGGCACACCGGACGCTGTCGGTACGCAGAGATTGGTCACGACGATTGCGTCATACTTCTCCGGATCCGCCGTTTTTTCTACTGCTTCTTTAATGTCTTCAAACAGCTTGCCAGTGACGAGCGTCTCAGAGTTGAAGGGCACATAACCGACACTGCGCTTGGCCCCATAAAAATGAGACGTAAAGGTCAATCCATAAACACAACACGCCGACCCAGAGAGAATTGTCGCCGTGCGACGCATGCGCAGCCCAACGCGCAAAGAGCCAAATGCTGGACACATGCTTTGCGGCTGATCGTGGGGCCCTTTTGGGTAATCCTCTGCATACCGATCGAGGATTTCGCTTTTGCCGGCCTTGCGGGCTGCCCGCGTTAATTCGTCTTTACCCGCATGGCACCCAAGCGCCGCATCGGTCGCCGCATTTGCATCCCCCGAATTTACACCTCCCGAATTTACATCGTGATGAGATGATATGGGTGCGTCGTTTTGCGCAGTGTTGTTATCGATGATAAGTGTCATTGTGTATCTGTCGGAATAGGTTTGATTCTTTACCTTACAAAAGGGCCTTTTTTACCGATTAGTTCCTACTCAGATTTCCTCGTAAATCACTTCAAGCGACTCTTTCGCTTTTGCGGAGACGCCGCATAAGTCCTCGCTGGTCGCGGGCTCAAGTTGGTAGCCAGCGCCAGTTTCTTCTGCAGCAAAGAGCGAAAGCAATTCCTCGTGGGTTAGCGGCTTAGGCCGCAATGGCGGCGCAGACGCAACTTGCGTCGCCAGCTGCTCAAACATGCTCCCCCATTGACCGCCCGGCTTTCCGACAATTTGGTAGTTTGCGCTTTTACGCCGGATATCCTCATCGGCTGGGATCGACGACAATACCGGGATACCCGCTTCTTTCGCGAAATTTTGCGCCTCGCCCGTGCCATCGTCTTTATTGATGACAAGCCCCGCGACGCCAACATTGCCGCCGAGCTTTCTAAAATATTCGACTGCGGAACAAACGTTGTTCGCAACGTACAGCGATTGCAGGTCATTTGATCCGACCACGATCACTTTCTGGCACATGTCGCGGGCGATCGGCAGACCAAAGCCGCCGCAGACAACATCGCCTAGAAAGTCGAGCAATACGTAGTCAAAATCCCATTCGTGGAAACCGAGCTTTTCTAGGAGTTCAAACCCATGAATGATGCCGCGACCGCCACATCCACGACCGACTTCCGGACCGCCAAGCTCCATCGCAAATACGCCGTCACGCTTGAAGCAAACGTCACCGATTTCGACTTCTTCCCCGGCGAGTTTCTTCTTGGTCGACGTTTCAATAATTGTCGGACAAGCGCGCCCGGCGAATAGCAACGACGTCGTGTCGCTTTTCGGATCGCAGCCGATCAGAAGCACTTTTTTGCCCTGCTGGG
>JBCCTV010000165.1:0-7181 GCA_039197915.1 Pseudomonadota bacterium | reverse complement strand
ATACTTTATACGAATTTTTATTATGGCGGCGTTGCAAATCGCCCAGTGGCGCGTTGCCTTGCCGGACGTGGGCTATGGCTTCTGGGTGTTGCTTTTCACAACGCAGCTAATAATCAGCCGCCTGCCATTTTTACCGAGCCGAGAGCTTTTTTTCCTCTCAGCCACCGTCGCGCTCGCCGACGCATCCGGAGCGCCAGAGGCGGACCTCGCTGGCGTTATGCTCGTCAACGCCGCCACCTTCCAGATAGCCCATGCGGTCCTTTTCGCCGCGGGTTCGGTATTTAAGCGGGACGCTAAAAAAACAGTTTAACCTTGGCATTTTTCACTTTCTGAGTGTTCAGACCGGCCTCGCATCCACCTTGGCGAGCCCGCCCCGTTGAGCGATTTGCTTGCAGCGCTGCAACGAGCTACCCAACCGCCAAGCGCCGTCGGCGCCAATAGTTTGGGTTGCAGCATCAGGGGCCCGCTGGCGGCGCCCCGTTGGTGTTTTCATGTGCATTTTGGTGAAACCGTTTGACCAATAATTACTCACCGCCGCGTCCTGACGTTGCCGTTTTTATCCCATCCTATGAAGGCGGCGGGGCCGAGCGCGTCGCGTTATTTTTGAGCGAGGGGCTTGCGGCCTCCGGTTACCGAACGGACCTTGTCGTCTCTAAAACCAAAGGCGCCTTGAAAGACGTCCCGCTCGAAGGTCCTCGCAAAGTGCACTTAAATGCGATCACGGAGTTTTTGGCCTTGCCGGGATATCTCGGTTACCTCCGGCGCGAACGCCCGCGCATTGTTGTGGGAATTTTGCACACCGCAACTCTCACCGTGGGCCTTGGTAGATTGCGCTTCAATGACGTTAAGACCGTTGTTTCGCTCCGCAACGCCCTTATTCGAAACCCTAAAGACATGTGGTGGTTTCGACGCTGGTTTGGCTTTGGTGTGGAGCGCTTCGTGTACCACCGGTGCGACGTCGTGAAAGCGGTTTCAAAAGGTCTTGCGCGTGAGGTTGAGGAGATTTTCCGGTTTCCACACGGAACAGTTCCAACCGTTTACAATCCGGTGGGCGAGATTGACGCCGGAGACACAAATATCGATCCGCGCGACGAGCCCTTGTTTGATCGCCCGGTGGTGCTGGGCGCTGGGCGCCTTGTGCCCCAGAAGAACTTTCCCTTGTTGATCCGGAGTTTCGCCGCCGCCGCCAACGATACGGACGCAAACCTTGTCATTATTGGCGAAGGCCCTCAGCGCGCCGACCTATTGGCGCTCGCAGACTCCCTTGGCGTCGCCTCGCGGGTTTTTCTGCCTGGATGGCGGCCAAACCCCCGCCATTACATGAAACGTGCGCGCGTGTTCGCCATGTCATCTCTTTTTGAAGGTTTCGGCGTCGTCTGCGCTGAGGCGCTCTCGACCGGTGTTGCGATTGTCTCGACCCGCTGCCCCCACGGCCCGGCTGAAATCCTAGGTGAGGGGGCCTACGGACGGCTTGTGCCAAATGACGACCAAGAGGCCATGACGGCAGCGCTGAAAGCTGAGCTCCAAAGCGTTGATATTGGGCATACGGAGCGGTTAGCCGAACGCGCGGACTGGCTTAAGCAGTTTCAACCAGACTACGTGGTTGATCGGTATAGGGAGATTATTGAAGCGCAAATTGGGCCGCCCACTCACTCGTGAGTCTTGAGGGGTGTGTTTGGATGTGGTGCCCCGCGTCCGAGTCGAACGGACACTCCCGAAGGAACTGGATTTTGAATCCAGCGCGTCTACCAATTCCGCCAGCGGGGCAAGCGCCATGCGTTGATACTAGAACAACTTCGCATCAATCTGAACCGCTTCATCGCTCTAGATTTCTGTTTTGTCGGGTTTTCTTAGCCCGCCCGCCGGCCTCTACGCTGCTCAGAAAACGCTCGCCCCCGGCGTGGTCTGCGGTTAAGCAATCCTTTGTTTAAAGGCTGCCCATCGCGCAATCGATTGGGGCGATCGTTTGACGTTTAGCGGCCAGTTAACCGACCTCGCTCGAAGCCGCCAACCGCCTGTTTCTAGGTTTCTTGCTGGCGCGCGCGCACACCGTTAACTCTCTTTTGCTAGAGTGCGGGTTCGTGTTTTTACCTCAGTCCTAGCACCGGAGACCATTTGTGAACGAAAGGACGAGCACCAACGTGGGCCTTGCGGACGCTTCAAATCATTCTGCCAACGCGTCGGGCGCGACCGATGTTTTGCGCCGAACGCTTGATCAGCTCGAGACCGCAAGCGACACGGGCGAGGGAACCCTTGGGGATGTTTTAAACACCTTGGACGCCCGGGCCTTCGGGTTCCTGTTTTTGCTCTTGGCGCTGCCATGCTGTTTGCCCTTCGTCTATCTCCTCCCGCAGATTGTGGCGCTGCCGATGCTCGCACTTGCAGCACAGCTCGCTGGCGGGTCCACCCACCCCTGGATGCCGACGAAACTTGCCGCGCGATCTTTCAAAGTGAGTGCCTTTCGCAAGGTTCTGGACCGGGCCGAGCGCTATCTCGGCTGGATTGAACGCCTGGCCCGCCCGCGGTTTTCCTTTCTGACCGAGGGTCTCGGTCTGCGCCTCGTGGGCTTGCTCCTGCTGGCCCCGACTGCCTCCATCCTGGTGCCGCTGCCGTCCACCAACACTATTCCCGGCATTGGGGTCGCCGTCGCCTCGGTCGGCCTGATCGAACGCGATGGGGTATTGGTGGTTGCCGGGCTTTTGATCGGCTTCCTTTGGATTGCGCTGC
Organism: Pseudomonadota bacterium; assembly: GCA_039197915.1. Taxonomy (GTDB): domain Bacteria; phylum Pseudomonadota; class Alphaproteobacteria; order Caulobacterales; family Parvularculaceae; genus JAJFFW01. The sequence goes on along the minus strand of JBCCTV010000165.1, from coordinate 4,454 downwards.
TTTTAACCCTAGGGCTCGAAGCCACCACAATCCTGCGGGAAATGGCCGGTTCTGGCGCCTAAAACGGCCGTCGGTTTTTGTTCCGGCTTAAACCTTCCAGCCCATGGCGACGGAGCAACAATCCTGGCGTTGCAGCGACCGAGCCGCATGCGTGGTTAGGAGTGCAGCGGCGTTCCTACATTTAGAGGCGTGCGGCGAAGCGTCGATGTGACGATGCTGCAGCGGTTCCCGGGCCGGCGATCTCTTATTTATAGGCGATGACCTGGTCGCCAATCATAACGCTGCGCACGACGCCGGTGCTGCTTTTCGGAGCTGTCACGAGTGCTGCTCTTATTATTGGCGCGCATTTATTTGAGCGCGCGGGCTTCCCCCCGTGTGCGCTTTGCCTCGACCAACGCGAAGCCCATTGGACGGCGATGGCGGTCGCAACGGCCGGCGTGATCGCCAATATGACAATGGGTGCGCGCGTCGCCGCATTCGCCTGCGTTGGAGCGCTTTCGTTGGTTTATGCGCTGAGCGCCGGTCTCGCGTTTTACCACACGGGCGTTGAATTCAACCTGTGGCCGGGGCCTGTGGGCTGTTCATCGGTGGGGGACGACGTGGTTTCTATCGATCGGCTCCGGGCTGGCTTGACCGAACAGCCGCAGGAAACATCTTGCAATGAAGCGCCCTGGCGCTTGTTTGGGGTTTCGATGGCCGGGTATAATCTCCTCGCATCCGCTGGCCTTTTTACGCTCACTTTTTTGGCAGCGACCGTTGGCCCCGGCGCGGGTAGGCGCTCACCGCTTGCAACGCCTGACCAAACCGGCAGCGGTCCAAGCGACTAGGCGCATAGCGGTTACTGAAGAGGCTTGATCCATGACCCAATCGGCGAACCCCAGCGCAGACGCGAAACCAGACTTCGACCGGCGCCGCGACACGCCCGGGCCGCGCGGCTCTCGGATTGCGGAAATGATCCGTGTGGATCATGCCGGCGAGTACGGCGCCGTGCAAATTTACCGAGGCCAGCGCGCTGTTTTCGAAAAACTTCCCCATAAAAGACGCATGGCTGACATGCTCACCGAGATGGAGGAAGGCGAACACAAACACCTCAAAGCCTTTGATGAAATGATGATGGATCGGGGCGTTCGCCCGACGCTTTTATCGCCATTTTGGAACGTTGCCGGGTTCGCCCTTGGCGCCGGCACCGCCTTGCTTGGCGAGCGCGCCGCGATGGCGTGCACCGAGGCGGTCGAAGACGTCATTGAAAAGCACTATGCGGAACAAGCGGAGGAATTGGACGGCGTCGATGACGCCCTTGCCGAGACTGTGCGTGAGTTCCGCGAGGATGAGCTAGAGCACAAAGAGACCGCGGAACAAGAGGGGGCCCGTGAAGCCCCAGGCTACCCGATACTTCGCCATGTCATCCAGACTGGGTGCCGCCTCGCCATTCGCCTGTCAGAAAAAATTTAGCTTCAGGCTGGAGCGTTTTCCGGCCAAGTGGGGACCGGTTGGGGACTAAGAAAACGCAACAAAAAAATCTAGAACATCGGTCGATGAGCTTGAATCAATCCGATGTTCTCGAGTCTTTTGTTTGAGCGCCTGAGCCGATCTTCGCGTGATCCAATGTGAGCATCTGGCGCTCTAGAACAACGAAGCGGTTCAGATTGATGCGAAGTTGCTCTAAAAGAATATTATCTGTGTGCGGATGTAATTTCCTACAAGAAACAGACTAGCCTTTGCAAACAGGTTTAGCGCCGTTTCGCAATAAGATCGCGATAGAGACGCTCAACCTGGCGGCGCGTATCGTCTAGCGAGACGCTCGTATCGACGATATAGTCCGCTCGTTTCCTTTTCTCAGCATCGGGTGTTTGTTTTGCGAGGATGGCGTTGAACTTTTCCCCCGTCATGCCTTCCCGGGCGAGCACCCGTTCTTTTTGCTCCTCCGGGCTCGTTGACACAACAACGACCACGTCGAAAAACCCTTCGCTGTTGTTTTCAAAGAGCAATGGGATATCGAGTACGATCGCCGCCACGCCATCGGCCTTTGCCGCCTCGCCAAAGGACAGCCGATCCATCGCCACCAGGGGGTGAACAATCGCCTCAAGTCTCTTTAGCGCTACGTTGTCATTGATCACCAATTTCGACAGGATCTCGCGGTCGATCGTAGGGCCGGTTTCGGTTTCTTTGACGGCGTCTGGGAAAATGTCACCGACTGGCGCGACGGCGTTTCCGCCGGGCGAATAAAGCCTGTGCACTGCGGCGTCGGCATCCCAGACACGGGCGCCCGCATCAGCGAACATTTGCGCCACTGTGCTTTTGCCCATACCAATGGAGCCGGTCAGTCCAATCGTCAGCATCAAGCGTTGCCACCCAGAGCTTTAACGAGCGTTTGTCGCAAAGCGTCGTCGACGTCAGCTGTTGCCCCGAGCCATTTTTTGTAGCCAGGCGCTGCCTGGTGCATCAGCATCGATAATCCGTCTACGCATGTTAGATTAGCTGCCGCCGCTTCTTGCAACAGGTGTGTCTGCAACGGCGCATAAACGATGTCGGCGACAACTAAGCTCCGCTTCGCTCCCTGTAGATTAACCTCAAGTGGCGGGCGCCCATCCATCCCAAGGGAGGATGTATTCACCATGATGTCGGCCTCGGGTAGCGCCCGATCGATTTCCCCCAATGCTAGGACGTCGCCGTCAAAGGCGTCCGCCAGGTTCTGAGCCTTTTCGCGGGTGCGGTTTGCAACAATAAGTCGTTTAATGCCGAGTTCCTTCAGCGCCATGGCGACGCCGCGGCCAGCGCCGCCGGCGCCAATCATAATCGCTGTTTTAAATGTTGGATCGCCCTCAATGACCGCCCGGGTCGCGTTGACGAAGCCTTCAATGTCTGAGTTATCCGCATGGATACTGTCGCCGATAAATGTCAGCATGTTTGCAGCATTCGCCTGGCGCGCGCGATCACTCGCTGTGCCTGCCAGGCGCAACGCGTTTTCTTTGTGGGGCATTGTCACATTAGCGCCCCTAAAGCCTGCCGCCCTTAATCCGTTTACGACTTTTTCAAAGGACTGATAATCGGGTTCGGCTGCAACCGGCACATAGTAGGCGGGCGCGCCCTCGCGCGCCGCCCATGTCGCGTGGATTTTTGGCGACAAGGAGTGACTAACGGGCCAGCCAATAACGGCCGCCAATTTCGGGGTCGTCGCCATTAGTACGCGATCGCTTTTTCGTCGCGCAGAAAGCCCAATAGGGGCAGCAAGGCCATGCCAAGCACCGTGAAATAGTCCCCATCAATATGAGAAAAGAGCCGCGAGCCCAGTTTTTCCACTTGGTATCCGCCAACGCTCGACAAGATCCCCTCACCAGCGTTCGATAAGTAAGCCTCGATCGCGGCCTCATCAAACGCCCGCATTGTTAAGATCGCCGACGCACTATTGGTGAAGACAACCTCACCGTCGCGGATGACCGCGAGCCCATTAACAAGGGCGTGGGATCGGCCCTGCATCGCCACAAGCCGCGACCGCGCTTCGCTTAAGTTTTGCGGCTTATCATAAATCTCACCGTCCATCTCCAAGATCTGGTCGCAGCCAATGACATAGGCGCCAGCGAGTCCATCGTCGCCCGCGGCCTCCTCTGCAGGCGCAGGCGCAGCGCGCGCTTTCGCGACCGCAAGTCGTAAGGCGATCAGATCAGCCGTCTCGCCCTCCTCGACCGATTGGCGCTTGATCGCCGCTTCATCGACACCTGTTTTGATAACGTCAAAGACAACGCCTGCGTCTTTCAACATCTGTGCGCGTATGGCGCTGCCTGAGGCAAGTATGATCTTAGCCACCTATTCGGCCCCCGCTAGGTTCGCGCTGATGGGCGTTTATTCTGGCGCGCCGATAACTTTGTTAAAATTGTCGCCGCCGTTTCTTCAACCGATTTTCGCGTCACATCGATCACCGGCCAGCGCTGCTTTGCAAATAGCCGCTTTGCGTCGCGCAACTCAGTTTTGATTTGTTCGACGTCTGAATAATCCTCGACGTTGTTATCCGCGTTGAGTTCATTCAACCGGCTGCGCCTGATCTGTGATAGTCGATCGGCGCTTGCTGCGAGCGCCACCACCAGGGGTTTGCGCAACGTGAAAAGGGTTGGCGGCGGGTCGACGCCTGGAACCAGCGGTATATTTGCCGCTTTGACGCCCCGGTTTGCGAGATACATACATGTGGGCGTTTTTGAGGTCCGGCTCACGCCCACCAAGACAACATCAGCCGCTTCCAAGTCCCAAGCCATTTGCCCATCGTCATGGCTTAACATGAAATCAAGGGCGGCGATCCGTTTAAAATAAGCGTCGTTTAACTCGTACTGCCCGCCAGTTTGCAGCGTTTTATCAAGCCCCAGATAATCGCCAAATGCGCGGATCAGCGGATCGAGAACCGCAAAACAAGGCATTTGGAGTTCCGTGCACCGCATTTCTAAGCGGCGGCGCAACCCTGGATT
>JBCCTV010000164.1:0-7209 GCA_039197915.1 Pseudomonadota bacterium | reverse complement strand
CGGCGCTAGAGCGTTTGCCGACCAAGTGGAGACCGGTTGGACGTAAGAAAACGCGACAAAACAAAAACCTAGAGCAACGAAGCGGTTCAGATTGATGCGAAGTTGCTCTAGGCCTTTCAAGGACAGGCCGTTCAGCCCATCACTTCGTACACATACTATACTATGATAATCCGGAATTTAATTTAGGAAAGCAACGCGCGAGCCTCGTTTTCGTCAATACCCAGATTAACGAGCGCGATAACTGCTGCATCCGTTGAGGCGCTTGGCTCCTGGGGCGTGGTCGGCGGAGACCCGTTAAATCGCGGCGCCGCCACCGCTTGCAGGATGCCGCCAACGGTTTCGTAGACGCCGCGCGCTTTCATATGGGGGTGATCGGCGGCTTCGCTCGGTGACAGGACCGGAGAAAAGCAGACGTCGGTGCCTTCGAGCAAGTCGCGCCAATGGCTTTGGGTCTCTGACGCAAAGACTTCTCCAAGCCGACCCCTTGCCTCGTCCCACTTTGACTGGTCATATTGAACGGCGAATATGGGATCCCCGGCAAGCCCGAGCTTATCCAAAAGTTGTGCGTAAAATTTTGGCTCAAGCGGGCCAACGGTTATATATTTCCCATCCTTGCACGGATAAACATCGTAAAAATACCCACCGTCGAGCATCGATTTTCCACGCTCTTCCACCATCGCGCCGGCAGCTTTGACCGTGAGGAGTAGGTTCATCATATGCGCGGAGCCGTCAACAATTGCCGCGTCGACAACGCTCCCCTCGCCGGTTTCACGCGCCTTGATCACGCCTGACAAAAGACCGAGCGCCAGGTATAAAGACCCGCCGGCGACATCCCCGACAAGGGTCGGCGGCGGCGCTGGCGCCACATGGCCATCGCGAACCTGCCCGGAATACCAGGCGGCGCCCGAAAGGCCGACGTAGTTAATGTCGTGTCCGGCCGAATTGGCCAACGGCCCCGTTTGCCCCCATCCGGTGATCCGGCCATAAACCAAGCGTGGGTTCTCAGTACGGAGAACATCAGGACCGAGACCTAACCGCTCCATCACGCCAGGACGCATTCCCTCAATGAGGCAATCGCAATTTTTCACGAGCGTCTTAATCGCATCGACCGCCCGCGGATCTTTCAAGTCCAACGGCGCCACGGTTTTACCGCGCCGGTAAATCGCCTTTTCAGCGGAGGCGCCGCCTTTTCTCTCAATAACGATGACCTCGGCGCCAAGGTCTGCGAGCAACATGCCGCAAAAAGGACCGGGACCAATGCCCTCGATTTCGAGGACGCGGATGGAGGATAGAATTGTCATGGCTGTCTTCGCTGGGGATGAAAATTAACGGGAACAATCGTCGCGCAACGTGCCGAACAAAAGGCCTATTCGCAAGCGCGCCAGGCGGAGAGCTCCAGACGAGGTTACGCATCGCTGCGCCGCGCTCGGCCATATCTCGCGTGTAAACGGCCTTACCGCTTGCGAGGAAAAGCAAACCTGCATGGATGTTGGGCTTACGATTTACCCTGCGGCGCGCACGAGGTTGAGCGCATATTGCGCGCTCGGCACCCCACAGAACACAAAACCCTCAACGCCTGGGGCGTAGAGCAGGTTGATCAATCGACCACTCATCCGGACGTAACCACCGCTATCATTTGAAAACGCCAAATCGCGCACCGGCGTCGCGTCGCCAAGTTTTGATAGCGCCCGGGCCCCGAGGGCTTTGAAGACGCCGAAATCGTCTGGATGCAGGAGCGATTTTGACGACCGTCCAATGAGGGACTGCGCAGGCGCGCCAAGCGCGTTCTCCGCCGCTTTGTTTGCAAAGATAATTTCACCATCGGGTGAGAAGATAAGGGTTGCTTCGTGCGAGGTTTCAACAAGCGCGCGGTAGCGGCTTTCAGCATCATTCGCCGCTTCGAGCTGGCGCTTCAACGTGTCCGCAATATTGTTGCTGCGTATGCGTTGCCTGATCAGCCGCATAATCGTTTGTTGCATCGCCCAACCAATGTCTGCGAGGGCGCCGAGGTAGCAAATGACCAATGCAGCGATGAGCGCGCCATTTGCTTCGTCAAATATAAGATAGGCAGCGCAAAGCGGCGCGAGGGTTGGGATTGAGAATGCTTGGGCCGCGCGCCAGGAAGTAGCGGCTGATGCGGCGACGCTCGCTGTTAAAAACGCAATCACCAGTGGGAATACGGCGACGCCCAAGAAATCGTGCAGGGCGAAAAATGGCGCGAGCACGCCCCACATCACGCCCGTCAAACCCATCCAGACAACGTGCTTTCGCGTGTAGGAAAAAAGCGATTGACGGCTGGTTGACGCTTTTGTCTGCAGCCACCAATAGCCGGCGCCGAAGATCGTTAGAACGACCATGGTTCCGAACCACGCTCCCAACACCGCATTATTCACGCGGTCCCAACCAGCGGCAGTGATGATGAAGGCGGCAAAAAGATTGATGGCAAGGACGATTGGCGCTGATTTCTGCAGCATTGCGTACCGATCGATTTTGCTGCGTTCTGCATCAATGGATCGTAGCTTCTCATTGCGCCCTGTGGCTTCCCCTCGCTTTTGCGCCGCCTGCGGCGAGCGGCCTTCGGACGAGACGAGCTGAGGGGCGTCAATAGTCATTTGCAATGCTGCGATCATCCAGTGGCCTTCGCGTTACTTCTTAAGAAATCGGATCACAAATCTTTCCGGAAAAAAATACGAATTTCCAGTTCGTTGGCTTACGAACGGTCTCTGGGTGCGCTGCAGCGATGTCGATTATTGTTGAGAAATCAGCGGCCAATGATCAATTCTACAGGCTTCTCCGGCCGCTGAAAAAATTTTTCCCGTTTGCACCGCAAAAATATGATACCACCGCGCTATACCTGAGCGACGCGCAGAATTTTTTAGCGCAGCTTTAGAAAAAGTATCAAATCGGCCGTTTTAAAAACTCACCTTTTTTGCGACCACTGCGTTTGAGATTTGAGGAGACTGAACATTGGCAACTGACCAAGTCGCCGAGCGATTACAACGCATCGCCCCTTCGGCAACGATTGCTGCAACGCAAAAGGCCCGAGAGTTAAAAGCAAAAGGGGTCAACGTCATTTCATTGGGCGCGGGCGAACCGGACTTCGATACGCCCGAACATGTGAAAGAAGCGGCGATTGAGGCCATCCGCCGGGGCGAGACGAAATACACCGCGGTCGACGGCATGCCTGAGCTAAAAGACGCGATTTGCAAAAAATTCGCGCGCGACAACGCGCTCGACTACCGTATGGACGAAGTCTCGGTTTCGCCCGGGGGCAAGCCTGTTATCTTCAACGCCTTCATGGCGACCCTTAACCCCGGCGACGAGGTCATCATCCCCGCACCCTACTGGGTCTCCTACCCGGACATGGCGAAGATGGTCGGCGGCGAGCCTGTGATTGTGGAAACAAGCGAGGCCGATGGCTTTTTGTTGAGCCCAGAAGCCCTCGATGCGGCGATCACGGACCGGACAAAATGGCTGATCCTCAATTCACCGTCGAACCCAACCGGCGGCGCTTACAGCAGAGCGGCGCTCGAAGGACTGGCTGAGGTTTTGCGTCGCCATCCCCACGTTATGGTCTTGTCAGACGATATCTATGAGCACGTCATATATGATGACTTCCAGTTTCACGCCTTTGCCAGTGTGGCGGCCGATTTAAAAGATCGCACACTGACGATGAACGGCGCCTCAAAGGCTTATGCGATGACGGGCTGGCGGATCGGCTTTAGCGCAGGCCCTGCGTGGTTGATCAAAGCGATGGCGAAGGTCATGTCCCAGTCGACATCCAACCCGACCTCAATAAGTCAGTGGGCGACTGTTGCTGCGCTCAATGGCGACCATAGCTTCCTGAAGGAACGCAACGCCGCATTCAAAGAACGCCGGGACATGGTTGTTGCTATGCTGAACGATGCAGATGGCTTGCACTGCGCAACGCCGCCGGGCGCGTTTTATGTTTTCCCTTCGTGTAAAGAAACGACGGGAAAAATCACAAAGACCGGCACGGTTCTAAAATCGGACGAAGATTTCACAGCCGCGCTACTGGAAGAGCAAGCCGTCGCCGCCGTTTTTGGGGCCGCGTTTGGCGCGCCCGGATATTTCAGGATTTCATACGCCGCCGCGCTGGACCAACTTCGCGAAGCTTGCGAGCGCATCCAGGTCTTCTGCGCATCCTTGAAATGACAGGCGAACAAGGCCCCGCGCCGCTTCGGTTTTGTCGATGCGCGCATTCGTAAAAATCTAATTGACCCTGCGCGATCGTCGCATATGTAGGCTAAGAACAGCCAGGAGATAAATAATGACAGAGATGAACACAGGCCTGGACAACAATTCCAGAAACGCCGTCGCTCAAGCGCTTAATGACGTGCTGGCGGATACCTACACCCTCTATATGAAAACCCACTCCTACCATTGGAACGTGACGGGGCCGCAGTTTCACACGCTGCACACCATGTTTGAGGAGCATTATCGCGATATGTGGGCCGCACTTGACGAAATCGCTGAGCGGGTGCGCGCACTCGGTGTATTCGCCCCAGCGAGCGGCAAATCGTTGTCAAATATCGCTGAGATTGAAAGCGCTGACGATGCGCCGCCGCCTGCGCAAAAAATGATCGAAACGCTGTTGTCCGACCATGAAACGCTCATTCGTCGCGCGCGAGCAGCCCTCTCAATAGCGGCAGAAGCGGAAGATGCGGCAAGTGAAGACCTGCTAACCGTGCGCATCCAATCGCACGAGAAAACCGCGTGGATGCTGCGAGCAATGGCAAGCTAACGAAAAACCGGGCCGGCTAGAAAGCCGACCCGGAATATATAAGGCCGCCGCAATGTGAAGGGGCGCGGCAAGCCTTTAAAACCCGAAGTGGCCAAGCAGGGTGTGGGCGTTCGCTTGGCCAGTTGCGTTTCCGTCGACACCGATTGACGGGCTTGCGCGGGCCGATCCAAGTTACTTAGTAAAATCGCGCTGGCTATGCCGGCTCATCGCACCGATCAAACGCTTTAACGCATTATTAATAACGATCCGCAGCTGTTATCCGGCTTTACGACCGTCCCACCGATCTAAGACGAGTTGCGCCACGCGGCGCGTCTCATTGAGCGGGTCGGGGTTCGCGCCAGTGGCCGCCTTGAAGGCGTCGACGGCGTAGGGCGGCGAAAACCATTGGGCGAGGCCCCGCTCCATTAGTGCGTTGTAAAAAGCGTCGAACTTCTTCGGCGCTGGCCATTTTAGCAGCAAAAGACTTTTTCCCGTACTTGCCGCCTCACTGACCATGTTGACGCTGTCGGACGTTACAAGAACGAGGTCCGATAGCCCGAGAAGAGCTTGGTAGGGATTATCCAGCCCAGCGATCGGCTGACCCCGCCAAAGAAATGCGCTCGCCTGAGCAGCCGCAAACTGATCGAGTTTTTCTTTCAGCGTCACGGGCGTTCGACGCGAGGGTGTAATCAGAAGACCAAACCCAGCGCTCGCGAGAGTGGTCAGCGCATCGATAACGCTATCGGCCGAATGGGCGTCGAGCTTTGCGCCTTTAACCGGCCCGCCTACCAGCACAGCGATGCGCGGAGACGGTATATGCGTCAGTTCAGGCGCCAATCGCTTGCCTTGCGCGTCGAGCGCGGCGTCCGTCAGGCGATTGAGGGCGCCCAGCGTCTCAATAACATTGCCCCCCCGCACATGGTCATGGGCGGGCGAAATGACGAGATCAAATCGATCTAAAGGGGCGCGGGGCGCTTGCAGCTGGACTGTAAATGTTGCGGGCGCGCGCCGCCGCATCGCCATACTCAACGGAACGCTCAAACGTCCGCACCCAATCCATAAATCTGGGTACGGAGCGCGCAACAACGCGCCATCAGCGTCTAATCGACTAAAGGGGTTGCCCCAAAAGACCCGCGGCAACGACCGAAAAGGCGCGCGAATGGAGATCCGTTTGTCGACGATGTCGAGCGGGCGCAAACGCGCTAACGCTTCAGCGAGCCCGAGCGCTTGCGTTTTTATGCCGGCGCGACCGTCCGTGACGACCCAGCAAACGGGCCGCGATTTTCCTACTACCGCCAAACGTACCGGTCCGGTTGACTATCCAAAGCTTTCGCCGATATGCGCGTATGCGACGCCGCCATCAACAACAACAGTGTCGCCGACCACATAATCGCCTGCCCGCGACGCCAGGAAAATCGCAGCGCCCGCCATATCTTCAGGCTTACCTACGCGCTTCGCGGGAATCATTTGCCCCACCGCATCGCCCGCATCGCGCGCGGCGCGGTTCATATCAGAGGGGAAGGCGCCAGGCGCGATCCCGCTCACGCAGATATTATCGTTGATGAGACGCGCCGCGAGCCGTTTTGTGAGATGAATGACCGCTGCTTTTGAGGCTTGGTAGGAATAGGTCTCCCACGGATTTATCCGTACACCATCAATGGACGCAATGTTGATCACCTTGGCCGGTTGCTCCGGAGACGCCGCCGCTTTCATTTTTTCGTGCAGTCCTTGGGTTAGAAAGAATAGAGACTTCACATTGAGGTCCATGACCTTATCCCATCCCGCTTCTGGGAAACTGGCGAAATCTTCGCCCCAGGCGGCGCCGGCGTTGTTGACGAGGATGTCGACTTGCCCTTCCTGCTCGGAGAGCCGCGAGGCAAGATTTTTGACGCCGTCGAGGGTTGAAATGTCCTGGGGTAAGGAGACGCATTCGCCGTAGGCTGATAACGCTTCCGCCGCCGCGTCGCACTGCTCAACCTTTCGCGAAGAGATGTAGACTTTCGCACCATGGCGCAGAAAACCTTCGGCGATCATTTTGCCGATGCCGCGCGACCCGCCGGTCACCAGCGCGACTTTGCCATTGAGCGAAAATAGGTTTTCCACAACTTGTCTCCTGTTCCTGCGCGGCGTGAATTTTTCGCGCATGTTGGCGCATTGCCGAAATTTTTGGCCCGATAGCGCTTGGCCCCTGCCCAAGGATTAGGAAAAGCGCAGCGCTTTTGCGACCCCAAATGACACTAAAAAAATGTGCTGAACATCACAGCGCTGGACAATCGTTAATTGCGCAGCGCTCGACACGCGGGAAAAGTGGTCTAGCCTTGTCGCTTAAGGTCCATCGCGGCTTAGCCGTCGCACCGTTCATTTTTGGGGAGAAAAATGATGAATTGGCCAATCGCGCGTCCACGCGCAACAATTGCTTTGGTTCTGCTTGTTGTTTTTGGCTTCGCTTTTGGGGCCAAAAATCT
>JBCCTV010000163.1:0-7268 GCA_039197915.1 Pseudomonadota bacterium | reverse complement strand
CTCATGCGCCGTCCGGTTGGTGTGGGACAAGGTCTTGGCGGTGAGGGCACTTCGAAGGAAGCTGGGGGGTACCAGCAGCAGCGCAGACGGCTTATCCGTAAGCGATGCAATTCCTGCGGCCATTGCAAAAGTCGAAGCGCTGGGCGACGGGGAGGCGACAACAAATTATCGCCTGCGCGACTGGGGCGTTTCCCGGCAGCGCTATTGGGGCTGTCCGATCCCAGCGATCCACTGCGAGACCTGCGGCGTTGTTCCGGTTCCGGATGAAGACCTGCCGGTTGAGCTTCCCGAAGTGCCGCCAGAAGCGTTTCAAGTTCCTGGCAACCCGCTCGACCGCGCGGATGACTGGCGGCGGGTTAAGTGCCCGAATTGCGGGCGCGACGCGCTCCGAGAAACAGACACGTTTGATACTTTTGTTGATTCAAGCTGGTATTTCGCTCGTTTTGCAGCGGCGCGAGACGACCAACCGCTCGATCGATCCCAGGCGGACTATTGGCTGCCTGTTGACCAATATATCGGCGGCGTTGAACACGCTATTTTGCACCTTCTTTATGCGCGTTATTTCACCCGCGCCATGCGCGACACGAGCCACCTCTCCGTTGACGAACCATTTAGGAACCTTTTCACGCAAGGCATGGTGACCCACGCCACGTACCGTGACCAAAGCGGCGCCTGGCTAGCGCCCTATGACGTCATCATTGACGATGCGGGCGCGCGCAAGGCCGATACGGGCGAGCCTGTCACGGTCGGCGCAATCGAAAAAATGTCGAAGTCTAAGCGCAATGTGGTCTCGCCAGAGGAAATCGCCGACGCCTACGGCGCTGACGCCGCGCGCTGGTTTATGCTGTCGGACTCACCGCCCGAGCGCGACGTGGAATGGACCGACGCCGGCGTTGTCGGCGCTTGGAAACTCGTCAACCGTATCTGGGACAGCGTGCACCCCGACGCCGGCGCACTTAGAGATTTTGACGGTGAAAGCCCGCCAGCAGAGCCGTCGCTTGATTTACGCCGCGCAACCCATAGCCTGATCGCAGGCGTCAGTGACGACATCGAGCAGTTCCGTTTTAATCGCGCAATCGCACGGATCTACGAGTTTCTTTCTGTACTGAAGAAATTGCGCTCCGCTGACCAATGGTCGCGCGCCGAAGCCTTATCAGTTCTCGTGCGCATTGTTGCGCCCTTCACACCCCACCTTGCCGAAGAATGCTGGGAGACATTGGGCGGCGCCGGTCTCGTTTGTGATGCGCCATGGCCGGTCGCGGACGAGAGCCTTCTCACAACGGACACGGTTACCCTTGCCGTTCAGGTTAATGGCAAACGGCGCGGGGAATTATTGGTCGATGTGGCGCTGCCAAAAGAAGAGATCGAGGCGCTAGCGCTTTCAAGCGATGACGTTAAACGCCACATCGAAGGAAAAACCATCCGTAAGGTGATCGTTGTTCCAGGCCGAATTGTTAATGTGGTGGCGACGTGAGCGATAAGCGCATGATTGATCGGGTCTCTCACGTCAATCGCGTTTTGGCTTTGCTCTTTGGCGCATCGGCTCTTTTTTTAAGCGGATGCGGCTTTCAACCGGTTTATGCGACGCGGGAGGGTCAAGATCAGCCAGGGCTTTTGAACGCCATTGAAATGAGTGATGTGAATGCATCGCCATCGATCGCGCCTGTCATTCGGGAGGCGTTTGAGCTTAGAAAATCGTCGTCAGAAGCAGCGAGCACTGAGTATTTCCTGGCGATTAAAGCCCGGGAATCGGCGCAGAACCTCGCCGTCCAACTCGATGCATCAGTGACGCGCTTTAATTATATTATCAGCGGCACCTACCAATTGCGCCGCGCGCGGGACCAGAAGACCTTCACAGGCAAAGTCTCCTCGGTTGTCTCCTTTAACGTTGTAAACTCTCAGTACTCGACGCTTTATGCAGAGCAAAAGGCGCGTGAGAAAGCAGCGCGGCAGTTTATTGAAGCGGTCGAGCGCGATATTTTACTATCGCTACAAGACGCCGATGACGAGCGCGACCGGGTGAAGGCCCTGCCGCCGGACGACTATGAGCTTGAAATCATCGATGGCGAGACCCAGTGACCGCAATTAAAGGGCGCGCAATTGGGCAGTTTTTCAAAGCCTTGCCGCCTAAGGAACGCGCCGTCTTAGTCTATGGACCAGACGGCGGACTGGTGCGTGAACGCGCGTTACGCATTGGCAAGTCTATTGTCGCCGACGTGCAAGATCCCTTTAACGCGACCGAATTTACTGACTTGGACCTAAAGGGCGATCCGGCGCGCCTCGTTGATGAAGCGGCCGCCATCTCCTTTGCCGGCGGCGACAGACTAATTCGTGTAAAGACGGCGGGCGATGGCGCGGCGCCAGCGGCGGCCCTCTTGTTGGACGCCCTCAAAAACGGATCGTTCCAGCCAACCGCTATCGTCGTGATTGAAGGCGGCGATCTAAAGCCGAAATCAAAGCTGCGCGCGGCGTTCGAGAAGTCGCCATTTGGCGCCGCTATTCCGTGCTACACGGACGGACCGGCGGAGCTTCGCGCCCTTGCCCAGGCGTTGGCGAAGTCTGAAGATCTGCGCTTCGATCAAGAGGCGTTGGATCTTGTTGTCAGCGCTCTCGGTGAAGATCGCGGGCTTTCTCGCGCTGAAATCGACAAAGTGATCCTCTTCAAAGGCCTGAAAAGTTCGCGCGAGGGGCCGGAGACGATCACCGTTGATGATGTGCAAGCCGTGCTCGCGGACGGCGCTACGGAAACGAGCGACGCCCTTTTCGCAGCAATTGCCGACGGCGCGGCCCCGTCGCTTGAACATGCGCTTCACCAAGCGGCCATGGTGGGCGCGAGCCCAATCGGGCAGTTGCGCGCCCTCCAGCGCAGTTTCATGCGCCTCGCCGCGGCCCGGGCCGCCGTTGACGCCGGCGCTAGTCCCGCCCATGCCGTCGATAAACTGAAACCGCCGGTATTTTTCAAAGAAAAGGCCGCGTTCCAGGCGCGCGTAAACCGGTGGACGACCGATCGCTTGAAAGCGGCGCTCGATGCGCTTTTGCAAGCTGAGATCGCGGCGAAAACCACCGGCGCCCCCCAGCGCGAAATTGTTGAGCGCGCGGCCCTTGGCCTTTGTATGAGCGCCCGCAATTAAAACCTTTGGGGTTTAGAGGCTTGTCGGTCGCCTCGAAGATGTTCCTGGTGGGGCCGCCTTAAACGCCGGCGCCCATTAGCCGCCCGCACAAATCATCGAGCTGATCGAGCGTCAGGTATGAGATCGTGACCGAGCCGGACCCGCCTTTCGAATGGTCGACCTGCACTTCGAGGCCAAGGGCGGCTGCAAGATCCGCTTCTAGGGCGCGCGTATCAGCATCCTTTTTTCCTGACGATGTTGCCGACTTAGTCGATTTTTCATCTGTAGCAAGAGTATTTCCCGGCGACTCTCCGCCCGCGTTGCGCTTAACAAGATCTTCGGTCTGGCGAACCGACAAGGCTTCGCGGATGACAAGCTCGCAATAAAAATCGGGGTCGCTCGAGCCGATCAACGCACGCGCATGCCCCATCGAAAGCCGCCCTTCGCGAACCGCACTGCGCGTTGCGTTTGGGAGCGTCAGTAGACGCATGATGTTCGCCACATGGCTACGCGACTTGCCGACAGCCTTTGCAATTTGCTCTTGCGTGCGCTTATAGACATCGCCTAGGCGTTTATAGGCCTCCGCTTCTTCCATCGGGTTTAAGTCGACCCGCTGGACGTTCTCGATCAGCGCGATTTCTGCGCTCTCCTCGTCCGTCAGATCACGGATCAGGACGGGAACTTCATGGAGCTCTGCTTTTTGGGCCGCGCGCCATCGGCGCTCCCCGGCGACAATTTCAAATTCATCCTTACCGCGCGGGCGCACCAATATCGGCTGCAAAAGCCCGCGCGCCTTAATAGACGCAGCAAGCTCCTGAATAGCGTCGTCATTGAAGATGCGACGCGGCTGATCTGCGTTGGGATGGAGAAAAGCGACCGGCAGCGTCATCGGCGCCGAACCCTCAGGCGTCGCGTTCGCCACATCCGCTCTTGTGGTCTCAGCGGAGCCAGCGTCGCCTGTGGGCACATCACCCAATAGCGCGTCGAGACCACGCCCTAACCCACGCGCTCCACCCTTCGCCTCTTTCTTTCGCGCCGCCGCCATCGCCATTCCCGCCTACCTTTAAGCTGCGCGCTTGCTGTCGCGCTCGCGTTGAATGAGTTCGCTCGCCAGGCGCACATAAGCTTGGCTGCCGGCGCATTTCAGATCGTAAAGCAAGGCCGGTTTCCCATGGCTTGGCGCTTCAGATATCCGCACATTCCGTGGAATGACGGTGTGAAACACTTTGTCTTTCAGGTGGGCGCGCACATCCGCCTCAACCTGCGCCGATAGATTATTGCGCCGGTCATACATCGTTAAAACGACGCCCTGGAGCATCAAGTTCGAATTGAGCCGTGCACGCACAGTCTCAAGGGTGCGCATAATCTGGCTCAACCCTTCCAGTGCAAAAAACTCTGTCTGCAGAGGAATGACGACTGAGTCCGCCGCCGCAAGGGCGTTGACAGTCAGAAGGCTGAGCGATGGCGGGCAATCGATAATAATGTACGTCGCCGCCTCGCGCGCGCTGCTGCGCGCATACTCGTCAAGGGCGTCTTTTAACCGGTAGTGCCGGCGCTCAGCCTCGATAAGCTCGATCTCCGCGCCTGCAAGAGCCTGACCCCCGGCCGCTAGAGAAAGTCCCGGGATATCGGTCTCGCTGACCGCGGCATCGAGACGATATTCGCCCATCAAAACGTCATAGGTGGTGACGGTGCGCGCCGCCGATGACAGGCCAAGCCCGGTCGACGCGTTCCCTTGGGGATCAAGATCAATCAACAAAACGCGCTCGCCCACCGCCGCTAAGGCCGTCGACAGATTAATGGCCGTCGTCGTTTTGCCGACGCCGCCTTTTTGGTTCGCGATCGCCATGACGCGTGGTCGGGTGGCGGCGCTCATGCGCGGTTCGTTTTGGTGGTCCGGCTCGGTCTCGGTTCCGGGTCTAGAGGACAAGGCGTTGGTCCTGTTTCAGTCATGCTTCAATGGCGCGTTCGCCTGCGGTTTTTTTACTTCCGCCGGGCGAGCGCGGTGATCTCTAATATTGTCGCCGCGGGATCAGTTACGCTTGCGTGACGAACAACCTGAAAGCGCCATGATTTGCGCGCGTTGGTCAATTCCTCATCTGCACGCGCACCCTTAGGAAATAGCAACCGGGCGTTTTCAGCTCGAATTTCAGACACATAGGAGAAAAGCTTTGGCAACGGCGCGAGCGCGCGGGCGGTCACTAAATCGGGCGGTCTTGCTAGACATACCGATTCGAGGCGCCCAGACTCGACACGCGCCGATTCGATTCGCACGTTCTTGAGGCCCATGGCGGCGACGGCGTCGCGCAGAAAAACGCATTTTTTCTCTTTTGATTCGACCAAGGTTACCGACCCGTCCCGATCGACCAAAAAAGCGGCGATGACGAGGCCTGGGAAACCCGCGCCACTCCCGAGATCGAGGATCTCTTTTGCGCTCTTCGGTATTCGATCAATCAGTTGCGCGCTGTCGTAAAAATGGCGCTCCCAGCGGTCTGGCAAGGTTGATCGGGAAACAAGATTATGGATCGCCGCCCGCTCAACGAGAAGCGCGTCAAACGCCTTGAGCCGTTCGAGGGTTTCACGTGAAGCACCGGTTTTTGCCGCAAAGGTTTCAGGCGTCATAAGATTGAACCGCAGGGGGTTAGACCGCGGGCGGCTTCCGGAACGAGAAAGCGCCGGCTAGGCGACTTCGACGCTAAGGCGATCTCTGACATTGGGATACCTGGGCCGTAGTGAGCTGCGCTTAATGCGAGCAAGGTAGAGCGCTTCGCGCCGAAAGAGGGGCCGGTTGGGCGCCGGTAAACGCAACGAACCAAAAACCGAGAGCGACGAGGGGGTTCAGCTCGCCGCGAAATTGCTCTGGGAGGCCGCCCTCTAGGAGGCCGCGCGCGCGCCATTCTTCCGAACCCAGGCGAGCAAAATCGCCAACGCCGCCGGCGTCACCCCTTCCACGCGGCCCGCCTGCCCAAGCGTTGTTGGCCGCGCTTCTTCGAGGCGCTGGCGGACTTCATTTGAGAGACCTTTAATCGCCCCATAGGGCAGGTCCGCAGGCAGGCGCAACCGCTCGTCCTTCTTAAAGGCGATAATGTCGGCCTGCTGGCGATCGAGGTATCCGGCGTAAAGACCGTCGATTTCCAGCTGCTCCCGGGCGGTGGCGCTGAAGCGCCGAATTTCTGGAAAGAGAAGCGCCAGCGTTTCAGAATTTACACCCGGGTGGCCTAAGAGATCGACGACGCTACGCCGCCGCCCGTCTTGGTTAATCTGGATGCCTTTTTTTGCAGCCTCTTTTGGCGTGGCATTGGTTTCCCGGGCCCAGTTGCGCGCGTCATCGAGCTCTCTTTGTTTCACGTGAAACGCGGCCGCTCTTTCCGGCCCGACGAGACCCGTTTCAATCCCAAGCGGCGTGAGCCGTTGATCGGCGTTATCGGCGCGCAAGGTCAGCCGGTACTCGGCGCGTGAAGTGAACATCCGATAGGGCTCCGTGACCCCGCGGGTGACGAGGTCGTCAATCATCACGCCGATGTAGCCTTCAGAGCGATCGATCGATATCGGCTCACCGCCGGAGGCCGCCCGAGCGGCGTTTGCGCCAGCGATCAGACCTTGAGCGGCCGCTTCTTCATAGCCTGTGGTCCCATTGATCTGACCCGCCAGATAAAGCCCGGGCAATCGCTTCGTCTCAAGGGACGCCAGCAATTCCCGCGGGTCGACATAATCATATTCGATGGCGTAGCCGTGCCGCTTGATGCGGGCACGCTCAAGACCCGGCACCGTTTGCACAAACGCTTCCTGGACCGGCGCGGGCAACGAGGTCGAAATCCCGTTTGGGTAGACGGTCGTGTCTTCCAGCCCCTCGGGCTCCAGAAAAACCTGGTGGCTTTCGCGTTCTTTAAAGCGGACAATCTTGTCTTCGATCGACGGACAATAGCGCGGACCTTTGCCGGATATCGCTCCGCCATAAACCGCAGACTGGTCCAGGTGGGCTTCGATGATTGCGTGGGTTTCACGTGAAGTGTGCGTGACGCCGCAGGCTATCTGCGGCACCCGGATTTCATCCGTCAAAAATGAGAAGGGCGCAGGCTCGGCGTCCGCTGCCTGCATCTCCAAGGACGCCCAATCGATCGTCTCCCCATCGAGCCGCGCCGGCGTTCCAGTCTTGAG
>JBCCTV010000162.1:0-7389 GCA_039197915.1 Pseudomonadota bacterium | reverse complement strand
GGGCTTATGTTTTTCGGCTTTGAATCGGCTGGCGCGCGCGGCGTGCCCGTCTACGCCACCAAACGCTTTGGCAAATATCTGAAAAAGAACGGTCCGTGGAGTCAATTGGTCCGCTTAGAGAATATTATTCTGAAGGAACTAAAGCCGCGCGAGCCCGTAAGCCTTATGTCAGATATTCAAATAACAGCACTCCCTGTTCCCCACCGCCAGGAATTTTCGGATGTCGTTGGGTTCAGGGTCAACGGACCGACGAAAGCTGCGCTCTTTCTTCCGGATATTGATAGCTGGGAAGATTGGGATGCAGAAAATACCCGTATTGAAGATGAGATTGCGGCCGTCGACTACGCCCTCCTCGACGCCACGTTTTACGCGAATGGCGAGATACCGGGACGCGACATGAGCGGCTTTCCGCATCCCTTCGTTTCCACATCTATGAAGAGGTTTGAGCCCCTGCCCGGGCAAGAAAAATCAAAAGTCTTCTTCATCCATATGAACCACACGAACCCGCTATTAAGGCCCGATGCTGAAGAACGCGATGTGGTGCAAAACGCCGGGTATAACATCGCAGAGCGCAGGCAACGATTTTGTCTGAGCTCTGATCAACCGTAGGGACAATCGCCAAGCGCAACCGCTTAACCGGGGCTGCTTAATTCATTGTATCGGCGGAAGGCCTCGTCGCCGCAAGCTTTGCATTCGCCAACGCGTTTCGCTCGACAAAGCGGCGTTGGCGCCGGCTTGGGAACTTGTAAAAGCGATGGGCCCCGATGGACGCGGTCGGCGCTAATTTGCTCGCCCACGGCGGATTAACGTAGCTTGCGTGGTAGTGGGTCGCATCCCGGGTGATCGGTTTATGGACCCCGGCCAAAATAGCGCCAGCGAGATCGTCAGCGCGTTTCCAAAGTCGCTCATTAACGCCTGCTTTCATCGATCCGTCACAGGTGAATGAAAACTGGCAGCCTGTGCGGCGCTCGGCGCCCTGAAAAACGACCTCACAAATCGAATTGGGATAGGCGCGGCTCGCAACCCGATTGAGAACGACGTCGGCGACAGCTAGCTGGCCAACGCGCGCTTCCGATCGGGCTTCATAGTAAATCGCTTGAGCGAGGCAGGTACGCTCAAGACCCTGATTTTTAGCGTCCTGAATATCGCTCAAATCCAAAGATAAGAACGCGTTTGCTTCTTGGCTTAAATCTCTGTGGGAAGTCGCCGCGAGCGAAACAGCGTCGTTCGCAGCAGGCTTTAAGCTTGGCGCAGCGACCGCCGTTCGAACCCGATGGGTTTCCGCCTCTAAAAAACGGGAATAGGCCGCGACCAGAGCCGCTTCGCTCTCGATGGTCGCCTCGGCCGTGCGAACGCGTTCCGCTCGGTCATGGGCGACCGTGGCCGCAATCGAAACGCATACCAAGCAAACACTGAGCAAGAACCCGGCGATGAGGCTGCGCAGCTCCCAGTCCAAATTGAACTTTTCTAGATGGAGCAAGCTTTGTCGCCGGTCGCGCCCGCTAAGGTCCGAGTGTTCGCTCGAATTAGCGTTAGATCGCGAGGCTGCTGATTGCTCGTATTTTTTCTTCACGCCTAACTTCATCAATAGTTATGCCAGTACTTCTGCAAATTCTTGGGCGAACGCTTATGTTCGTGACCATCGCCGCTGTTATACTTAGGGCCGTGACGCGGCTTTACGATTTCCTAACAAGTCGCCGCGCGCTGCGCTTAAGCAGCGCGGGAAGGGAACACCCAGCGCGTTAACGCGCTGTTTAACCATTACGAGCACGTAAGCTGTTAACATTTAGTATTCACGGGTGGCAAACGAACGGCTGACGCAGAGACTGGCGTTGGATTGCCCCAGTGAATTCCGAACCGAAACGATACGTGTATGACTTCGCACTGCAACATGAGCAATGCGCAGCATGTATTGTTTGCCAATTGTTAACCTAAAAAACGTCTTCCACGCGCCACTCGTTTCGAGCACCATCCGCACGGTGGCCGATGCCTAACCAGCTGAACAAGCAGCGCCTAGTTTGACCAAAAACGCTCTCTACGCTTTCGCGTTCAAGCTCGCCTGTGCTGCGGCGAGGCGGGCGATCGGCGTGCGATAAGGCGAGCAGGATACATAATCGAGCCCTTGCCCCTCGACAAAAGCGATCGAGGCGGGATCGCCCCCGTGCTCTCCGCAAATGCCAAGCTTGATGGACGCCCGTGTCGCGCGGCCTTTTTCGGCCCCGATCTTTACAAGCTCGCCCACGCCTTCCGGATCAAGCGTCACAAATGGATCCGTTTCCATCAGACCGTTGCGCAAATAGACCGGCAAAAATGCAGCGCTGTCGTCGCGTGAAAGGCCATAGGTTGTTTGGGTGAGGTCATTCGTGCCGAACGAAAAGAACTCAGCTTCCTCTGCAATTTTGTCAGCGGTGAGCGCCGCCCGCGGCAACTCAATCATGGTGCCAACCAAATACCGCAAGGACACGCCTTTTTCTTTCAAAACAGAAGCCGCAACAGCGTCAACCTTGGTTTTTAACAGCGCGAGCTCGCTTCGGTCAGCCACCAGCGGGATCATGATCTCTGGCTCAACCGCTTCACCCGTTTCAGCGGCGACATTTGCAGCCGCTTCAATAATCGCCCGGGCCTGCATTTCATAAATTTCCGGATACGAAATACCGAGGCGACAGCCACGGTGCCCAAGCATCGGGTTAAACTCCTGCAGTTGGTGGGCGCGCTCCTTGAGCTTCGCAGCGTCCATGCCCGAGGCAGCTGCGACTTCCTCAATTTCATTGTCAGAATGCGGAAGAAACTCGTGCAACGGCGGATCCAAAAGGCGAACGGTAACCGGCAACCCTTTCATGACCCGGAAGAGCTCTTCGAAATCAGAGCGCTGCATGGGCAAGAGTTTCAAAAGCGCCGCCTCCCGCCCCGATTGGTCGCCCGCGAGGATCATTTCGCGGACCGCAATAATGCGATCAGCTTCGAAGAACATGTGCTCTGTCCGGCACAGCCCGATGCCCTCGGCGCCAAAGCCTCGCGCGGTCTCGGCGTCGCGGGGGGTTTCCGCATTGGCGCGCACGCGCATGCGGCGGACTTTGTCAGCCCACGCCATAAGCGTTGCAAAATCACCAGATAGCTCCGGCTCGATGGTTTCTACCGCGCCGAAAAAGACCTTTCCTGCAGCGCCGTCGACGGTAACCACTTCGCCTTTTTTAACAACCCGTCCGCTCACCGAGAATGTTTCATTATCACCAAATTTTAAGTCGCCGGCGCCACAGACGCAAGGGCGGCCCATGCCGCGCGCGACGACGGCGGCGTGGCTCGTCATCCCGCCCCGCGCCGTGACAATCGCCTCAGCCGCGTGCATCCCGTGAATATCCTCAGGGCTCGTTTCATCGCGCACCAGAATAACCTTGCGACCATCCTGCGCCAGGCGTTCCGCCTCATCGGAATTGAACACAACCTCTCCCGAAGCCGCACCGGGCGACGCGGGCAAACCTGACAAAAGAAGATCACGCGGCGCATCCGGGTCGAGTGTCGGGTGCAATAATTGATCGAGCGAATGCGGATCAATACGTAAAACCGCTTCTTCCTCGTTAATTAGCCCTTCCTGGCACAGATCAACAGCGATCTTCAAAGCGGCCTTCGCCGTGCGCTTGCCGCCACGGGTTTGCAACATCCAAAGCTTTCCGTCTTGAACGGTAAACTCGATGTCCTGCATGTCGCGGTAGTGTTTTTCTAAGCGGTCAAAAATCCCAATCAGCTCTTCGTAGACCGCGGGCATCGCCTCTTCCATCGACGGTGCGTCATCACCCATGGCCTCGCGCGCGCGCTTCGTCAACGTTTGCGGCGTGCGGATACCGGCGACAACATCCTCGCCTTGGGCGTTGATCAAAAATTCTCCGTAATAGGCGTTTTCTCCGGTGGATGGATCGCGCGTAAAGGCCACGCCCGTTGCGGACGTATCCCCCATATTCCCGAAGACCATCGCTTGAACGTTGACCGCGGTGCCCCATGCCTCAGGGATATTGTGCAAACGGCGATAAACCTCCGCCCTGTCGTTGCGCCAAGAACCGAACACAGCGCTTATCGCGCCCCACAATTGCTCCATTGGGTCCTGCGGGAACGGCTTGCCGAGCGCCTCTTCGACGGCGCTTTTATATTGCTCGATGCAGGCCTTCCAGTCGCTTGCTTTTAACTCCGTATCAAGATGATAATCGTGATCAAGCTTAAACGCCTCAAGGATTTCTTCAAATATTCCGTGGTCAACTTCTAAGACAACATCAGCATACATCTGAATGAAGCGCCGATAACTGTCATAGGCGAAGCGCTCATCGCCGGATAGGGCGGCGAGGCCTTTGACGGTCTCATCATTGAGGCCCAAATTAAGGACCGTATCCATCATACCGGGCATCGACGCCCGGGCGCCGGAGCGTACCGAAACCAACAGGGGCGCTGACAGATCGCCAAAGGTGCGGCCGACCAAACCGCCGACCTGCGCCAGTGCGTTATCAACGTCCTCGCGCAATCCGGCCGGGAACTGGCGGTCGTTGTCATAATAGGCCGTGCAGACATCGGTTGTGATTGTAAAACCAGGCGGGACCGGCAGCCCGAGATTAGACATTTCAGCAAGGTTAGCGCCTTTGCCGCCGAGCAGGTTGCGCATGCCGGCTTCGCCTTCCGCTGCGCCGTCGCCAAAGCTATAGACCCACTTTGATGAGTGTGTGCCGTCGCTCATAACCGTTTTTGCCTTCTAGCCGGCGCCGCCCGATAGCGATCGAAGCGCGTGGGATGCGCGAATAAACGTCAATTCTGTCGGTCATAGACCGCTGAAATGGTCAATGGAAGCGCGATGCATAAAGCACGCCGATTGCCGTGAAAAGGCGGCGGCCGGCCGGTGGCGAAGCGCATGTCAGGGGACACGCCTCAAGCCAACCAACCGACCGCCAAATACGCAGCGCTGCGGCGCCTCAGTGGAGAGGAACGGCGCGCATCATGCGCGCTGCGTCAGTTCAGGCGACGGGGGACGCCTGCAACGCAAAGCATAGGCGCGCGCGTAAGCACGGGGATAAATCTGGTGCAAAGTGTATAGGGCGGACGCCCGGACCACAGATTTTGGTCCGCTCGCGATCGGCTTCGGCGCGATGACCTTGGATAGATTTACAAATGCGGGGCGCTCAAGCGAAGCGCCAGGCGAGGCCTGAAAACGCTGGAGGCCTTAGCAACAACTTCGCGCTAGCCCTCAAGGGCTGCGAAGTTTGCAACGGATGCCGTCGCAGTTTCGAAACGACGCAACAAGGCTAAACGGTTTAAGCGCAGAACGGGATCGTCTGCGTTAACAGTGACGGTCTCAAAAAAAGCGTCGATTGGCGCGCGCAAGGTCGCAAGCGAAGCCATCGCCGTTGAAAAGTCTTCCTTAGAAACGGCGTCTGCGCTTGCTTTCTCCGCAGTGGTTAACGCCCCATGGAGCGCCGTTTCCGCCGCCTCAACAAAGTTATCGGCGTTAACGTCAGTCCCCTGTGGAACCGCATCTTTCTTCTCTTCTGCCCGCAGAATATTCGTCGCTCGCTTAAAGGCCGCAACGAGGTTTTCACCGTCAGGCGTCGCTAGAAATTCGTCGAGCGCATCGAGCTTGCGAACGACCAGAACCATATCGTCTTCAAGCGTCTCATCGGCGCCCATGCGCACAGCCGCGATGCGGTCATGCCGGCGCCCTTTGTCACGCAAGAAAACCGTCAACCGATCATGGAAAAAGCCCAACAAGTCTTGCCCAACATCGCCCTTGCCCTCGCCTGCGGGCATAACGCTAAGCAGCGGGAGGCGCACGTTTGAATTCAAAATGATCGAGATCGCGCCAAGCGCCGCCCGCCGCAAGGCAAATGGATCGCTCGAACCCGTTGGCTTATTGCCGATTGAGAAGAACGCGGAGAGCGTATCCAACTTGTCCGCCAAGGCGACGGCGGCGCCCACCGGCCTTGCGGGCAAATCATCGCTTTGGCCAACCGGTTTGTAATGGTCGCGAACAGCGCCCGCCACATCTTCGGCTTCACCTTGCGCGCGGGCATAGTACCCGCCGATCAGTCCCTGTAGCTCGGGAAACTCATTAACCATTCCGGTTACAAGATCGGCCTTGGCAAGGAGCCCAGCGCGCGCTGCGGCCCCTGGGTTGGCACTAAATGCCGGCGCCAATCCGCGCACCAATTCAGAAATGCGCCGCGCCTTATCCCCAACCGATCCAAGCCCCTCAAAAAAGGTGATGCGATCGAGATCGGCCAAGCGGTCTTCAAGCGGCGTTTTTAAGTCTTCCTGGTACAAATACCACGCATCCGACAAGCGCGCCGTCAATACGCGTTCATACCCAACGCGCATGGCGGCCCCGCCATCCGGCGCTTCGATATTTGCAACGACCACAAATTTGTTAGTGAGGTTTTCCGTCTTCGGATCAAAAACCGAAAAGTACTTTTGGTGACCGCGCATTGAAGCGGTCAAAACCTCATCGGGGAGCGAGAGAAAATTCTCATCAAACGACCCAACCATCACAACCGGGTTTTCCGCAAGGCCCGCAACTTCTGTGAGCAGACCATTATCAGCTTTCAAGGCGAGCCCCTGGGCTTCACAGAGCGTCCTCGCCTCGCCCTCAATGATTTGGCGCCGCTCCTCTGTATCAAGAATGACGTGCGCCTGGCGAAGCTTGGCCGCGTAGTCTTCAAAGCTTTTAACCTTGAATTCCGCAGGGGCCATAAATCGATGCCCAGCGGTCACATCGCAAGATTGGTAGCGATCGACCGCGAACGGCACGATTTCACCATCAAAAATGCACAAAATTCGATGCAACGGACGGACCCACTTTAACGAGCCCTCGCCCCATCGCATTGATTTTGGCCACGGAAAATTCTGAACAATATCGGGCAGGAAATCCGCGATAACATCAGCCGTGTGTCGGCCTTTTTCTTCAATCACCGCAACGTAGTACTCGCCCTTTTTATCAGAACGGATCTCGCATGCGTCGACCGATGGCAATCCAGCGCTTTTTAAAAATCCGGCGATCGCCTTTTCTGGCGCCCCAACACGTGGGCCCTTGCGTTCTTCGCGCCGGTCTGGCTGCTCCGGCGCTAGCCCTGTCGCCACTAAGGCTAGCCGGCGCGGCGTTGCAAACGCTTTGACGCCTTCGGGTAGAAACCCAACGTCCATGAGGGCTTGGTTCACAAGCCGTTGCAGATCCTCAGCGGCGCGTAGTTGCATCCGCGCCGGGATTTCTTCGGAAAAAAGTTCGATGAGCAGTTCAGCCATGGCGCGCTTCTAGAACAAGTTCGTACCAACCTGAACCGCTTCGTTGCTTTAGATTTTGTTTTGTCGCGCTTTCTTCGCGCCCACCCGGCCTTCACCTGGTCGAAATACCTACCGGTCGCG
>JBCCTV010000161.1:0-7439 GCA_039197915.1 Pseudomonadota bacterium | reverse complement strand
TCTCTTTAATTTGTGAAAAGAATAATTTGAGAAGAAGCTGCGGCATCGCCGTCCCCTCGGCAAAATGTAGCCAGTAGGTATACGGAAGACGTAAGGGGTCGCTAAGGTCCGGGGCCAAGCCCGCTTCCCTATTTTGATTGGTCAAATACTCAATGATCGCCCCCGTCTCAGCAACAACCACGCCCCCGTCTTGGATAACGGGCGATTTACCGAGCGGATGGACTTTCTTTAAGTCCGGCGGCGCAAGCCTGCTGATCGGGTTACGCTTATAGCGCTTTACCTCATAGGGCTCGCCAATTTCTTCGAGCAACCACAGCACGCGTTGCGAACGGGAGTGTTCTAAATGGTGGACGACGATCACGGGCGTTTGTTTCCTTCTTGTTGTCCCGTCATCTACGCTTTGGCGCTGTTGCGCGGTTCACGGCGATATTGTTTTGGCCGCATGACATCGTCCCCGTGCTGCACACCCGCTACAACCTGAGGCCGTATGCGGCGAATGCGAATCAGATGGGAAGATCAAGTGAGGACCCAAGACGAAAAAACCGCGCTGGGCGCGGTTCCGAGTAAGGGCTTGAAAGCCGCGTCGCGAAAAGCGAAGACCGACGGGACTTCTCTCAGGATCTGTTAATACAGGGTTTCGAGCGCTTTTTTGTCGAAGGTGTCCAACTCATCCATTCGACCTTCGCGGATTTTCATCGCCCAATCTGGATCCTTGAGCAACGCACGGCCAACCGCGATGAGATCAAAATCGCCGCGCTCCATGCGCTCGACCAACGTGTCGAGGCTTGCAGGCTCAGCCACGTCGCCCGTGTAGGTCGCGGTGAATTCACCGCTCAGACCAACCGAACCAACCGAGATCGACGGCTTGCCGGTCAGCTTCTTCGCCCACCCGGCAAAATTTAGGTCAGAGCCTTCGAATTCCGGCTCCCAGAAACGGCGCTGCGAGCAGTCGATCGCGTCAATGCCGGCATCTACAAGCGGGGTTAGCCACGCGGCCATTTCATCCGGCGTGGCCGCAGCCTTTGCGCCAAAATCCTGCTGTTTCCATTGGGACAAACGGATCAACAAAGGGAAATCAGGACCGACTTTCACCCTGGTGCGCGCTATCATTTCCGTTGCGATGCGCGTCCGGTCGACCCAAGAGGCGCCGCCCCACTTGTCCTCGCGAATATTTGTATCGCTCCAAAAGAAACTATCGATCAGATACGAGTGCGCGCCATGAAACTCGACCGCATCGAAGCCGAGGTCTTTCGCGGTGACCGCTGCATCGACAAACTCAGTGATGGCGGTGTCGATCGCGTCTTCGGTCATGGGCTCTGCGAGCATTTTACCAGGCACTTTAAAACCCGACGGAAACAACGATGGGACATCTGGGTGTTCGGAGTGTTTCGGATTGCGGTACGGCCCCTCGTGCCAGAGCTGCATACCAATACGACCACCGGCGTCGTGCACGGCGTCAGCCACTTTTTTCCAACCTGCCTTGGCGTCATCTGCAACGATATTGGGAACGTTTGGGGTTCCCGTCGCGGTCGTATCGTTTGGAGAGACACCCTCCGTCAGGATCAACCCTACCCCGCCCTCGGCGCGGCGGCGGTAATAAGCGACAACATCGTCGCCAGGCACGTGCCCCGGCGAGAAAGACCGCGTCATTGGGGCCATCACCAATCGGTTCGACAGCGCAAGCGAATTGAGCGTGAAGGGCTGAAACAAGACATCGACGGGCTTAGGCATTTTCGGCTCCTCAAAACGGCGGTCGAGATTCGTCGCACCTTAGCGACACCGCAACAAAAGGCGACTAGGCAGCGCAGCATCGCATCAGCGGCCAAGCGCGGTATAACGAGTGCATGAAGTTTCTTGACCGGTCAAAAATCTACGTTGAAAGCGGCGCTGGCGGGGCCGGATGCCTATCGTTCCGGCGCGAGAAATTCATTGAATTCGGTGGGCCTAATGGCGGTGACGGCGGTCGAGGCGGCCATGTCTTTGCGCGCGCCGTCGACAACTTAAACACCCTGATCGATTTCCGGTACCAGCAACACTACCGGGCAAAAAATGGGCGGCCCGGGGAAGGATCAAACAAAACCGGCGCAAGCGCCGACGATCTCATCGTCAAAGTGCCGGTCGGCACGCAAGTATTTGAAGAGGATGAGGAAACGCTCATTGCAGACCTCGATGAGGTTGGGGCCGAAACCCTGTTGGCGAAGGGCGGCAATGGCGGTTTTGGCAACGCCCGTTTTAAAACCTCCGTGAACCAAGCGCCGAGGAAAGCAAACCCTGGCCAGACAGGCGAAAAACGAACAATTTGGCTTCGGCTAAAACTAATCGCTGACTTTGGATTGGTCGGCCTTCCAAACGCTGGGAAATCGACATTTCTAGCGGCGGTAAGTGCGGCGAAGCCGAAAATTGCAGATTACCCTTTCACAACACTGCACCCAAATTTAGGGGTTGTACGGATTGACGAAGGGTCAAGCTTCGTTATAGCGGATATTCCAGGGCTCATCGAAGGGGCGCATGAAGGCGCTGGGATTGGCGATCGCTTTCTTGGCCATGTTGAGCGGTGCGCGGGCCTTTTACATTTGGTCGACGGCGCTGAGGACGACGTCGCCGGCGCTTATCAAACTGTCAGACAAGAGCTCTCAGCCTACGGACAAAGCTTAGCGGGTAAAACCGAGCTTGTTGGCCTCAACAAAATCGACGCCCTTTCGGAAGCTGAACGCCAGGAAAAAGCAGCGGCCCTTAAGCAAGCGTCGGGCGTTGAACCGATGATGCTCTCTGGCGCAACAGGCGAGGGCGTGAAACCAGTATTAAATGCCCTTTACTCTGCAATCGGAACCGCATCAGAAAACGACGAAGCCGACGAGCGAGAGACGACCTGGTCACCATGAATTAGCATGCGGATGATTACCCTCTGCGCACGTGTAACGCCGCACTATAGGCCGAAAACAAAAGCTGATTGTTGCAAGGGGTCGACTGCCTGAAACGGCGACAAATACCTTTGAATGCATTAACCCACCGGAGCAAATGTGAAGCAGACCCTCTCAGCCGTCGCCCTTGTCGTTCCCGATTATGATGAAGCGATCCGCCATTATGTGAACGGTCTTGGCTTTACGCTGATTGAGGACACGCAAATCAGCGCGGAAAAACGCTGGGTTGTTGTGGCGCCGCCTGGGGTTGGACCCGGTGGATGCCGCCTCGTGTTGGCGAAAGCTTCAAACGAGGCGCAGAAAGCGCGCATCGGCGACCAAACCGGCGGCAGAGTTTTTCTTTTTCTTGAGACGGATGATTTTGCCCGTGATTATGAACGCTTCCGCACCGCTGGCGTTCGCTTCACTGAAGACCCGCGGGACGAACCCTACGGGAAGGTCGTCGTGTTCGAAGACGCCTTCGGCAATCGCTGGGACTTAATTCACCGGAAGTAGCGCGCTCTAATTGCGCATTCTGGCGATCGCACAGCGCCGAGTCGTATCAGTAACCGCTGCATGCCCGAAGGCCCGGCCTGTCAAAATGACACGGCGAATTTTCCGGTTCAGCGCCTTCGCGATTTGCACGATGTCCATCGATCCGGTAGGACCATGCGATGGCGCTGCGTGCAGCTTCCTCCCAACGGGTCGGCCTGCTCGGCGGATCGTTTAATCCGGCCCACGCCGGCCATCGGGAAATCTCCGTATACGCCTTGAAACACCTTCGCCTCGACGCTGTCTGGTGGCTCGTATCACCGGCTAACCCCCTGAAAGATCCAGAAGAATACGCGCCGTTACCGGTGCGAATGTCGACGGCGCGCGCCATTGCCTCCCATGAGCGCATCGTCGTTTCAAATTATGAGCAACGCATGGGGCTCCAGTATACAGCTGACACGCTCACCTCGATTACAAGCGACTACGGGTCCATGCGTTTCGTTTGGCTGATGGGCGCCGACAGCTTGCGCGATTTCCACCGCTGGCGGGACTGGCGCACCATTGCGCAAACACTACCGATCGCCATATTCAATCGACCCGGCTATCATTCGGACGCGCTTGAGAGCGAAGCGGCAAAGACGCTCGCGGACTTCCGGCGTGACGAGATCGAAGGACCCAACCTTGCAGATCTCGAACCTCCAGCGTGGATTTTCTTTCAGGAACCGGACAATTCGCTCTCATCAACCGAGATCAGAAACGCCCCTTCTCACCGCCATTAAGCAGGACATCGTGGATAACCTAACAGCCCCCTACGGCTCCCTCGCCTTTTTTCTCGACCTTGAACCGCCCAACGCAGACTTCCGTGCGGATGTTGTTGCTGGCTTGTCAAAAGCCCAAAAGAGCCTTTCGCCTAAATATCTTTATAATGAACAAGGCTCATTGATCTTTGATAAAATTACCGAGATAGACGCTTATTATCCGACCCGTACCGAGGCGTCGATCATGGACGACAATCGAGGCGCTATTGCGAAGTCAATTGGTCCAGACGTCAATATTTTAGAATATGGGGCGGGATCAACGGAGAAGATCAAACGCCTTTTAAACCTACTTGAGAAGCCGTCCTCATACGTTGCAGTCGATATTTCGAGGGACTATTTAATTGACGCCATGACGGAATTCGCCTCGAGCGACGATGCGCCGCCAATGGGTGCGATCTGCGCCGATTTTACCCAAGACATTACCGTGCCGCGCGCAATGATCCCGATAGAAAACGCCGCCCTGACGTCGTCCTGGCTCGGATATTTTCCGGGGTCAACAATCGGGAATTTTTCGCCGACTGACGCTCAAGCCTTTCTAAATCGCGCAGCGAATACACTGGGCTCCGGATCACGCATGCTGATCGGTGTTGATTTGTACAAAGACGAGCGTATTCTGCACGCGGCCTATGACGACCCAGAAGGCGTGACCGCAGCCTTTAATCTCAACGTCCTGCGTCGGATTACCCGGGAGTTAGACGCGGAGGCTGCACCGAGCGACTTTGAACATCTTGCAATCGTCAACGCTGTGGAAGGGCGCGTTGAGATGCACCTTCGGGCGAAACGGGAGACGGAGATCATTATCGACGGGGAGACGTTTACGTTTGCAAAGGGTGAAACCCTGCATACGGAGAATTCCTACAAGTATACGCAGCCGCGTTTGACGTCGCTCCTAAGCCCAACGCCGTGGCGCGCTCGCGAGATTTGGACAGATCCTCAAGGCTGGTTTGCGGTGTGCCTTATTTGCAACACTCAGTGAGCTAGCGAATTTCCCAAGTCAGCGCCCGAAAGATTAACGCGCTGGCAATGCTTGGAGCCGACGCTAAAGCGATATATATGAATGAAGCGGACGATGGGTTCCGCGCCCCCTAGGGAGGAAAGCGCTGACAAGTCAGCCAGGGTCTGCAACACCAAACGAAGTTGCACTCAAGCTTGTCTCTGATCCGCTGTCCCAAGCGGACAGCAACGGGCAAAAAATGTCGGAAAATCTGGGATCTAGCGCTTCGAGTGGCGAAGCTCCTGCTCTGTCGATACTCGAGGCCGTGATCGACGAACTTGAGTCCGATAAAGCCGAGGACATCGTTACGATCGATCTCGCGGGAAAATCAGACATTGGCGATGCGATGGTAATCGCATCCGGTCGGTCCCAAAGGCATGTGGGCGCGATTGCGGACAAGGTCTCGCGGCGGCTCAAAGAACTGGGCTATGGCGGGGTGCGCATCGAAGGAATGCCCGCGTGCGACTGGGTTCTGATCGACGCGGGCGACGTGATTGTTCACCTGTTCCGCCCGGAAGTGCGCTCGTTTTATAACCTTGAACGGATTTGGTCAGAGCAAGCCCACAGCGCGGCAACGAGTGATGCGCAAAAAGCGCCGAGCGAAGCGGACGCTTAGCTGTTCGCCGACGAGCGCCTGACCCTTAAACAAGAAGAAGTTTAAGCCGCCATGCGCGTGACCATTTGCGCGATCGGACGATCGAAAAACGACCCGGCGCAGCACCTACTCGATGATTTTGAAGACCGGATCAAAAAAGCCGGGCCGTCTACCGGGCTTAAATCGCTCACCATGATCGAGGTGGAAGCCCCACGAGGACTTAGCGGTCCAGAACGTCAGAGCGCCGAAACAAAAGCCCTCCTCGCTAAGGCGCCATCGCCGCGCACTGGAATCGTACTAGACGGTAGAGGCGCCGCCTTAACGAGCGAAGCGTTCTCGGAAAAGATCCGCGCCTGGCGCGACGCATCAGCGGACGACCTTGTTTTTTTTATCGGCGGCGCAGACGGGCATAGCGATGAAATTTTTGCAGACGCAAGGCTCACGCTTAGCCTTGGATCGGCGACTTGGCCACATATGTTGGCCCGTGTGATGGTCCTGGAGCAGCTTTATCGCGCGGTCACGATACTGTCCGGCCACCCCTACCACCGGGGTTAGGCCATGAGCGCGTCGCCAATCCTTGCGCAGAAACTTTGTGCGGTGGCGATCGTGCTATGCATATTTCAAGCGCATGGCGCGGCCGCGCAGAACACAAATGAGCGCGATATTCGCGTCATCGAGCGCCGCCTGATCCAGCGCGCAGCAGAGGAATCACGGCTCGAAAATGAGGCTGCAGAGCGTGAACAAGAACTGGAAGCGCTCAGGGCTCAGATGATTGACGCGGCGGAAACCCTGCAGTCGGCTGAGCAACGCATTGGCGACATAGGCCTGGAAATTCAACGGCTTAACGATGAGGAACGCGCCATTACACAATCCTTACGGTCGCAGCAGGATCGTCTCGGCGACGTTCTCGGCGCCCTCTTAAACCTCGAGCGTTCGCAACCGCCGGCGCTTCTTGTGTCGCCGGACGATGTCAATCAAGCCGCGCGCGCCGCCATGGTCCTCTCCGATGCGGCGCCGACACTGGAGCGAGAGGCGGCGAGCCTGCGGGCGTCGCTTCAGGAATTGGCGGACGTAAAGCAAGCCTTGAGCGATGAACGGGCTGAATATGAGCGGGTAAATACTGACATCTTGGCTCGCAGGCGCGTGCTTGCCGATCTCGTTGAAAAAAAGCGCGCTGAACGCGACGTCGCCGCAAGCCTCGCCGCCGCCGCCCAACGGGAAACCGCCGCCCTTGCCGCGCGCGCAACCTCTCTTCGAGAAATACTCGCGCGTTTGAAACGCTTTGCGCGGCGCATCACGCCGCGGCTAAAACCGCCAATTTCAGAGCCTGACCAGTCCCTCCTGGCGCGAGCCCCGTCGCGTAAACCACTCGACGAGGCCAGCCGCTTCCAGCCGAGACAACGCTTCGACCGCGCTCGCGGGCGCTTATCCGCCCCAGTCGCTGGCAACCTTGTTGGGCAATTCGGCGCGCAACGGCCAGAGGGCGGGCGCTTCGACGGCGTCAGATTTATTGCGGAAAACAACGCGATTGTGACCACGCCGTTCCAGGCAGACGTTGTATTTGCTCGCTCTTGGGAACCGATTGGCAACTTGATCGTGTTGGACGTTGGCGAAGGCTACCATATATTGTTGATCGGCGT
>JBCCTV010000160.1:0-7514 GCA_039197915.1 Pseudomonadota bacterium | reverse complement strand
CTATAGTCTTTCGAGCGCTGATCGACATTTTCGATCATTAAACTGATCGGCGTGCCCGTGGTGACAGGGCCGCCGGTGCGGTCGTCCTCAAAAACGCCCGATAGAATTTTGACGGTGTCCGGTTCGCGGCGCTGGGTCACAAATCGTGATGAGCCAGGCCGGCGTTTGTCGAGCGCCGCCTGGATATCGCTCGCCTCGAGCCTCACCCCCGGCGGGCAGCCGTCAATAACAACGCCGATCGCCGGACCGTGGGATTCGCCCCAGGTCGTAAATCGAAAGAGCCGTCCGAAGGTGTTGAACGACATCGGCGTCGCTGTCCTCTCTTGCCGTGCTCTGACGCACGCTTTTGCTCAAGTTTTGGCGCACGCTTCGCAATTGTCGCGCCTAAAGCCTTGATCGCTTGTCGATCGCTGGTCGGTTCTTATAGTCGAAGGGTTCACGAAAAGAGAAGCAGGAGCGAGCGCGCCATGGCGTCGTCCCCCTTAATTCCCAACACCCCGAGCGCTGACGCCTATGCGGCGGAAGCGGACCAGGGCGATGTATTCACGACTTCTGACCCTTTCGCGCTTTTCTCAGAATGGTTTGCGCTCGCCGCCGAGCATGAGCCCAATGATCCAAACGCCATGGCTTTGGCGACCGCCGGGTCAGATGGCGCGCCGGACGTTCGCGTTGTCCTCTTAAAAGATGTGTGTGCGGATGGATTTACGTTCTACACCAACACCCTGAGCGCCAAGGGACGGGAACTAACGGAAAACCCAAAGGCGGCGCTCAACTTCCATTGGAAGTCTATTCGAAGACAAGTGCGCGTGCGCGGCGACGTCGCCCCGGTAAAAACGGAAGAAGCTGACGCCTATTTTGCCGAGCGCGCCCGTGGGTCGCGGATTGGCGCTTGGGCGTCCGACCAGTCTCGACCCTTAAAAGACCGCGCGGATTTACACGCAGCCGTGAGTGCGACGGAAGAACGTTTTGAAAATAGCGATGTTCCTCGTCCGGAGCACTGGCATGGGTACCGGGTGACGCCGACGTCAATCGAATTTTGGGTGAATAAGCCTTTTCGTCTGCATGACAGGCTTCTCTTTAGCCGCGATGGCGGCGGGTGGTCGTCCACTCGCCTTTTTCCCTAGAGCCGTAAGCGGCGCTACTCCATTTTAGGGCGTTAAAAGATCGCCAACGCGTTCCGGTAGAGGGTCTCGGCCGGCGATTTTTCCGATCACTTTCCCGGGCCAGGCGTAGCGCTGGTCGTGGCGGGCAAATAGAAGCCCATCGGTGTGCGCATGAATTTGCGAACGCCCTCCGAATGGGTTGATGATCTCTGCAATTAGGTCGCCCGCACGCACGGTGTCGCCTAGGCGCGCATGGTAAATCAGCAAGCCCTCCGTTTCCGCTTTCAATTGCTGCATGGCGTTTAGCGCTGTCGCGTCGGCAAGCAATCGCGGCACGCCCCCGGCCTCGCCCTCAATCAGCCCGCGGCGCATGAGAAAACGAAAGAGACCGCGCGCGTCCTGGTCGGCGTCTTTGTCATCGACGGCGTTGTTTGAGCGCAATTCAACGGTTGCAGCCAGGCATGCAGCAGGAATGGGCTTACCGGGGAATTTTCGCGCAAGTTCCCACCAGGGCGCGCTGCAGGCTTCGTCAAACGGGTCGCCGCCCGAGCGCTCGGCGAGGAGCACCGCCCGCGCGTCGAGCTCCGCCGCCAGATCTTCCGCATCCGGCCAAAGGGGCGTTCCAGTATAAATATGCAGGAGCGCCTCGTTATCGGCATGTACATCAAGCGCGATGTCTGCATCGTGGGCGCGGGTCAACAGGCCATGGCGCATGGTTTCGAGCGCTGTCATTGGCGTCATCCGGTCCAAGACCGCGCCCATGGCGTCGCGGATGGCGGCGATATTTTCACTGGCGTTGTCAGTGAGCGTCGCCCCGATTTCGCCGTCGATTAGCGCTGCTAGGTTGGCGTAGCCGCGGTTGAAATTTTCGCCTGAACTAAAATCGTTGCGGCCACGGATATAGCCGCTTGTGCGTTGTTTCAGGCCAATCGGGTTTGCGACGGGCACGACGACAATTTCACCGATGATGCGGCCCTCGCGCGCCGCCTCGTCCAGAAGATCGATAAGCTTTGACAGGACAAGGAGGCCCGGGAGCTCATCTGCATGCAGACCAGCTTGCAAATAGGCCTTGGGTCGCGCCCCGGGGTCGCCAAAAGAGATCACGCGGATCGCCAGATCGCCCGGATCGCTCATTCCTTCGACGGCGCTCGGATCGCGCGGCAGGGCGATAAGGTCTTCGCGGCGGTGGTCGCTGGGGTGGATCTCTTGGCGCGCAGCCATGGCGTTGTGCTTTCTTAGCCGGTCAAAAACCGTTTGGGTCGCGGTTTGGTTTACTGTTTGCCTCACCGGGCGCGCGCGCCCGGGACGTCGCCTCTCACACAGCTTACTAAAGGGCCCTTAACGCGGTTCACAAGACCTGCCCCGACAAGCGCCACTGAAGCGCCAGTGGGAGCGCCCCCAAAAGGGCGATTAGCAGACCTAGGGACGCGCGTTATAGGGCTTGCGTTTTCGCAAAAAATCCCAAACCGTTGTTTTTTTGCATCCGCGAAATAAAACGATCGCGCCGCGCTTTTGCATAGGCTAAAGGCGCATAATTCTAAAGTTGGGGCTCCCATGAAAATCGTTTCAACCA
Source organism: Pseudomonadota bacterium (assembly GCA_039197915.1). GTDB lineage: Bacteria > Pseudomonadota > Alphaproteobacteria > Caulobacterales > Parvularculaceae > JAJFFW01. The sequence goes on along the minus strand of JBCCTV010000160.1, from coordinate 4,838 downwards.
ATGTCTATGTTGGGCCGAACGTGTTCGACATGAGCCCCTTGATACGGCTAACCGTCGATTTAGGCGAGCGCGCGTCAACGCCGCTCAGCGCCTATGGCGACCGTCTTTTCGATCCGCTGCTGCAGCATTTGCCAGGCCTTGCCAATGAGACGTCCGCCGACGGGTCGGAATTCATCGATCGCATGCGCAACGCCGATGATTGCGGACTTGGCGAGTTGCTTGCGCACGCAGCGCTCGTTTTGCAAAAGCAGGCGGCGGCGCCTGGCGAGCTTGCGCGGGTTCACCCCGGCTCAGAGCCAAACGAGGTTGACGTCCTCTATGGCTATGTCTCCCGCGAGATCGGCTTGGAGGCCGGCGACGTTGCCCGCCTCATCATCCTTGAACTGATCGACCCGGCGGACAGCGCGCCGATTAACATCGCTGAGGAAATCGACGAGTTCATGTATTACGCCAGCCGGCGCACGCTCGGGCCGTCGGCGCTGGCGCTCGTTAAAGCCGCGGACGAGCGTAATATCCCCTGGCTTCGCCTTAATGACGCCAGCCTTATTCAACTTGGTCAGGGTAAATACCAAAAGCGTATTGAAGCGGCCCTCACGAGCGAAACGGCCCACACCGCTGTTGAAATCGCAGGCGACAAAGAATTTTGCATCAAGCTTTTATATGATCTCGGTCTGCCAGTACCCGAACAACGTTTCGTTCGAAATGGCGATCAAGCGGTGCGCGCCGCCAATCGCATTGGGTATCCGGTGGTTGTTAAGCCCGCAGACGGTAACCATGGGCGCGGCGTTACTGTTAATTTGCAAACGGATAATGCGGTCTTCAACGCCTATGACCTCGCCTATGACGAGGGCGGCGGCGGGGTTGTCGTCGAGACGATGATTCCTGGCGACGACTACCGGCTGCTTGTCGTCGATGGCGAGTTAGTCGCCGCCGCAAAACGCATGCCTGCCCACGTTGTCGGCGACGGAAAAAGCAGCGTCTCTGACCTTGTCGATATCGAGAACCAAAATCCACGCCGCGGCGTCGGTCATGAGAACATGCTGACCCGCCTTGAGCTCGACAAAGTCGCCGACGCGCTTCTAGACGAACAGGGGATTGACCGGGCGAGCATCCCCGATGCGGGGCAAGTCGTCCGCTTAAAGAAGACGGCCAATCTCTCTACCGGGGGGACAGCCGTTGACGTAACCGATAGTATCCACCCGGATATTAAACTGATGGCGGAGCGGGCAATTAAAGCCGTTGGGCTGGACATTGGCGGCGTTGATTTTCTAACGACCGACATTACCCAAAGCTACCGCGACACCGGCGGCGCCATTTGCGAGATTAACGCCGGTCCGGGTATTCGGATGCATATTTCGCCCTCCGAAGGGCAGGGGCGAGACGTTGGCGGTAAGATCATGGATATGTTGTTCCCGCCAGGGTCGCCAAGCCGTATCCCGGTTGCCGCGCTAACCGGGACAAATGGAAAAACCACGACGGCGCGGATGCTTTCGCACATTTTAAAGATGGCCGGACGGGTTGTCGGGCAGACCTCAACAGACGCCGTTTTGATCGACGGCAACATTACCGTACGCGGAGATATGACAGGCCCTGTCGCCGCCAATATGGTGCTGCGCGACCCGCAGGTCGATACAGCTGTTCTCGAAACGGCGCGTGGCGGTATCGTCCGTGCAGGTCTTGGGTACCGCTATTGCGATGTCGGCGCGGTTTTAAACGTGAGCTCGGACCATTTGGGCCAGGGCGGCGTCGATACAATTGATGACCTCGCGGAGGTGAAAAGCCTTGTTGTCAAGGCGGCCCAAGACACGGCCGTCCTGAACGCTGATAATGAGTATACGCTCAAAATGGCGGCGGTGACGACTGCAAAAAACATTTGTTACGTGACGATGAACCCGGCAAATGCTCTCGTGCGCGCCCACATCAAACTTGGCAAACGCGCCGTTGTTTTGGAACACGGAGCAAATGGCGAGCAGATTGTCATTTATGACAATGACGCTCAAATCCCACTGATCTGGACCCATCTCATCCCCGCGACCATTGAGGGCAAGGCGACCCACAATGTTGAAAACGCGATGTTTGCGGCCGGGATGGCCTATTCCTTGGGGCTAACGCTTGATCAAATCCGCAGCGGGCTGCGCACTTTTAACACCTCATTTTACCAGTCGCCCGGCCGCATGAATGTGTTCGACGAGCACGGCTTTCGCGTGATTTTGGACTATGGCCACAATGAAGCCGCCGTCGGTGCGATGGTCGACCTGGTTGAGCGCCTAGAACCGAGGGGCAAAAAGATCGTGTGCGTCACATGTCCGGGCGATCGCCGGGATGAAGACGCCCGCGCAATCGCCCAGAAGGTCGCAGGCAAGTTTGATGTCTATCTCTGTCATTCCGATGACGACCCCCGCGGTCGGGCGCCGGATGAAATTCCAAAGATCATTCGTGACGAATTAATCGCCGCCGGCGTTGCGGACGACGCGATCCGGATTATCCCGGATGAGTTGACGTCGATTGATACGGCCCTTGAAATGGCGCGATTGAACGATTTGGTGCTCGTTTTTTGCGAGGGAATCGTGCGTTGTTGGAAGCAGATCATTTATTTTGATCCCGTTGAGAAGCCCTCAACGGAAAGCAAAGAGACGCCGGTCGCCGATGCTAGTTTTGATGTGCCGGAGGGGTTTCGCGTTATCAACGATGAACGCGGCGTACGGATTGTCGCTGACGAGTAAATGAGTATGTTTTTATGTCCAACCTGGCCTCGCTGCGTCTAGCGCGCACTCCAAGCGCCCTGAACGCTGCACGCAAAATCGCCCATAAGGCAGCCCCGAAGGACACCCGCAAGTTCGCTATCATCGGCGGACGCCTGGAGGACGATAACGCCGACATTTACGGGCAAATGCATAGTCTCTCCGGCGGGCGTATACTGATCTTTCCGACGGCGTCGTCTGAACCCCAAGAGGTCGGTGAGGAGACGCTCCAGGCGTTTCGCCAACACGGGTTCGATGCGCGCGTCGTGTTAATGAGGGCGAGCGATGGGTCGTCAGCGGACGATCCGGCGGTCGCGGCCTTGGTCGCCGATTATGGCAGCGTTTATTTTACGGGCGGCGACCAGGCAAAAATCTATCACGCCCTGTCGCCGGGCGGGCGGGAAACGGCGGTGCTGTCGGCCATTCGAAAAGCCCATAATCGCGGCGGCTTACTTGCGGGTTCGAGCGCCGGGGCCGCCATGATGTCCCAGCCGATGCTTCTTGGCGGGACATCGCTTGAGGCTATGGTCCATGGGGTCACGCAAGACCCTGACGCCCCAGGTATTTTATTGGGGGACGGATTAGCGTTTTTTACTTCTGCGCTCGTTGACCAGCACTTCATCAAGCGCGGGCGGCTCGGCCGGCTTGTTGTCGCGATGGCGGCGACCGGCCACCGTCGTGGGTTTGGCGTTGATGAAAACACCGCACTCTTCGTTAAGGATGGCGTGGGTCGCGTCGTTGGCGAGTATGGGGTGTTCCTGGTTGACCTTGCAAAAAGTCAGCTTTCGGATGCGAACGCGTTCCCAAAGCACTCCGGGTTTGAGAACTTTAAATTGAGTTATCTTGACCACGGCGACAGTATCGATTTGCATACCTACCAAGCAAAACCAGCGGCGACAAAGCGCCGGGTGCGGAAGTCAGAAATGGCCTACCGCGCCCCCGCCCATTCGAGGCGCAACGCTTTTGGCGCCTATGCGCTTTACGACTTGATGGCGCGGCTCGTGCTCGGGGACCAATCGGCCTATTCGGAGGACGACTCGGAAGCGTTTGATCCGAAGACTGGCACAAATGTCGCGTTGCGCTTGCGTCGCGAAAAAGGGCGTACCCGGTGTTTAATTGCGAAGCCGCCGTCGGGGCTGCGTATGACGGGGGTGAATTTTCGTTGCTCGCTCGTGCGCGAGGAATTAAGCGCAACCCGCATCGCCGATCGGGAGGCGCATCGCGTTCGCCGTGTGGGTGTTAAGCCAACGGACACAGCGCGTATCGTCCTCCTGGGGTCGTCGCCCATTTACAGCGAGCCTGAGACCCGGGCTCAGATTTTGGATATTGTAAACGCCGGGCCCGTTGGGGTTTTCGCCGCCGCCTCCGCTGATGCGAAGGAGACAGCAGAGGCGCATGTGCGCTTGTTTCGCGACCACGGGGTCGAGGCGCACGACCTTGGCATTACGATCGACACCGTGGACTACGCCGCGAAAGATGCATCGCTTCTTGAGAAAATCCGTACATTGAACACAATCTATATTTGTGGCGGCAACCAGATAAGGCTGGTAGAGACGCTGCTTCACCGTGGCGAAGAAAGCGCTGTCCTGCAGGCTATTTTAGAAGCGCACGCCCGGGGCGCCTCTATTGTTGCGGCGAGCGGCGCCGTCTCAGCCATGCCAGGGGTCATGATCGCTGGCGGTTCAACATTTGAGGCTCTTCGTTACGGCGTCGCCTCTGACCTCGGTCACCAGGGATTGGTGATTCAGGAGGGCGTTGGGCTCTTCGGTCCGGGGCTCGCCGATCAAAACCTCATCAGCGGCCGACGTCTCGGACGGTTGGTTGTTGCGTGTGCAGAAGAAAACGAAAAATATGGTATTGGCGTTTGCGAGGACAGCGCGGCGATCGCGACGGATGGCGGCCGTCTTTTAGAAGCCCGCGGCCGGCATGGATTTGTTCTCGTGGAGATGCTTGAGCAAAATCTCAATCTCCATGCTGACGGCTTCATTGCGCGCAATATCAAAATCACGATGTTAGGCCCTGGCGATCAGATCGACTTGCATACGGGCGTTGTCAGGCGCGCTTCGAACGATGATGACCGCGCGCTGACGTTTTCCG
>JBCCTV010000159.1:0-7523 GCA_039197915.1 Pseudomonadota bacterium | reverse complement strand
TGGCGGGCAGGGCAGGACGCGCCGCCCTCCCGGGATCAGCGATCCTGCAAACCCATCAGCCGGAGGCGCCCGTGATGACAGCGCTCGCGCGCGGTGACCGGAACGCATTTTTAGCCGCTGAGGCCGAAAGCCGCCAGCATCTAGGGTTTCCCCCGTTTGGAAGACTGGCTGCCATAATCCTCAAAAGCCGGGACGAAAATGTTCTGCGGTCAACTGCAGAAGCCCACAGGCGGTTGGCGCCAAGTGGCGAGGGCGTTGAGGTGTGGGGGCCGGCGCCAGCGCCGATCTATCGTTTGCGGGGCGAGGCGCGCATGCGTTTCCTCGTGAAAGCCCGGCGCAGCGTCGATGTCCAACGATATGTCCGTACATGGATTTCCGACGTGCGCTTACCGAGCGCTGTGCGCCGGGTTATCGATATTGATCCGTATTCATTCCTTTAGAAATATACACGGATGGATTGCTGGCAAGAAGCAAAGTGCTTTCTGCAAGACAGCACTTTATAGCGCAACCTGCTCCGCGGTATCCCCGGTTGCTTTGCTAATACGATCATTCAATTGAACGATATTTATTGGCTTCGCGACGACGTCATTTGCGCCGGCGCTCATCATATCGCTCCAAACGGCGTCGGAGATGTTTGCGGTCACGGCGATAATCGGTGTTGCGTTATTCTTGCCGTCGCCGCCGCGAATGGCCCGCGTCGCCTCGAGGCCATCCATAATTGGCATCTGTAAGTCCATCAGTATACAATCAAAATTCACTGATTTGCAGCTGTCAACCGCTTCGGCCCCGTTATTTGCGAAGGTGATGCTGTGCCCACTTGAGCGTAAAAGGGCGTTAATCACCTGTTGATTGACGAGATTATCTTCGACAACGAGCAACGATAGACCATCGGCCTCATCTATTTCGCCTCGTGACGATTTCCCGTCAGTAGTGCTGGCGCCCGTGCCAGCGTTTTCCTGCGTCTCGAGCCTGATAGTGTCTTCCGCGTCTTCTACTGCCGCCACGTCGCTTGTGCGCGCCGATATTGGCGGTAGTGCCGAACTCTCTTGTGCACTGGATTTGTTTTCTTCGCGTTTGCTTTTGGTCTTCGCGTTATCAATCGCTAACTGGACAACGAACCAAAATGTCGATCCTTCTCCGGACACGGAAGACACCTTTATTTTTGAGCCCATCATCTTGGTGATTTCTGCAGAGATTGCGAGCCCTAATCCTGCTCCGCCGGCGTTCATCTTATCATCGCCAGCTTGTTCAAATCGTTCAAAGAGAAGAGGCAATTTCTCTGCGTCGATGCCAACCCCAGTGTCGTTTACGCTTATGCGAATTTCCGCTTTTTCATCCGTTTGCGATAAGCATTCGGCCTTGCATGTGACTGAGCCCGCATGGGTAAACTTGATCGCGTTGCCGACGAGATTGAACATCACCTGGCGTAATCGGCCTTCGTCGCCGATCAGCGCTTCGGGAACTTTTGGATCGACGCTGACATTCAGTCTAACCCCTTTGCCTGCAGCAATGGGCGAGAGCGCTTTCTCGACCAACGCCAGGCAGTTCGCCAGCGAAAAAGACGCTTGTGAAAGCTCAATTGAGCCGCGCTCCATTTTCGAGAAGTCTAAAATGTCATTGATCAGACGCAGGAGCCCTTCGGCGGAGTCCTTTGCAACGCCGTGGTATTTTTTCTGTTCATCCGTCAGCGTAGTGTCGCCAAGGGCTGTCAACATCCCAATGACACCATTCATTGGGGTGCGAATTTCATGGCTCACATTTGCAATGAATGCGGACTTTGCTTCGGTCGCCGCCTCTGCGCGTTTGGCCGATAGTTTGTGACGTTCCGCTAAAATCGCCAATTCGCGGGATTGCGAGGCGTTTTCTTGCGCGGACTTTTGCATCAATAGTTCGTTCCTCACAGCGCTGATGAAGGCGCGATTAACACCGCGGGCGACAGTGATGATCACGACACCGAATAACGCGATAATTCCAAGCATCGCGAAGTGGCGCCAACTCTGTTCAAGGAAGAAGTCAACGCCGAGTAAGAAAAGGCATGGCGTAATGAACGCGGGAATAGCCCCACGGTAGGCGGCCGACATGATTGTCGCGCCAGCCGACGTGCCGGCGATCATTACGGCGATAAAGACAATGGCGAGCGGGTTTGCGGTTTCCGTGAGCGTGAACGGCACAGCGCCCCAGAGGGCGCCCATTAGCGTTGTGGTCGCGAGGAACACGCGCATTGGTGTTTTGGCGACGGGTTTTTCTTGCGCGTCTCGGCCGAGAAGCGCTTTACAAAACAAATAGCGCGCTACCGCAAGCGCGCAGATTGCCCAGAGCCAGATGATGATGGCTGTGGGGCGGGTATCAACATAAATGACGGCCGCCAGAACGCTTGCGTTGATGGCGTTCGCCGGCAGCGCGGTCATCCCGCTTTTGAGAAATAGGTTATGGCAACGCGCGAGCACAACGGCGCTATCCGCGTCGTCTGCTTGCTCGCCCGCGCGCACGTCGGGGGCCGATCGTTCGGTTAAAACCATGGCAACCCCGCGTTCCACACCCATGCCTAAAAAACCACCTGATATAACAAAGCAAAAAACCATTAACGCCCGGTTCGCATTCAGGTTCGCGCTCCGCTTGCTGAGCGCGTTGGCGGCGCCAGTCCAATCGCCAAGAATGTCCGTCAAAGGCTCAAGCCGAGGCAGGCTCGCCAGCCGCAAAACCATGACCAAAACGCCGATTTCGCTATGCTGGTAAACGGGGCCGCAAACGGGGATTCAGCAAGCTGTGCCCACCGTGTTGCCTCGATAGAATGAGCATGGTATCGCCTGACGAAATCCAATCTGCGCCAAGGCCTTTACGTTTCGCCTGGTGTCGCAAAACCAACATTCAATATGGCTTGATATGAGCCACCTGCCCGAAGGACTTTCCTTCCCTCATGATGCGAGCCTCATACGAGCGAAAAACGTGCACGCGCAGAGTGGCGTCGCCGACAGGCGCAAGGTTGTCCCATCGCCCTGTGCTCAAGTCGCTAACCTCTTCTTTGGTGCGGAATTGCCATGACGTCTGAACACCAGTTGACGGCGCCGCCGTCTCGCACCGGGCCCGGCGCGCGCTACGCTGAGGCGCTCTTTGACCTCGCGAAAGAAGAAAATGCGATTGGGGCGATAGAGACGGACGCGGCGAAGCTTCGCGCCGCCGTCAGCGTCGCTCCGGATTTTCAGCGCTTTTTGAGAAGCCCCGTTTACGACCGCGAGGATAAATCGCGGGCGATAGCAGCCCTTGCGGCCAAGCTTGGCGTCAGCGCCCTGACCAGCAACTTTTTAGGCGTGGTCGCCGGGAACGGCCGGCTTTATCTTTTGGAAACGATATTGAGCGCGCTCGAAGCGCGCCTTGCCCAAGAGCGCGGGGAGGTTTCCGCCGAAGCGATCTCCGCGGCGCCACTATCGGAGGAGCAGCAAAAGCGTCTCCGCGGCGAGATCGAGAGAATGGTTGGCAAGGCCGTCAAACTGGTGACGCGGGTCGATCCTGAACTTCTCGGCGGGCTTATCGTCAAAGTGGGCTCCACGATGGTCGATTCCAGCCTGCGAACGAAATTGAATAAACTGAAAACTGCGATGAAAGAGGCCTAAGCGCTCATGGAACTGCAAGCATCCGAAATTTCCGCGATCCTGAAGCAGCAGATTAAAGACTTCGGCAAAGAGGCTGAGGTCTCTGAAATTGGCCAGGTGCTGTCCGTTGGCGACGGCATCGCGCGTATCTACGGCCTCGATAACGTCCAGGCTGGCGAAATGGTTGAATTCGCCAATGGCGTTAAGGGCATGGCTCTGAACCTGGAAAGCGACAATGTCGGCGTCGTTATTTTCGGTGAAGACCGGGATATTAAAGAAGGCGACACGGTCAAGCGCACAAAAGCGATCGTTGACGTGCCGGTTGGTAAAGGGTTGCTCGGTCGGGTCGTTGATCCGCTTGGCAACCCAATCGATGGCAAAGGGCCGATCGAAGCAGCCGAACGTCGCCTGGTTGATGTTAAAGCGCCTGGTATTCTTCCGCGTAAATCTGTGCACGAACCGGTTCAAACGGGCATTAAAGCGATTGATGCAATGATCCCGATCGGCAGGGGGCAGCGCGAACTTGTCATTGGCGACCGTCAGACTGGCAAAACAGCGATCTGTATTGATGCTATTTTGAACCAAAAAGACGTGAACGCCGGCGACGACGAAAGCAAAAAGCTTTACTGCGTTTATGTTGCGGTCGGACAAAAGCGATCGACAGTGGCTCAGGTCGTGAAGACCTTGGAAGACAACGGCGCGCTCGATTACTCGATTGTTGTCGCCGCGACCGCTTCAGAGCCGGCCCCGCTCCAATTCCTGGCGCCGTTCGCCGGCTGCGCCATGGGCGAATATTTCCGCGACAACGGCATGCACTCGCTGATCATCTATGATGATTTGTCGAAGCAAGCGGTTTCCTATCGGCAAATGTCTTTGCTCCTGCGTCGCCCCCCTGGGCGCGAAGCCTATCCGGGCGACGTCTTTTACTTGCACTCGCGCTTGCTCGAGCGTGCGGCGAAGCTCAACGAGGGTCATGGATCCGGGTCGTTGACCGCGCTGCCGATCATTGAGACCCAGGCGAACGATGTTTCTGCTTACATTCCGACAAACGTGATCTCCATTACAGATGGTCAGATCTTTCTGGAGACGGATCTATTCTACCAGGGCGTTCGCCCGGCCGTGAATGTCGGCTTGTCGGTGAGCCGGGTTGGCTCCGCCGCGCAGATCAAAGCCATGAAGCAGGTCGCTGGCAAGATTAAGGGCGAGCTCGCTCAGTACCGGGAGCTTGCCGCCTTTGCCCAGTTCGGTTCGGACCTTGATGCGGCGACCCAGGCGACGCTCAACCGTGGTGATCGGCTTACGGAGTTAATGAAGCAAAACCAGTACTCGCCCTTGCAAGTTGAGGAGCAGGTCTGTGTGATTTTTGCAGGCGTGCGCGGGTATCTCGACAAAATCGAGACCGCGAAGGTCGGCGAATTTGAACGGGAACTGCTTCGCAAGCTCCATGGCGACCATGCTGACATATTGTCGACCATTCGCGACAGCGGAAAACTCGACGAGGCGACCGAAACGAAGCTGACCGAAGTTCTTGATACCTTCGCCAAGAACTTCGCCTAGTTTTTTATGATCGATGGCTAGCTTGGATCAGGCAACAGTCGATTCGATGGGCGAGTGGTATCATCGGATTGATTTCGGTAATGGAGTTGTTAGCAAAGCGAAACAAGATCAAAGCATCGCATACGACATTATCTCGCCAGGCTTCATGGAACCACTTGAAGGAAAACGGGTCTTGGAAATTGCGTCAAACGCAGGTGGGCTGTCACTTCATTTGGTGAGAGCTGGCGCAAAAGTAACCGCCGTCGAGCCAGTGCGGATTTTTCGGAAGCAAGCAAAGCTTGTGCGTGAGCATTTCCGACTTAGAAACTTAAAGCTCTTAAACGATACGATATACAATTGTTATAAGTGGGGCACTTTTGATATCGTTATCTTTCACGGGCTTATTTACCATCTCCGGCACCCTCAATTAGTTTTGGACATGTTGGCCCATATTACGAAAGAGCAGATATTCGTCAGCTCCCAGATAACCCGAGGCGACGATCCAATACTCTCAAATCGACGCGCCAACTCTAAGTTCAAGCGCTTGGGCAAAAGCGATAAGAAATTATTAGGCTGGGAACCAACGCTATCCGCACTCCAGCGTATGATTGAGCTCGCTGGGTTTCGAGACGTAAAACTTTTATCCAAACGGCCACATGCGGCCGAGGGAGCAGGACTTTTTGCAAGTAACGACGTCTACATTTGTGCTAGCGCGTCGAAATCACGCCCGCCGATACCAGGAGTGTATGAAGACAAAATCAGGGATCTGCTGTAGCTTACTAACGGAATTAGATTATAGATCTTGAGCAGTATGTGCTTACGTTCCAGAGGTTTAATTGAGGGGCCCAGTGGAAGGGACGGCTGGACTAGTTTTTGACGTGATAACCGCAGCGGCGACGACGATTGTCGCCATTGTGGCTTTTTTCTATTCGCGGCGGTCCGGCAAACTACAAGCGACGCTTGCGTACCAGCGCCAGTGGTTCGATTTAAGTATGGCGCTCGCGACGGATAGCGATTTGCGTGACCGGTATATCGCGCTGAATGATGGTAATGAAAAGTTCGGGAGCGGAGAAGTTCGTCTGGTCTATTTGATACTGGGGCAGGCGTTACAAGCTTTCCACCTCTACAAATCCGGCAATATGAAGAGAGACTATTATAAAGCGCAGGTTGAAATAGCGGTCAGTGTTTTGGGCGACGCCCTGGCGCGGCACGCGGACGTTATTGCTGAGAGCGCCTATCCGCGAGAGTTCATGCAAGATTTAAGGAAAGCCCAACAGAGGAGCGCGTCGTGAAGGCCATTGGTTGGATTGCGGCCATTTCCCTTGGGCTTGGAATTGGTGTTTGGAGCATCGCTTTTGTCTTGCGCCCAATCGCCGGATTTTCCTTTGAGCCTGCGCTTGCGGGGCTAGGCGGCGCAGTCCTATCCGCGGGGATCGGGTATTTTATCCTCGAGGGAAATAAACCGCCTAAGCCAAAGAAGAAGAAAGCGGCTGAGGTCGTAGACGCGCCGACGCAGTCAGCGCCCCCAACAGAGGCATCGTCGGAATAATGACTTCTTCTAAAGTTCATGGCCCGCGGTCCGCATGGCGATGCATATTGGGGTTAGTGGGTGTACTGCTTTTTGCGGCTTGTTCGACTGACGGCGATCAAGTTGTCAGCCCAGACACCTGCGGCGCAGGGGCTTTTTCTGGATTTTTGGGTCAGAACATTGCCTCGGTGGCCCTCGCGGAAGCACTGAACCATCGAATTATCAGGCCGGGTGATGCTGTCACACGCGATTATAGTCTCGACCGCATTAATTTCTATCTCGACGAAAACAACACCATAACCCGCATCATTTGCGGCTAACCGAACGCGATCAGCTATGCCCTCATTAAAAGATCTCAAAAACCGAATTGCTTCTGTGAAATCGACCCAGAAGATCACAAAAGCGATGCAGATGGTCGCTTCGGCGAAGCTTCGAAAAGCCGAAGAAGCAGCGAAAAAATCCCGGCCCTATACGGAGAAAATGGAGGCCGTCTTAGCCAACCTCGCGGCGGGCGCAGAAGCGTGCTTTTAAAAGTTAAGGTTCTTTGGCTAGCAGAAACACCTTAACCTCGTGAATGAAAAACAGAAGTTGCGCCATATGCTGAAACCCGGCTCAGATATTCCGGCTCAAAAAAATGATCTTGCTAAGTTCTATTCCGATGCCCCCCCTAGGTACTTGTTCATTATCGGACTTCATCGTTCTGGCACAACTCTTCTTTCAAGAATTATTGCGTCACAAGAGTGGTGCTCCGGTTTTGAAAATACAGACGCCCCTATGGATGAAGGGCAATACTTGCAATCGGTATTTACGTTTGTTGACCGAGTTGGCAGAATTGTTTTCTTTCGAGATGCGCGTCATACTGAGAAATC